>JBPYFM010000037.1:0-36848 GCA_051986435.1 Solirubrobacterales bacterium | reverse complement strand
CGAAGTTCGCCGACGAGCTGACGATCGTCAACCGCCGCGACGAGTTCCGCGCCTCGAAGATCATGTACGACCGCGCGCTCGCGGTCGACAACATCGACACCCTCACCCCGTACACGCCGACCGAGTTCGTCGCCGGCGAGGACGGCAAACTCGCCAAGGTCCGCCTGCGCCACTCCGACACCGGTGAGGAGACCGAGGTGGAGGCCACCGGCGCCTTCGTCGCGATCGGCCACGTGCCCCGGTCGGAGGTCGTCAAGGACCAGGTCGCGGTCGACGAGGACGGCTACATCAAGGTCGTGCCGGGCTCGACCCGCACCAACCTCGACGGCGTCTTCGCGGTCGGCGACGTCGTCGACCACACCTACCGTCAGGCGGTCACCGCGGCGGGCACCGGCTGCATGGGCGCGCTCGACGCCGAGCGCTACCTGCGCGACTCGGCCCCGCCGGTCGAGGCCCACTGGTTCCCGGGCGGCGAGCCGGCGGAGCTGGAAGTGGGTTGAGGTATCGACGGTGTCCAGGGTCGGTTCGATGCCCACGAGTTCCGTCGGCGGCTCGGAGATCTGCTGGGTCCTGCTCGACCGCCGCGACGTCCGGAGGGTCGTCGGCGCGAGTGCCGAGCTGGCTCTCCGAGAGGGCGCGACGATGACCGTCATCGTCGCCTACCGACCTTCGTTCTGGTGGGCCGATGATCTCGCCGCGCTGTTCGGTCTTCCGGTCGAAGACCCCACGGAATCGTTGAGGCAGGAGGTTCAGGACCTCGCCCGACGGCTCGAGGGACGGCTGCGAATCGTCTGGATCCCAGTCTGGTCACGCGTCGAAGAGGTGACTCACGCCCTCCTGTCAGAGGGGAGGTTCGGGACGATGATCGTCTCGGGCCGCCGGTCGCGTGGAGTCCGGCGCCTTACCGCCCGACTTGTGGGAATCGCACGCTGCTACGGGCTGGCACCTCTGAGCGGGTCGCACCTCCGGATGCCCGTCGGACGTCGGGTGGTGCCGCTCTGACCCCCGAGATCCTCTGGGAGCCGACCGCCGCCACGGTCGAGGCCTCCAACCTAACCGCCTAAACCGACCTCCGCGCCCAGGGTGTCGACGTCACCCCCTACCCCGACCTCTGGCGCTGGTCGGTGTCGGACCTCGAGGCCTTCTGGAACTCGATCTTCGACTGGTTCGGGGTCGAGTACGACGGCGAGCGCGGGCGCGATCCTCCACGCCTCCGAGCTGCGCGACCTCGAGGAGATCACCTGGGGAGAGCTGCGCGCGAAGGTGGCCGCCGTGGCGGCCGGCCTGCGCTCCCTCGGCGTGGAGGAGGGCGACCGCGTCGTCGCCTGCCTGCCGAACGTCGCCGAGGCGACGGCCGCCTTCCTCGCCGCCGTTTCGATCGGCGCGGTCTGGTCCTCGGCCTCCCCCGACTTCGGCGCCGGCTCGCTGATCGACCGCTTCGGCTACCGCTACGGCGGCAAGGACTTCGACCGGCGCCCGGTGGCCGCTCCTCTGGCTCCAGCAGCTCGACCGGGTCGGCGACGATCCAGCCGCGCCGGCGGGGGAAGCGCAGGACGCTCTGCAGGTGGCCAGGGCGTTGGCGATCGTCTTCGGCGAGCGCCCGTCGGCGCGCAGGTCACCGATGAGTTCGGCGATGTCTTCTACGGCCAGGATCCGATCCCGACGGTGGCCGAGGCGGGGGAGAGGTCGTTGTGGAGGTGGAAACGGTGTGCCTCGTAGGTTCTGCGGTGCCGTTCGCCCACCGCCACCATCGCCTCGAAGCGCCCGCTCCAGCGGGCGGCGACGGTGTCGAGGCGAAGGCGCGGCGGGGCGGGCACCCGTCCGGCGGCGAGGCCCGCGACCAGCTCCTCCCGGGCGCGGTGGGCGTCCTCGAGGTCGCCGTCGCAGGTGCGGAAGTCAAGGCGCCCGGCCCGCCGGGCGCAGACCGCGAGCCTGCCGTTCGGCTGTGGGTAGATGCCGCGCTCGACCCGGGCGCGGCGGGGCGCCGTGGCGACCGCCATCTCGGCCTCCTTCGCCGGCGCCTCCCGGACCGCGAGGTTGACTGCCGTTGACTACGTCAGGTCAGGGTGAAGACAGAACGTCTCGGGCGCAAGCGAAATATCTGAGCTGCAGAGACAAGTCGATGGAGCTAGGCGGATTCGAACCGCCGACCTCCTGGGTGCGATGGCTGGATCGCGCCGGCCGGACTGTTTCGAATCACTCCTCCTGAAAAGGGAGGAGGCCGTGTTCTTCGCGGTCGTTCGGGAGGACCCCCCCTTCCCGCAGCGCGAGATCCGAGAAGGAGGTCTCCTTGCAGGTCCGGGCGATCGGATCGAGTTGCCAGGCGATCTCGGGAGGACGACCGTCGAGCGGTCCGGTCCGGACCACCATCAGCTCCTCGCCGAACAGGACGATGCCGAACCGCGCTCCGCGACCGTCGCCAGGGAGGAAGAAGAGGGTGTGCTTCGGCGGCGCCCCGAGGGTGTCGGTCGGCGGCGGCACCTCCCACGGCGCGGCGAAGATCACACCCCCGTCCTCGGTCCTCGGCCTCTGGTCCCACAGCCAACTCTGGAGCAGCTTCGCCCAGTCGGTGTCGAGCCAATCTTCGGGCGGGACCAAGGAGAAGGCACCGAGCGCGATCTTCGCCGCGACCCTGGCCCGCAGGAAACTGTCCATCGACAGGGTGAACTTCGCCGCGGCGAAGATCGACCGGCGGGTGCACCACGCCGAGATCCTCGGCCTCAAGGGCGACAGCTACCGCCTGCGCGACAAGGAACTGGGCTCACCGCCCCCTCGGGACTGAGCGCTCCCGCCCGCTCCGCCTCGCCCTCCCGGCTCGGCTCCACGGGCGGGACCCCCACCTGCCACCGGTGGTCTGCTTCTCGACCGGCGAAGGGTTCGGGGTGGGTGAATATTCAACCGGCGCGAGAGGGTGAATGCTCAACCGGCCTTGACAGCAGGACGGTCTTCACCGCCTCGCGTGATCCGAAGGTCGACTTTCCATCCTCCCGACGAGTCCTATGTGCTCGGGCTGGGCGACTCGATTTCCTTCGAGTCGAGCGTTCCGCATCGTTTCTGGGCGGTGGGGCGGCGGGCCTGCTGTGGCGATCTGGATCGTGTCGGGGAGGAAGCGCCCATCCGTGGATCACCGGGGTTGAGAAACAAGAGGAAACCCGACCCGCCGTGGATTGTGAAATCGACCACTGACTCGAGGCCGACGTCGAGGTCCAGCGGACGAAGGTACGGGTCGGCTGTCGGTCGGCCTGCGGCGGTCCGACGGATTCGAAGATCGCAGGATCGGTCAGGTGCTCGACTCGAGAAGCCGGCGAACGGTGGGGGAGGCACGGAGTGCGTCGGTCTGATCCTGGGTAAGGTCAAGTTCCGGCGCCCGGGCTCTGCCGAAGGGAACATCGGCAAAGAGGTGCGCCAGGAACTTCAGCGCGGTCCGCTGAGGAACCGAGTGGGTCAACGATCTGAGCTCACGTAAGCGGGCCTCGATTTCGGTCGAGGGCACTCGGCCTGCGTTGAACGTTCGTTCCATCGAGATGAAGTCCTCAGGGACGATGTTGGCGAGCGCAGAGATCACAGGGGCTCGGTTCGGGTAGGAGATCGTTGCCAGTCCGTCGGAGCCGAAGACGGTCAGGCCCGAGAGTCGTCGCAAGGCGTCTTCGTGGTATCGCGGTTCCCCGCCGGAGTCCTTGAGGCCGACGATTCGTTCGCCAAAGGTGTCCCGAAGCCGGTCGACGACGTCGATCGGAATAGCCGCTCCCGTGTATTGAGGAATGTGATAGAGCACGATCGGGGCGTCTTCCGGAAGGGCCCCGGCCACTGCGGCGAAGAATGCAAATACTTCGGCGGGATCGGAGGGGCCGTAGCAGGGGGGCGGGATCAGCAACGCATCGACCCCGAGGTCGAGCGCGCGTTGCGAGGCCTCGACGGTGTCGGTAAGGGAGTTGAACCCAGTTCCCGCCATCAGCGCCAAGTCGGGATAGAAGTGCCGAACGTGCGCGACCAGTTCCATGCGCTCGCCGACGGAAAGTGACTGACCCTCGCCGGTGGTACCGGCGACGAGTACGGACTTGATGCCGGCATTGCTCAGCCATCCGAGATGGACGTCGAGCGCCCCTTGATCGATCCGATCGTCGCCATCCCGGAACGGGGTGAGCAAAGCCGGAATCGTGCCGGACAGTCGATCGATCATCAGCGCTCAGTCCTCATGCTCGTGCCTCCCATGGTTGCCTCGATTTCAGATTCCGTGACCAGCGCGAAATCGCCCGGGATCGTCTGCTTCAGGGCGGCCAGCGCACCTCCCACGTGCAGACCGTGCCGGAGGTCTCCGCGCAGGACGCCGTCGATAAGGCCCGCCGCGAATGCATCGCCACCCCCCAGGGGGTCGACCGTCTCGAAGGCGGGGGAGTCGGCGACCTCGACATGACCGCCCCAGAAGAGGGCGCTGCGTCGGCTCTGGCGGTCGCCGCTCAGGTCGACACGGGCCGAGATCGCAACCCGTTCGATGCCCAGATCGTCGGCCAGCCGGGCCGCGGCCTGTGCCGGGTCCGATCCGGTGTTGAAGACGGCAGCGGCGTCGGTGACGGAGGCGATCAGCAGATCGACGGTCGGGGCGACCTCCCTGATTCCGCGCGCCAGCCGCTCGGGCTCGATGAGACTTCTTCTGAAATTGAGATCCAGGCTGGTGTGGGAACCGGCATCACGTGCGGTCTGGAGCCCGGCCACGACAGCTTCATGGCAATTCCTCGAGATGGCCATGGTGATCGCCGTAGTGTGGAACGCCCGCACTCCCTCGAGGACATCCGACCAATGGATCGCGCCGGGCTCGAGACGGGCAAAGGCACTCTCGCGGCGGTCGTAGGTGACCCGTGACGGCCGTGGCGTTGCTCCATGCTCGAGGAACATCAGGGCCTGCCGCTCCTCGCCACAGTGTTCAACCATCGTGGTGTCCACTCCCGCAGCGCGTGCCCGGCTCTCCACGAGCCGTCCGAGTGGGTTGTCGGGTATGCGCGAGAGCCAGGCGACGCGGTGGCCCAGGCGAGCGACGCCGACCGCCGTGTTCAGCTCGGCGCCTGCCACCCCGACGCGCATCGCGTCGGCGGTCTCCAGCAGCTCGCGTCCCGGAGGGGTGAGTCGAACCAAGGCCTCGCCGAAGGCGAGCAGGTCAATGCCGGCTGCGGTGCTCATGCGATGGCCAAGGGCCGCAGCAGCGAACCGGTGGCGCCGCGGATCGGCAGTGGGATCCCGATGAAAAGGAAGGTGCCGAAGCCAGCCTCCGCCAGCTCCTCGCAGTTCACCCACTCGATGATGTGGATGCCGTGATCACGCAGCAACAGGAGGTGCACGGGTTGGGGGACGCTCTTGACCTCGGAAACGTCGCACTCGAAGGTCGCAGTGTCCGCACCGACCGCGACCGGGTGGTGTGCGGTCAGCCAGTGCGCCGCATCCAGGCCTACCCCTGAACCGGCGACGTCGGCGAGGCGCTCCCGGGAGGGCCAACAACGCATCTGTCCGGTTCGGACCAGGATCACCGAGCCGGGCCGAATCTCCGCCCTGGCCAGCTCCAGGGCCGCTTCGAGCTCGCTGACCTCGATCCGGTGATCGGCTGGTAGTGACTCGGTGCCGAGGGCCGCGGGAACATCGAGCAGAACGCCGGGACGGATCAACAGCGGGATCTCGGCGGCATCGTTGTTGAGCGCGCCGAAGTCACCGAGGCTGTCGTCGGCCGATTCGCCGCCATACCACTCGCCACGCGGACCCGCGACCGTGTGACAGAGGGCATCGATGTGGGTGCCTGAGTGAGAGGTGCATTGGACCAACTCGGAGACGAAGCCGAACCCCGAGGTGTCGTGCGCCTGGTCGAGGAACTCCAGGTCGCGCTGGACCCGCTCGCCGCGGGGTGAGCGATAGGTAAGAACCTCGAATCGGGGATGTACCTCATGGACCGGCATCCCCGGCCACCATCCGGAGCTGAGGTCGAAGACTCGACCCTCGCTCGGTGAAGCCAGCGCGTCGAGTAGATCGCGTGCAGCCGTCACTGGGCACCTCCGGGCTCCGCGGCGGCGATCCTGCGGCTGGCCGCGGCGAGGTCGGATTTGGTCAGCATGAGGTGGTCTCGCATCGCCGCCTTCGCGCCCTCGACGTCGCCGGCGCGGATCGCGTCGACGATCCGTCTGTGACCGTCAAGAGACTCTTCCAAGCTTTGTCTTGAGGAGATCGAGACAACCTCGCGCCGCGCCGCTTCGAGCAGGCCTTGGACCGGCTCCATCAACTGGCACAGAACTTGGTTGCGCGTCGCCTTGAGTAGGGCGGCGTGGAACTCGGTGTCGTAACGGAAATATTTGGTCGGATCGTCGAGGGCGTGTTCCATCGCATCGATGATCGCGAGCAGTGCCCCGAGATCGTTGCGCCCCCTCTGCGCGGCGAGTCCCGCCGCTTCGACCTCGAACATCCTCCGCGTTTCGAGCAGATCTTCGAAGATGTCGATCATCCCCCTGCCGTAACCGAGGGCACGGATGACCATCGGGTCGAAGATGCTCCAAGACTCCCGGGGCATCACCCGATTTCCGCGTCCGTGCTCGATCGCGATAAGCCCTTTGCTCTCCAGCAGCATCAAGGCCTCCCGCATCACCGTCCGACTTACGCCGAACTGCGCTTTCAGCTGAGGCTCCGACGGTAGGAGCTCGCCTGCCGAAGGATCGCCCGCGACGATCTGCTCGATCAACTGGGCCGCGACTTGCTGGTGGAGGCGATCACGCGAGATCGACCTCCGCTCGGCGGACCGATCGGGGCTCATTCGATAACCCTCCTTGCGAACTCATATGATGAGCTGCTAAGTTGCACGTCACATGAGTATACGACTCTTAAGGAACGACACCAAATGAGAATTACGGCGGTCCGCGCGGTCAAGTTGGCCTTCCGGCGGAGTTTCCCGATGGCCGACGCGCTGAATTTCATTCCCGCGCGCCACGCGGTGCTGGTTTTCGTCGATACCGATCTCGGCATCACGGGAATCGGTGAGGCCGCCCCCTTCGGCGGGCCTTCGGCCACGACCGCGGCCGTGGTCGAGAACGAGTTGGGCCCGCTGATCCACGGTGAGGATCCGCTCGAGATCGAGCGTCTGTTCGCCCGCATGTACAACACGACCACGCAGCACGGTCGACGGGGCGTGCTTCTGGCAGCGATGAGCGGCATCGACATCGCTCTCTGGGATCTGCTCGGAAAGGTCGCCGACCAACCGGTCCACCGACTCATTGGCACCTATCAGACACGCCTCCCCACCTACGCGAGCACCGGCTTCTACCACGCGCAGCAGACCCCCGAGGTGCTGGCCGAGGAGGTGGCGGAGCAGGTCGGCGCCGGCTTCAACGCGGTCAAGATCAAGGTTGGGCGCAACCCGAGCGTGCCGCTCAGCCCGCTGCTGGCGGTCCGGGAATCAGAATTTTGCGCCCACGATTTCGAGCAGGATGCGGCCCGGGTACGGGCCGTGCGCGACCGGGTGGGCCCGGGCGTCGAACTGATGGTCGACGCCAATAGCGGGTGGGACGTGAATACCGCCCTGCGAATGCTGCCGATCCTCGCCGAACTTGACGTGACCTGGCTTGAGGAGCCGATCTCGGTCGAGGACATCGAGGGCAACGCCCGCCTCGTCGACGCCGGCGCAGTACGGATCGCGGGTTATGAGACGGCCCAGGGTCGCTATGACTTTCGCGATCTGATCGGAGCCGGCGCGATCGATGTGGTCCAGCCAGACGTGACTTGGAGCGGCGGTATCAGCGAGAGCCGCAGGATCGCGGCCCTGGCCCAATGCCATCACCTGCCCGTCGCCCCGCATGTGTTCGGGTCGGCGGTCGGCCTGATGGCCAATGCACATCTCCTGGCGGCCCTGCCGAACGGGATGGTGCTGGAGTTCGATCGAACCTCGAACGGCCTCCGCGACGAACTTCTTGTCAAGCCCGTCGACATCGATCCCGACGGGCAATTCTCTTTGCCGGACGGCCCTGGACTCGGTTTCGAGCTCGACATGGAAGCCGTCGATCGCTTTCGAGTGCCCTGAATCCCCAACCCAAGGAGAACGCGATGCACACCAAGATTTTCGTGATGTACAACCTGCGAGACGGGGTTTCGCTCGAGGACTACAAGAAATGGTCCCGCGATGTTGACCAGCAGATCACCCCACGGCAAGCCCCGGTCAACCGGTTCGAGACGTATGAGATCAAAGGCGCCGATCCAGCCGACCCCAGGTTCACGATCGTCGAGGACATCGAAGTAGAGAGCTGGGAGGCCTGGAACGAGGCGGTCAAGGGCGAAGGGATGAAGCGCATCGTCAGCGACTGGCCGACCCTGGCGGACGAGTCCTCGGCGATCACCCTCTACGGGGCGCGAATTCTCTGACCGATGGCGGCACCAGGAGCAGAACGCAACCAGGCGGTCAATCCGGCCGATCAGGTCCGGGTCGGCTCGACCGTAGTCACGGTCTCGCGGCTGGCGATCGGCACCAATCCGCTGGGTAATCTCTACGCCACCGTCGCCGACGCCGACGCGGAGTCGATGATCGCGACTGCGTATGGGGCCGGCGTCCGGTATTTCGACACCGCACCACTCTACGGCTTCGGCTTGGCCGAGGAACGGCTGGGCCGCGCCCTCGCGTCCCTGCCGCGGGACTCGGTGACGATCTCCACGAAGGTCGGTCGAACCCTGGATTCAGACGCGCCTGCGCCTGCGCCGGGAGGCGTCCTCGTCGCGGCCGATGGCACTCACCTCTTCGAAGGCGCACCCGCCCGGTATCCAAGCTTCGACTACAGCGCGGAGGGGGTTCGGCGGTCACTCTCCGAAAGCCTCGAAAGGCTTGGCACCGATCGAGTCGAGATCGTCTACATCCACGACCCGGACGATCACTGGGCGGAGGCGGTCGACCAGGCCTATCCGGCACTGGCGCGCATGCGCGACGAGGGGACCGTCGGCGCGATCGGAGTGGGGATGAACCAAAGCGAGATGCTTGCCCGCTTCGTCCGCGAGACGGACATCGACGCCGTCCTCCTGGCGGGCCGATACTCGCTACTCGACCAGAGCGCCGCGGAGGAGCTCTTCCCGCTTTGCGCCGAACGCCAAGTATCCGTGATGCTCGGCGGGGTGTTCAACGGTGGCATCCTGGCCGATCCGTCCGTCTCGATGTACGACTACCGCCCGGCCACCGAGGAAGTGCGCGACCGGGTCGCCGAGATCGCCGCCATCTGTGCACGCCATGAGGTTTCGCTTCCGGCTGCCGCGCTGACCTTCGGCTACGGCCACTCGGCAGTGACCAGCGTCGTGCTCGGCGTACGCACTCCGGACGAGCTGGAGGAGAATCTCCGCCACCTGACTTCATCGATACCCCAGAGCCTCTGGGACGACCTCGCCGCAGTCGGTGTGAGCCGTGACTGTGGTGGTCCAAGCCGGCCCGTAGTACCTAGTAAGAGAAGGAGTGAACCATGAGGTTGAGATGGAGACGGTCGGGCTACTTCCCGATCGCGGCTGTAGTCGTAGCCTGCGCGCTGGCGTTGGCCGCGTGCGGTGGCTCGAGCAGCGACAGCAGTAGTAGTGGTGAGAGTTCATCCTCGAGCTCCGGGGGGACGACCTCGACCCACGCCGAACCGGTCAAGGTCAGCTTCGCTGCCGGTCCGGTGTTCGATGCCCAGATCCCCGAAGTAGGAGTGCAGAAGGGGTATTTCGAAGAAGTCGGAATCGAAGCCGAAGTCAGTACCGCAGTCGAACTCGCACAGGGTTCTCAGGCGCTCGCGGCGGGGTCACTCGACTTCGCCTTTGAGGAACTTGCGACGACCGTGTCCCAGGCAAAGACCTTGGACAGCTTGGCCTGGGCGCAGGTCAGCGACCTCTGGTACGGACTTCAGTTCGTCGCGCGCGAAGGTGAGTTCAAGACCCTTGAAGAATTCGTCGCTTCCGGTCAGAACGAAGAAGAGGCCCTGCGGTCGACGATTGAACAGCTGCGCGGCAAGACGCTGATCACGTTCTACCGTCAGTGGAAAGCCTCGCTCAACGGCCTGCTCGAAACGCTCGGACTCGGGCCCGCGAACAAGTTCTTCAACATCGTCGACATGCCGTTCCCACAGGGTGCAGTTGCGTTCCTCCGTGGAGAAGGCGATGTCTACATGGGAGATCTGCCCGGTACGTTCCGGGTGCTCGAAGAAGGCGGAGTGACCCTGACCTCGGCCAAGCAGTGGCCGCCGTTCCCCGGTAGCTATCTCTACGTGGGTTGGGTCGGCGACAAGAACTGGCTGAGCGAAAACGAAGAAACCGCGCTGCGTGTTCTCGGCGTTCTCTACCGGGTCGCAGATGACCTTTCGCCCCGAACGACGAAGCCCAACAAGCTTCAGGACGAAGCGCTGACGATCATGTATGAAAAGGTCAACGAGGAAAGCGGAGCCTCGTTCAATCTCGATGCGGCCCGCTGGGTCAACAAAGAAGTCAGTCCCTGGCTGACTGCCGACGAAACGGCCGAAGTCCTGTTCTCTCCGAAGTCGCCACAGAACTTCGACCAGATGGTCGAAACGCTGATTGAAGTCAATGGCGAAGAGGCAAACGAAAAAGTCATTCATGAACAGGTTGCAATGATGCAACCCCTCTACGAGAAGTACATAGCCGATGGTGAATCGGCGAAAAAGGACATAGCCAAAGCCGGATCCTCGTCCGACCCCAAGGTCGCATCGCTGACGGAAGAAGCCGAGGCGCAGTTGAAGATCTTCAACTACCTCGATGCTTCCACCAAAGCGGGCGAAGCGGTTGCGGCGATGGGGAGCTAGGCAATGTCAGCGTCCCGACAGGACTCGATCTCGGCCACTTCTGTGGCCGAGATCGAGGTCGCGGGCCTTCGGCACCGTTTCGAGAAAAACGGCAAATCGGTCGAGGTCCTCGGTGGCGTTGATCTCGAGGTCGCGCCTGGCGAATTCGTGACGATCATCGGTCCGTCCGGCTGCGGTAAGTCGACGCTCCTGTTCTTGATCGCCGGATTCCTTGCTCCCACCGAGGGGCGGATCGAACACGCCGGGCAGCCGGTCGTCGGCCCGAGCCCATTGCGCGGCGCGGTCTTCCAGGCGGACGCGGTCTTCCCCTGGCTGACGGTCGAGCGGAACGTCGAATTCGGACCACGCTCTACCGGCGTGCCTCGTGAGGAGCGCCATCGTCGCACCTCCCGCTATCTCGAGTTGGTCAAGCTTTCCGATTCGGCAAAGCTTTTTCCGAAGCAGCTTTCAGGCGGCATGCGCAAGCGTGTCGACATCGCCCGTGCCTTTGCAAATGAGCCTTCAGTCCTGCTGATGGACGAGTCCTTTGGGTCGCTGGATGTGATGACCAAGGAGTCGCTGCAGGGCGAGTTGTTGGAGCTCTGGGAACGGGAGCGCAAGACGGCGCTGTTCGTCACCCACGACATCGAGGAGGCGATCTTCCTCGCCGACCGAGTGATCGTGATGAAGGCCAATCCGGGCGGAATCCTCGCTGAGCATAGGATCGAGTTCCCGCGGCCCCGTACTCCCGAGCTTCGCGCCGATCCGGAGTTCCAGCACCTGCGTCAGGGGCTTTCCGCGCAGCTCGCCCAGTCGCCGTCAGTCAGGGGTCTCGGGAGCTGATGGAGGCGTCGCGGCTGATCGTCGATCCGACGAGCGTCGGACCCTCACTCACGGCTCGGCTCTCCGGTCGACTCGCGGCTTTCGTCGCGGTATTGGCCTGGATCGGGATCTGGTGGTTGCTGGCGGTGCTGGAAGTCGTCCCGTATCTGCCGACCCCTGCCGAGACGCTACGGCAGATGGGCAAGGACGCCTCCGAACTCAAGACCGACACGCTGACCACGATGGGGCGAGCCTATGCGGGTTTCGCGATCGGCTCGTTGATCGGGATCTCCATCCCCCTGTGCCTGCGGTTGTCGCGCCTTGGTCAACTTGTGCTCGGGCCGGTGATCGAGATCTCTCGGACCGTGCCCGGGATCACCTTGCTCCCGCTTTTCCTGGTCTGGTTCGGGTCGGGTGAGAAGACCGCGATCATCCTCGTCTCGGTCGGTTCGGCGTTGATCATGATCCCGGTCGCTGCGCAGGCGTTCGGCAACGTGCCGGAGCTGTTGTTGTGGGCGGGAGAGGGCCTCGGCGCGAGCAAAGTCCAGCTCCTGCTACGAGTGTCCCTGCCTTATGTGGTGCCGAGAATCATCGGCGGCCTTCGCATCACCTTGGCCGCCTCGGTTCCTTGGGCGATCGCAGGCGAGTTTCTCGGGGCTCAGAGCGGCCTCGGCTTTTACCTCTGGCACGCGCTCCCCTACTCGGAAGTCGACAAAATGGTCTGCGTCGTGGTGCTGGCGACGGTGGTCGTGGTGATCGGCGACGCCGTCCTTACCCTGGCCACCCGGCGACTCACGTCTTGGACGGATCGCGAGGGGAGATCCTGATGGTCCTCGCGCGGCGCTCATTCGATCGATCCGCCTGGCTCGGTGCGGTGGTTGCGGTCGTGATCCTCCTTGGGATCTGGTTCGCGCTGACCGGCTTCCACATCGTCTCGGAGAAAAACCTGGTTGGGCCCGTTGATGTGTTCGATAAGGCGAAGGAAGAATGGAGTCAGACGCTCAGTTACCTGGGCAAGACGATGCTGCGGGTGGCGATCGGGTTGGCCATCGGCTGCTCGATCGGGTTGGTGGTGGCTCTCGTCTCCAGCAGCGTGAGACTCCTCGACCGCCTGCTCGAGCCCGCGATCGCGGTCATGCGATCGGTCCCGCCCTTCGTCCTGGCGCCTTTTGTGATCCTCTGGTTCGGCTACCGCCCGATTGGGCCGATCCTCTTCGTCGCCTGGTCATGCTTCTTCATCATCTATATCGACGCGATCGAGGCGATCAAGAACGTCAGGCGGGAATGGCGGTGGGCCGCGCAGGCGTTAGGTGCCGGCCGCCTGAGGACCCTGTGGGCGGTGGTTCTGCCCAGCATCCTTCCCGACGTGGTCGGTGGCCTCCGAGTGGCGGTCGTGGTCAGTGTCAACATGGCGATCCTCGTCGAGTTTCTGAGCTCGCGCGGCGGGATCGGCTACATGCTGATCCGCGGTTACACCTTTTTCCGTCTCGACATCTTGTTGCTGGCGATCATCGTCGCGATTCTCGCGACGCTGGTCGTCGACAGGCTGGTCTGCCTGGTGAGCCGGAGGTTGCTGCGATGGACCGACTGACCACGATCCGAAAGGAGTTTCGATGAGCGTGAAGATGACTTGGTGGGGAGCCGGCTGCGTACAGCTCGACCTTGGCAGCAGGAGGCTCGCTGTTGACCCATACATGCATCCGCAGGGTGTCGATGTCGACTACGTCTGTATCACCCACGACCATTACGACCACCTGTATCCCGAGACTCTGCGCGCGTTGTTCGAACGTGGGTCGCTCCAGCGGGTGATGCTTCCACGTTCGGCATCGGAATATCCGCGCATCGACTCGCCGCTTCTGGAGGGTATTGCCGGAGGACTCGACTTCCTCCCCGAGGAGATCGTCACCGTGATGTTTCCGAAGTTCGCCCGCGATCCCGGTCGCGTCTACGACGGTGTCACCGCACTGGAGCTGGACGGGATCAGGATTGAGACGATCGACAGCGGTGAGCGGCCTTGGCGTCGCAAGGGAGGCGACGGCACCTGGCCGGAGGCGAAGGGCAGCTTCCTCGGTCATGGCGAGTACCCCAACCTTGGCTATGTCGTCACCGATACGGCATCGGGCATCACCTTCTATGCGCCTGGGGATCTTGGCGAGGTCTTTGACGCACAGCGGGAGTTGCGCGGACGGATCGACTACATGTTCATGCCAATCGTCAAGCTCGAGGGCATCGAGATGAGCCTGGTCCGCTCTGTCCAGCCGCGCTTCGTGGTGCCGATCCACTATCGGGTGAACACGCCTGGCTACCCGGTGCCACTGGAAGTGAGTGCCGAGGACGTGCCCACCACCAATATCGGTTTCGGCGGCCCACGTGCCGGGGCCGATCCGGACGTCTACCGGATGCACCTTCAACGCAAGATCCGTGGCCACTGGATTCCGACCCCGGATCCTCCGCTCCGCCGGATCCAGGGCCTGCGCGAGCAGATCTCCCGAGCAGGCTCGGAGTTGCTGCTGATCGAGGCCGGGCGCACCTACGAAGCCCCGACCAACGTCCTGGTCGCCTGACCGGGCGTCAAGACGAAGGAGGACTTGAGATGCACGACAGTGGAGTTGAGGTCCGGTGGCTCGGTGCCTCGAGCATCGAGATCGACGCGCAAGGTGCAGTGGTGGCGATCGACCCGCACGCCCACGCAGTCGGAGATCGCGGTGACATCGTCTGCCTGACCCGCGAGGATCACGATCACTTCGACCCGGTCGCCCTGCGACGCTTGGCAGAGCATGATCCGATCTTCGTGGTCCCGAAGAGCTGCACCCTGATGCACCTGCTGGATGCGCCGCTGGTCGAGCCCGACACGGAACTCACTTCCTTGTTGCCGGAGGAGCGCACCGTCGTTCTCCATCCGCGTTACGCTCGGTCGCCGAAGGCAGGCGTGGATCTTGGGATCGAGGTAGCCGGATTCCGGGTCGAGCCGGTGCAGAGCAGTGACCGTGAGCCTGTCTCGATTCTCGATCGTTGGCAGCGGTATCGGTCGACCGATTGGGAGGAGTGGCCGACTCACGACGGAGGTTTCGTCGGCCTCGGCGAGCTCGGCCCACAGGGTTACCTGGTCACTCACATTGTCAGTGGGGCATCGGTCTATCATCCGGGTGACCTGCAGGAGGTCTTCGATTTTCACTACGACGAACTGCGCGGCCGGGTCGATCTACTGTTGCTGCCGGTGGGGCCGCTCGGCGGGGTCGAGCTTTCCTTGGTGGAGGCCGTGCGCCCACGGCTCGTCGTCCCCATCCACTACCGGCCCGCCGGCTCCGTGGTCCCAGGGCCCGATGCAGGCGATTACCCGGCCGTCGACCTTGGCACGGGATATCCCACTCCTGAGGCTGATCCCAGCAGGTATCGCCGGGAGTATCGCTCGCTGATCAACCTCCGTTGGTACCCGAGCCCCCCACAGCCGACGGCTCGGATCGAGGGACTCAAGGACGAGCTTGCCGCGCTCGGCTCGCAGCTGATCGTTGCCGACGCCGGAGCACCAATTCCTTTGCCCTGATGGCCGAGGCGGGTTGGCGGATCCGAGGCGACAAACGACTGATTCGGGAGTCCCGGGAGAAGGAGGACCGGAGGGCGATTCGTCTCTCTCTCGGTTGATTCTCCTCCTGGGGGCTCCGAATCGTGCGGAACCAGGAAGCCGCGGCTTTTCGCACGAGCGGGCTCCGTAGGGAATCGTCGACTCCTCTTCGAGGACGGCGTCGGCGCCGATCCAGAAGGGGCGCCGGCGGATCACCGGGATCCCGGCGCGTCGGCGGCGCTCGGTTCCAATCTCCCGGGAGAGCGGCAGCGCGTAGACGAGGCCCATCCCCAGCGCAGAACTTGCTCAGAGCCTCGACGGCCATCGGATTCACGCTGGATGCCATTGCCGCCCCAGCGTGCATCTCTCTCGGGCCGGCGCGTCTGCCGCTTTCTGGGCCTGGTGCTTTCACGAATCGTCTGCCGTTGTTGGGACCTGCTTTGAGACCGTGATGCGACGGACAGCGCGACGAAGTCGTCGGGGGCGCCGACCGTTAGGACCGGGGTCTGCCTGCGGGTTCAGGAGGTCTACGTAAGGGCCCTTATCGGGCGTCGAAACGCACCTGTCGTCGGCCGTGACCCATCCCCGTTGCCTAGGCCTGGGGTAACAGCAGTTCGGCCTCGAAGCCCGGCCCGCCGAGTGGAACCGCCCCGGCTCCGGGCATCGTGACGCTGAGGTCACCGCCGGGGGTCCCGGTCCCGCCCGACCCCGGGGTGTAGGTGGCGCTGCCGGAGAACGGACTGCCGGGGGTCAGCGTGGCCCCGGCCGCGGGCGATCCGCCGACCGGGAACACCTGAGAGCTCTTGCCGCCGCCGATCGCCAGGCGGCCGATCCTCACTGCTTCCACTTCTTCCTGGAGCAAAAACGCGATCACGAACGTGATCGGAGGATTCAGCGGTGCGCCGTTCTCCAGCGCCGGGCTGCAGATGAGGTGGATCGTGCCGATCGCCGCGGTGGCGGCGGCGAGGAGGCCGGGCGCGCCCGCCATCCTTTCCTTCGCGACTGCCCCCGGTAGCCGAGGACTGGCGGGTGCGGTGGGCGCACCGACACCACCCTCGACCTGGTGCGCCGCCACCGTCGTATAGCTGCCCTCGCCGGCGAAGTCGAACGAGCCGACGAACGTCCCGACCCGCGCCGACGCCTAGAAGCTCGTCCTTCGAGAAGACCCGCGTCGCGTCGGTCGCGAGCACGCGCAGCAGGACGAACTCTTTCTTCGAGAGGTGGACCTCGCGATTGCCGACCGTGACCTTCCGACGGGCAGGATCGATCAGCAGCTCCCCTACCCGCGTCGGTTTCTCCTGGCGGTTGTGGCGCCGGCGCAGCACCGCCTTGATGCGCCCTTTCAGCTCGTCGTAGGAAAAGGGTTGCCGTGCCAGGTAGTCGTCGGCGCCGAGCTGGATGGCAGGCGCCCGGTCCCCGGCCTCACCGATGAGGGCGATGATCGCGAGGTTCGGATCGAAACGCGCTTCGACCCCGTCGGCCTCGCGGATCATCCTGATGACCTCGAGGCCGGGCATGTCCGGCAGGTCGAGAGCGAGGATCAGGATGTCCGGGCTGTGGTATCGACAGAACCGAAGTGCGTCGGCGCCCGTCGACGCGGGCAGGACCTCGAAGTAGTCCGCGGTGAGGTGGTCGGAGAGCGCTTCGAGGGTGCGCTCGTCTCCGTCGCAGACGATGACCGTCGCGATCTCTTCTATCCGCGCCACCGGCGATCACCGCCTTCAGGCTCCGGGTGCCTGGCTCCGTGTCTTGGCATAGGTCGTCCTCCTCGGGTGCAGGGGTCACCGAGCCCCCAAGGGCGGGCAACCCGAAATCGCGTCGGCTGCGCCTTCGGGACCCCGGCGGGCTGGCTCCCCACGAACTACCGCCGGGGCCCGTTGGCGATGCTGCGGCGCGACCGTAGCTCTGACGGGGCGACCAAGCGAGTCGGAATCGGGACGGAATCCGCGCATATCGCCGCATATCCGCGCGACTTTGGGCACTGGTGCCCAAACAGAGGGGGAATCAGGCGGTCCGTTCGAAACGGTCCGGCGGAGGCCTACCCCCTGATTTGCAGGGTTTTCGAGGCTATGGAGCTAGGCGGATTCGAACCGCCGACCTCCTGGGTGCGATCCAACGTCTCGTCTAGCACCGGACCCCACTCAAACCGCATTCTAGCGCGGAATGCGGTTCCTCTACCGACCCCCTTCGGAATGGCAGATAGTCGCGGATTGCTGCCGATTATCGGGGATTGCGGCACTCAAAAGCGTGAGTGCCGTTTGTCGTGCCTCGGCGGTTCAAACGCAAATGTAGATCGCCGTCTATCGACGACCATCGAAGGAAAATCCAGCCCGGAAACGGCACTTGCCGTCGGTGGGAGGATGTTCGAACGATTCGGTGAAACCGCCAACCTCGTTCCATCGCAATCGCGGGCGCATCGTCGCGGCTTCCCGGCGTGTGCGATGGTCAGACCCGGGACTCATCCGCCTTCGAGAAGCTCCTCGCCCCCGTAGACCGCGCCCCCCGCCTCCAACACTAGGTTCCTTATCCGGTCGTCGAATCACCCCGGAGGCCCGCGATGCCGGGTTTGGCGCGAAGCTCCTCGCAGAGGTCGAGCAGCCGACGCGTCTGATCGAGCTCCAGTCGGGAGGCGTTCATCTTGCACTCGAACACGCTGACCGTCGATCCGTCACTTACGAGGAGGTCCCCGTCGACCGTCGTCCCGTTCTTTGTGAAAAGCAGTCCTGGCCACGCGATGAACGACTCCCGCGCACCGCCGTCAAGGCGCGCGCGTCGCAGCGCGAGCAAAACGGAGAGCAGGCTTTCCTCCATCAACCGGGCGGCGAGACCGTCGAGGAAGTACGCGGTCGGGTGCTCCTTGTTGCCACTGAGGACTGGAGTCACCTGCTGGATGATCGGCCCGATCTGCAAGTGCGTCTCCGGCATCAGTTCCCCGGGTTTGGGCGGGGTGTAGGGGTCCGGGGTCCCGGTTTTGATCGGCGGCTCCATCACCAGCGATTTGAGGAACGCCCCCTGCAGCGGCGGCGACGGGATGCATGACCCAGCCGTGCGGGAAGTCGACCTGGTGTTCCTCGCGCGGATCCCACTCAAGGTTGTGCAGGTAGGGCATGTTGTACGGGACCCAGGTCGAGTAGAAGTCGTCCTGTTTGAACAGGTGGATCTTCCACTGGCGCCACTTCGCCGCCTGTAGCCGGTTGCCCTGGATACAGAGGACGATGTCCCGGCCTGACTCCTCGTCGGCGCCGAGGAGGAAGCCGGTCATGTCCATCCCGTCGACGATGCGGTCGTCGGGCACCTTGGCGCCTCCGGCTTTGACGAGGGTCGTGAACAGATCCACCTGGTGGACGATCTCGTTGCTGACCTTTCCGGCCGGGACCTTTGTTCGGCCAGCGGATGATGCAGGGCGTCCTGTTCGAGCCCTCGAGCGAGGTGAAGAGACCTCCGCGCCAAGGACCCGACGACCCCGTGCCATTGGCCGCCGTACGGATGGGGGTCCCCGGCCGGGAACCGATAGGTGGTGTCGGCTCCCTTGTCGGAGGCCCAGACGACGATCGTGTCGTCGGCGAGGCCGAGCTCCGTGAGCTTGTCGAGGATCCGGCCGGTGAAGTCGTCCATCTGGGTGAGGATGTCCGCCCAGTTGCCCCGTTTCGTCTTGCCCGCGTACTCGGGATCCGGGATCGGCGGGATGTGGACCTGGGTGTAGGGGGAGGAACGTGTAGAACGGCTTGCCGTCTTTGTGGGCGCGGTCCATGAAGTCGGTCGCCCATTCGGTGATCTTGCGGTCGAAGCCGGCGCGGAACTCGGCGTCGTACTCGCTCACCGGCTCGGCTTTACCGCCCTTCTTGCGCGACTAGATCGTCTGGGGCTCGATCGGGATCTTCGCCTCGCCGGCGTACGGGCCCGCGGTCGCCGTCCCTTCGGGGAAGCAGGACTGCATCTCCAGAGCACCTCGTCGGCGGCGCGCGGTGACCAGACCGCCTCGTCGAAGCCGAAGTCGACCGGGCTGCGGCTTTCGGGATCGCTTCCGAGGTGTCACTTGCCCTTCGACCCGATGAGCGTCGCGGTCGCCGCCAGCTCTACGTCGCGACCGACAGCGCCGACACCGAGGCCGCCCTCGCCCGCCGGGCCGAGTCGACCCGCCGCATGGTCGAGGTCTCCCGTACGCCCGGGCGCGCGGGCGGCTCCCACGTCCTTGCCTACGCCGACAAATCCGGGGCGACCGAGGAGCACGCCCTCTTCGGCACCCCGCCGGAGATCGGCGCGAAGCTGGACGCTCTCGCCGACGCCGGCGCCGAGTACGTCCTCCTCACCGTCTCGGGCGGCAAGGAGCAACTGCACCGATTCGCCGAGGACGTCCTCGATCGGTGACCTCGGTCAGGCGCCGAGCCTCCGCCGGGCGCGCGCCGGCGGCTCGAAGCTCTGTAGCGCCCGGCCTCAGGCATCCGTCGCCATCACCTATCTCGACCACGAGCCGTGTGGATGCGCTCCCACGGAACGGATCGGCCCACCACGGCGATGTGTTGGCCGGTGGTGACCTTGGCAAGCCAGGCCTGGGCCATCAGGTGGCCGGGGACCGCGGCCGTGATCGGGAGCGGCGGCTCGTCGATGCGGTTGAAGTCGTGGAGGTAGCCGATCGGATCTCCGGCGGCGAGAAGTGCGCCACAGTCGTGTAGGGGCTCGTACCAGCCAGGCCGTGGGGCCGGGACGAAGCAGGCCGGGTCGATCATCTCGACGAGGGTCCCGGCGTCCTCGGCAGGTTGGCCGTCGAGCGGAAGGTCGAGGCCCGCGTGGTGGATGGCGGCGGCCAGGACGCCTCGGCGGGCGTACGCGACACCCTGGGGGCTTACCGCGGCTCCCCAGCCGAGCTCGCAACCGACCGTGATCTTGCCCAGACCCTCCGCCTCGCTGGTGAGGAGCCCCGGAGTGCGGTCCTGGTACATCGCGGTGAAGGGGGTACCGAACCTGCGCGCCGCCTCGATCATCGACGCCAGCTGACCTTGATCGGCAACGGTGTGGAAGGAGGTGGTCGGGGCGAAACGCGCGACGGTTCCCCCGGCGTGGAGATCGAGGACGACGTGGACGTGGGGCCAGATCCGCTCGCGGACGAAGCGGGCTATGCGGTGACCGATCGAGGCGAGCGCGGGGTCGATGCCGGCGCCGTCCACGAAGGCGCGGTTGAGGTTGACGCCGGCGCCGTCGCGGGTGCCGGCGGCGAACGCGGCGGGGTTCAGGACCGGCACGAGGACGAGGCGCCCGGCGACGGTGTCGGCGTCGATCTCGGCGCAGAGATGGCGGATGGCGACCGGCCCCTCGTACTCGTTCCCGTGGGTGGAGCCGAAGGCGACGACGCCCTCACCGGGGCGGGCCTGGTCACCCACCATCACGGTCAGGGGGATCCGCCAGTCGGCCCAATCGCCGTCGTGCTCGAGGTTCACCCAATAGTCCCGCCGGCCGATGGTCTCGAGGTCGATGTGGTCGGGAGGTACGGCGACGCGGGTCGTTGCTGACATGAAGTCCATCTCCATCGGCGTAGGTGGTTGGCTGGAACAGGGTGAGGCGCGGTGCGGTAACGATTGTGGTGCGGTCTCGGAAGGTGGCCGTGAGGGCAGGGGTATGCTCGATCGAATGGCACCGGTCCCTGCGGTCAAGCGTTCCTTGAAAGTCCTCGAGCTCCTCGCCGAGGCCGGCGAACCGATGACGCTCAGCGAGATCGCCGCTCGGACCGGCATCCCGATGGCGAGCTGTCACGCGATCGTCCACACGCTCGAGGAAAGCGGCTACCTCCAGCGGCGGCAGGACGGCAGGACGCTGAACTGGGAGCCGACCTTGGCCCTCTACCACCTCGGCGCCCTGATCGTCTCCCGTTACGGCATCCGCGATCTCGCCCGCCCGTACCTGCGCCAACTGTCGGAGACGCTCGACCTGCCGGCCCACCTCGGTGTCCTGGTCGGCCACGACGTCGTCTACGTCGACAAGGCGGCCACCTCGTCGTTCATCCAGTTCAAGACCTTCCCCGGGAAGATGGCCCCGTTCGGGACGACGGCGCTGGGCCGGGCGATCGTGGCGGCGATGCCGGAGAAAGAGCGGTCCGAACTGGTGGACCCGCGCGACCGGCGCCTCAACAAGGCCTTGAAGCAGGCGATGGAGGATGGCTTCGCGCGCGAGGACAGCGAGGAAATCGACGGTATCGGCTGCATCGCGGCGCCGATCCTCGACGGCGACGGGGCGGTCGTCGCGAGCGTCGGCGTGACCGGCTTCTCGCAGCAGCTCTTTCCCGACGGCGACGTTCCCGCGGCGCGGCTGATCGTGGACGCGGCCCGCGCGATCTCGCAGGAGCTCGGACACCGCGAGCTGGTCCCCCAGCTCTAGTTCGCCATTTCGTTCGTCGGACAATAGGTGGGTGCTGGTCGTCGTCGCCGACCGGTGCCGGCGGGTGCTGTTACACTATCTCGAATCCTGATTCGGTATTTCGAATCAGGCGGCAGACTCTGGGATTGTCCGAAGACAAACGAAGGAGATCGAGATATGAAGGTTCGCGCCTGTATCCCAGGTGTGTTGCTGGCCCTCCTCGCCGCCGTCGGCCTCGCTGGCTGTGGCGGCTCCAGCTCCAGCGGGCAATCGGCAAACGAGGTCGGCTCGGGCACCCATCAGTCGGGGGAACTCACGAGCAAGCAGGGCATCAAAGAAGGCGGAACCCTGAAGGTCGGCTTCTCCGGCCCGCTCGTCGAGATGGACCCGCAGAAAAGCCAGAGCCTCGAAGACGCGCAGCAGTTGGAGAACATCTATCGCGGCTTGACGCGTCCCAAATCCGCCACCGACCCGTCGCCGGTCGGCGAAATCGCCAAGTCCTGGGACGTGTCCAAGGATGAACTGACGTGGACCTTCCACCTCCGTCCGGGGATCAAGTTCCAGGACGGCAAAACGCTCACCTCCGAAGACGTGAAGTACTCGATCGAACGGATCATGGATCCGAAGACGGTGGCGACCGGGGCCTCCGAATTCGAACCGGTGAAGGCGGTCGAAGCGCCGAACCCGGAGACCGTGGTCTTCAAGCTGAAGCAGCCCTACAGCCTTCTCGCCGAGGCGCTCGACGCGGCCGCCTGGGCGGCGATCATCCCGAAGGGCTCGGGACCGACGATCGCCGCGCACCCGGATGGCACCGGGCCCTTCGAATTCGCCTCACAGGTCAAGAACACCTCGCTGACCCTGAAGCGCTTCGACGGCTTCTGGAAACAGGGTGAGCCGAAGCTCGAAGGAGTCGAATTCATCTACCTGCCGGACGCGAGCGCACGCGTAAACGCACTCAAAACCGGGCAGGTTGACTTCATCAACGGCGTCCCCCTCGAACAGACCGCGGCCCTCGAAGCCGACAAGAACATCTCCGTCGTCAAGTTCGACACGAGCTTCGTCGACGAGTTCGGCCTCAACACCAAACAGGCGCCGCTGGACAACTTGAAGGTGCGACAGGCCATCTCCCACGCGCTGAACAAGGAAGCGATCACCAAAGTGGCAACCTTCGGCCTCGGCAAACCGTTGTCGACGATGGTCGCACCCACCTCACCGGTCAAGGTGGAAGCGCCGGAACTCGAATACGACCCGAAGGAAGCCGAAAAGCTCCTGAAGGAAGCCGGGGTCACGCACCTGAGCATCAGCTTCTCCCCGTGCGGCGGCGAATCGTATCCCGAAATGCGGCGGGCCGGCGAAGTCATCGCCTCGCAGCTCGGCGAAGTCGGCATCGACGCGAAGCTGGAAGAACTCGAATCGGCGACCTGGGCCGAAAAGGTGATCACCAAGCACGAATACAGCGGGTTCATCTGCGGTCTGCTCGCCGGTAACGATCCCGACGGGCACTCCTACCGCTACTTCTCCAGCAACGGCGCCTTCAACTTCAGTCAGTACGAAGGCCCGCCCGAACTGGACCAGCTCCTGCAGGAAGGGCGCGAAGTGTCCGACCCGGCCGAACGCTCGAAGATCTACGACAAGGCCTGGACGATCATCAACGAAGAAGCGCCGTGGATTCCGCTGTTCTCGGTGCCCTCGGTGGTCGCCGGCGGCAAGAACGTCCGCGGCTTCGAACCGTTCCCGGAATTCAACCTGCGGTTCGAAACCGTCGGGTTCGCCGGGTAGGCGGGCGGGGTGCCCTGAGGTCGGGTCATGCTCTCTCTGTTGGCACGACGCGTCGTCGGGGCACTCCTTTCGCTGTTGGTCCTGAGCATCGTCCTGTTCCTCTTGATCCAGGCGCTGCCGGGCAGCCCGGCCGTCTCGATGCTCGGCCAGCACGCGACGCCGGCGCTGGTCGCCCGGGTCAACCACGACTTCGGGCTCGACCAGCCGATCCTGCAGCAGTACCTGCACTGGCTCGGACAGGCCGTGCAGGGCAACCTCGGGTACTCGTTGGCGTCCTCCGGGCGCAGCGGGCCGACCGGGACCCCGGTCACCGAAATCATCGGCCAGTCCCTGAAAGTGACGGTGCCCCTGGCGGTCTTCGGGATGCTGCTGGCGGTGATCGTCGGGATCCCGCTGGGCGTGATCGCCGCGGCCCGACGCGGTAAGCCGACCGATGTCGGCCTCTCGACCATCTCGATCCTCGGCATCTCGATGCCCGACTTCTTCGTCGCCTTCCTGCTGATCCTGGTGCTGAACACCTGGCTCGGGTGGCTGCCGTCGGTCGGCTACACCGACATCTTCCACCACCCGGCGGGCGGGCTGCGGACGCTGGCCCTGCCGATCCTCACGGTCGGCCTGATCAACGCCGCCGCGGTCGCCCGGATGACCCGGGCGAGCGTCCTCGAGACGTTCTCGCAGGAATACATCCTGCTCGCCCGCTCCCGCGGGACGCCGGGCTCGGTGGTCCTGCTCAAGCACGGACTGCGCGCCGCGCTGGTGCCGATCCTGACCGTGATCGGCCTGCAGCTCGGCTACCTGCTGGGCGGCGTCGTCGTGATCGAAACCGTGTTCGGCCTGCCCGGGCTGGGCCGCGACCTGCTGATCGCGGTCGGCCAGCGCGACTACCCGACGATCGAGGGGCTGATCCTCACCTTCGCCGCCGGCTTCATGCTGGTGAACCTGATCGTCGACGTCCTCTACGCGCAGGCGGACCCGGCGATCCAGGGGGCGCAGTGAGCTTCAGCCTCGACCCGCGCCGGCTCTGGCGCCGCTCGCCGCGGGCCACCTTCGGCCTCGCCCTGTTCGGGCTGATCGCGATCCTGGCGATCGCCGCGCCGCTGATCGCGCCGTACTCGCCGAAGGCGATGGACTACTCGGCGATCTTCAGCTCGCCGAGCTCCGCCCACCTCTTCGGCACCGACGAATACGGCCGCGACGTCTTCAGCCGCGTCCTCTACGGCGGCCGGCCGACGCTGCTCGTCGCCTCGGCGACCGTGCTCGGCTCGTTGCTCGTCGGGGTGCCGATCGGGATCTACGCCGGCTTCCATGGCGGCCGCCGCGATCTCGCGATCATGCGGATCGTCGAATTCGGCTTCTCGCTCCCGGCGCTGATCCTGGCGATCGCCGTCGTCGCCTTCCTCGGCACCGGGCTCGGCAACGTGATCATCGCCCTGATCATCGTCTACGCGCCGCTGATCGCCCGCGTCGCCCGCGCCGCCACGCTGAGCGTCAGCCGGCAACCGTTCGTGCAGGCGGCACGGGCGATCGGCGAACGCGATCGCACGATCATGGCGATCCAGATCGCCCCGAACATCATGGCCCAGGTGCTGGTGCAGGCGGCGCTCGTCTTCGCCTACGCCGTGCTCGCCGAGGCCAGCCTGAGCTTCCTCGGGCTTGGCACCCACGGCCCGGAGGCGAGCTGGGGTCGGATGCTGAAAGAAGCGCTGCCGCTGATCGAAACGGCCCCCTGGATGGGGATCTTCCCCGGCGTCTTCCTGGCCCTCACGCTGATCGGACTCAACCTGACCGCCGACGGCCTGCGCGACGTCCTCGACCCGCGCGCCCGGCGCAGCGTCGGCGAGGGCGGGGCCGAGGCGGCTCCCGCGCCGTTCGAGCCGCGCGGCGAGGTCGCCGACACGCAGGGAGTCGGTTCGTGAGCGCCGCGGAGCCGTTGCTGCGGGTCACCGACCTCTCGGTGCGTTTTCCCGGCGCGGCCGCGCCTGCCGTCCACGGGATCGACATCGAGGTGCCGAAAGGCGGCTCGGTCGGCCTGGTCGGCGAGTCGGGCTCGGGCAAGTCGATGACCGCGCTGGCGGTTCTCGGCCTGACCCCGGAGAACGCCACGGTGCGGGCCGAGCGGCTCGAGTTCGAGGGCCGGGACCTGACCTCGCTCTCGGCCAAGGAGCGGCGCCGGCTGCGCGGCGCTCGGATGGGTTACGTGCCTCAGGACCCGCTGTCGGCGCTCAACCCGGTGCTCACTGTAGGCGACCAGATCACCGAGGTCGAGCGCATGCACCCGGCGGGCGGCGGCCGGCCCCGTCGCGTGCGCGAGGTGCTGCGCGGCTTCGGCGTCGGCTCCCGCTCGGCCGCCACCGTGCGCCGCGCGGGCGAGCTGCTCGAGAGCGTCTCGATCGCCGAGCCGCGGGCGCGCGCGGTCCAGTATCCGCACCAGTTCAGCGGCGGCATGCGCCAGCGGGCGATCATCGCCTCGGCGCTCTCGCAGGCGCCGTCGCTGGTCATCGCCGACGAGCCGACGACGGCGCTCGACGCGACGGTCGAGAAGCAGGTGCTCGACATGCTCTCCGAGCTGCGCGCCGAGCGCGGGGTGGCGATGCTGCTCGTCTCCCACGACCTGAACGTCGTGTCCTGGCATTGCGACTACGTCTACGTCCTCTACGGCGGGCGGGTGCTCGAGGAGGCGCGCGCCGAGTGCCTGTTCAGCGCACCGCGCCAGCCCTACACCGCCGCGCTCCTGGCGGCGACGCCCGCGATGGACCGCCCGCCCCGTGCCCGGGTCCGCAAGAGCGCCGGCGAGGCGACCGGTCCGCACCCGCAGGGATGCCCGTTCGCGGCGCGCTGCCCGCGGGCGCTGCCGATCTGCTCGGAACGCTTCCCCGGCGCGACCGTCGCCGCGTCCGACCACCGCTTCTGGTGTCACAACCCGCTCTGATGCCTGCCGCCGAGACGACCACGCTGTTGGAGCTGCGCGACGTCGTGCGCGAATTCGAGTTGGCCGAGGGCCGCCGGGCGTCGCTGGTGCGACGCAAGAAGCTGATCGCCTGCGACCACGTCGACCTCGACATCCGGGCGGGCGAGATCCTCAGCCTCGTCGGCGAGAGCGGCTCGGGGAAGTCGACGCTGGCGCGGGTGGCCGTGATGCTCGACGAACCGGACTCGGGCAGCGTCCGCTTCGAGGGCGACGAGCTGACCAGGATGCCCGCGCGCGAGCTGCGCCGGCGTCGCCGGGACTTCCAGACCGTCTTCCAGGACCCGCTCTCCTCGCTGAACCCGCGCTGGCGGATCGGCCGTTCGGTCGCCCGCCCGTTGGAGGTGCACGCCGTCGCCGAGGGCGAGGAGGCCCGCGCGCGGGTCGCCGAGCTCCTCGAGCTGGTCGAGCTGCCCGCGGTCGCGGCGCGCCGCTTCCCGCACGAGCTGAGCGGTGGCCAGCGCCAGCGGGCCTGCATCGCGCGGGCGGTGGCGCTGCGGCCGAAGCTCCTGGTCGCCGACGAGGCGATCTCGGCGCTCGACGTGTCGACCCAGGCCGCGATCCTCGAGCTCTTCCGCTCGATCCGCGACGACTTCGGCACGGCGATCCTCTTCATCGCCCACGACCTTCGGACCGTCCGCCACCTCAGCGACCGGGTCGCCGTGATGCGGCAGGGCCGGATCGTCGAGCTGGGTGAGGTCCGCCCGCTCTTCGATCAGCCCCGCGATCCGTACACGAGGCGGTTGATCGAAGACGTCTTGAAGCCCCGCTATCCAACCCCCCAGGAGGTCCTAGATGTCTGATCCGCTTCGCTGCGCCGTCGTCGGTGCCGGCACGATGGGCGCGCTGTACGCGAAGGCCTTCGCGCAGCTCGCCGAGGCCGAACTGACCGCCGTCGTCGACCTCGACGAGGCGCGCGCCGCCGCCGTCGCCGCCGAACATCCGGGATCCAAGGTGCTGGGCAGCATCGAGGCACTTTTGGAGGCCGGTGAGGTGGACGCGGTCGCCGTCGCGCTGCCGGACTACGCCCACCGCGAGGCGGTGACGGAGCTGCTGGGGGCGGGCCTGCACGTCCTCTGCGAGAAGCCGCTGGCGACGACGCGCGAGGACTGCGAGGCGATGGTGGCCGCCGAACGCGAGTCGAGCGGCCTGCTGATGGTCAACTACGGGAACCGCCACAAGCCCGCCGCGCGGATGTTGCGCGAGCGGATCCGCGGCGGCGAGCTGGGCCCGGTGCAGTCGATCTCGATCAAGGGTCACGAGCAGCTGGCGAAGACCCTCACGCTGAAGTGGCGCGACCGGACCAGCCCGACCTGGTTCCTGGTCTCCCACCTCGTCGACATGGTCGAATTCCTGACCGGCGAGAAGCTGGTGTCGGTCTACGGGCTCGGCGCGCCGGGGGCGCCCGAGAGCCTCGGGCAGACCGGCGGCCCGAACACGGTGACCTATCTGGGAGAGCTCGAGGGCGGCGGACACGCGACGATGGCCTCGACCTGGATCCTGCCGTCGGGGTTCAGCCGCGGCGGCGATTTCGCCGTCGAGGTGATCGGCGAGTCCGGCGTCGCCACGGTCGACTTCGCCGAACTGGGGATGCATTACTACGACACCGCGGCGAGCGAACCGGGCTGGGACTTCGACACGCCCGACTTCGACGGCCGGCTGAGCGGTTGGTGGTTCACCTCCTGCCGTTATTTCGTCGATTGCGCCCGCAACGGACGGCGTGCGGAGCCCGACTCCGCCGCCGGTGCGCGGGTCAGCGCGGTGCTCGCGGCGATGAGCGAGTCACTCGACACCGGTGCCCGGGTGGAGGTCGCCGACTGGGCATCCGGCCTCGTAGGTGCCTGATACTGTATTTAGAATGATCATTCGGTATTTCGAATCATCAGTTTCGACCACGGTGGCGCCGTGATCGTCGATTGCCATACCCACGTCGGCGCGCGCGAGCACTTCAGCGACGCGTTCGTCGACGACATGGTGCGCGCCTGGGGACCCCAGGCGAACCCGGCGCGCACCCTGGAGGAGCACTGGGAGACGGTGGGCGTCGTCGACCGGGCGATCGTCCTCGCCTTCGCCGCGCCGCGGATCGGCTTCGAGGTCCCCAACGACTACGTCGCCGAGTACGTCGCTCAGCACCCCGACAAGCTGATCGGGTTCGCCAGCGTCGATGCGGCCGACCCCGAAGCCGTGCCGAAGCTCGAGCGCGCGGTCGAAAGCGGCCTCCGGGGGCTGAAGCTCGCGCCGACCTACCAGGGCTTCGACCCGCTCTCGCCGGCGGCGCTGGCGATCTGCGAGGCGGCCGAGGAGCTCGGGCTGCCGGTGATGTGGCACCAGGGCACGACGTTCGTCCGCACCGCCGAGCTGCGCTGGGCCCTGCCCCTGCAGATCGACCAGGTGGCGATCCGGTTCCCGCGGCTCCGCATCGTCATCGCCCACATGGGCCACCCGTGGATCGACGACGCGATGGTCGTCGTCCGCAAGCACCCTAACGTCTTCGCCGACGTCTCGGCGCTCCACCCGCGACCCTGGCAGCTCTACAACGGGCTGCTGAGCGCGCTCGAGTACGGCGTCGCCGACAAGCTCCTCTTCGGCACCGACTGGCCGTTCGTCGGCGTCGAGGACACCTTCGCCGGCCTCAGCGCGGTGAACCGGTTCACCGAGGGGACCAGCCTGCCGCGGGTCCCCGACGCGGTGATCGAGGAGATCATCTCCAGGCCGACCCTGCGGTTGCTCGGGCTGGAAGACGGGGACGACGGCGTATGAGTGCCGCCCACACGATCGCCGACGTCGAGGTCCTGATCCTCGACGGCGGGGTCGAGTACGGGGAGCCCTGCGGCGAGGAGGGAGAGCGCTCCGGCCCGCGGCACATCTGCCTGATCCGGGTGACGACCGAGGACGGGCTGGTCGGCCACGCCGACGTCGACTCGCACCCGTGGGTGGTCAAGGCGATCGTCGAGGCCCGCCCGCACATCCCGAACTTCTGCTCCGGGCTGCGCGACGCCGTGGTCGGGTTGTCGGCCTCCGATCCGGTCACCGCGTGGAAGGCGATGTACCAGGCGAGCTGGTACCACGGGCGGCGGGGCGCGGCGATGCACGCGATCAGCGGCATCGACATCGCGATCTGGGACATCGCCGGCAAGGCGGCGTCCTGCCCGGTCGGGGAGCTCCTCGGCGGTCGCCGGCGGGACAGCGTCCGCGCCTATGCCAGCACCCTCTTCCGCACCGAGCCCGAGGCGATGCGGGCGGCCGTGCGCGGCTACCGCGAGCGCGGCTTCACCGCGATGAAGTTCGGCTGGGGCTCCTGGGGCGAGGACCCGGGCAAGGACCGGGAGCTCTTCGCCGCGGCCCGGGAGGAGGCCGGCCCCGATCTCGACCTGATGGTCGACGGCTACCTCGGCGGCGACGTGGTCGAGAAGGTGCGTGCGCTGGAGCCGCTGCGGCCGTTCTGGGTCGAGGAGCCGTTGCCCGCCGACCGCCCCGACGAGCTCGCCGCGCTCGGCCGGTCGACCTCGCTGCGGATCGCGAGCGGCGAGCAGTTGGGCGGCCTGTCGGAGTTCGCCGAGCTCCTCCACGAAGAGGGGGTCTCGGTCGTGCAGCCCGACCTCTCCCGCTGCGGGGGCTTCACCGCGCTGCAGGAGATCGCCGCGCTGGCCCGCGCCAAGGGCGCGCTGGTCGTCCCCCATTCCTGGAGCTCCCACCTGCTCACCGCGGCGACGCTGCAGGCCGTCTCCTGGCTCGAGCCCGAGCCGCTGATCGAGGTCAGCACCTCGGCGACCGAGCTCGTCTCCGAGCTGGCGTCGCTCGACCTCGGCCTCACCGACGGTCGGGTCGCCGTCCCCGCCGGCCCCGGCCTCGGGGTCGAGGTGGACGCCGCCGTCATCGACCGCTACCGGGTCGCATGAGCGGCGCGCGCGTGGCGGTGATCACGGGGGCGGCCGGAGGCATCGGCGCCGCCTGCGCGCTCGCGCTCGCCGCGCGAGGCGACGACGTCGCCCTGCTGGACCGCGACGCGGCGGGCCTCGAGGCGACCGCGAAGCGGCTGGCGGCAACCGGGGTCCGCACCCTGCCGCTCGTCGTCGACGCCGCCTCGGCGGCGGCGATGGGGGAGGCGCTCGCGCGGGTCGGCGATGAGCTGGGCCCGGTCGCGGGGGCGGTCGGGACGATCTCCGACGAGCGCCACGGAACCGTCCTCGAGGCGAGCGAGGAGGACTACGCGGCGGGCTTCGCCGGCACGGTCGGCGCCGCGCTCGCGCTGGCGCGACCCGCCGCCGCGCAGATGGTCGCGGCGGGGCGCGGCGGCCGGCTCGTCTTGGTCGGCTCCCTCCACGCCACCCTGGCCTTCCCCGCGGCGGCCCCCTACAACGTCGCCGAGTCGGCGCTCGGCGGCCTGGCCCGTTCGCTCGCCCGCGATCTGCTCGCCCACCGGATCGGCGTCAACGTCGTCGAGCCGGGCTGGATCAGGACCCCCGGCGAGGCCCGCTGGTACACCGACGAGCAGCTCGACGCGGCCGCGGCGCGGCAGCCGTGGGGGCGCCTGGGGCGTCCCGAGGACGTCGGCGCGGCGGTCGCCTTCCTCGCCTCGCCGGAGGCGGAGTTCATCACCGGTGCCACGCTCCGGGTCGACGGCGGCCTCTCGCTGGGGATGACCGACCTGCCGGGGGCCGGCTCGTGAACGTCACCTGCGTCTTCGCCCACCAGGACGACGAGCGCACCTGCATGGCGACGCTCCTGCGCCTGCGGCGCGAGCGCGACGTCCGCATCACGATGGTGATCGTCACCAACGGCGAGCTCGGCGCGACCTGGGAACCGGAGCGCCCGTTGGCCGAGGTCGCCAAGGTGCGCGAGCGCGAGATGGGCGCGGTCGCCGCCGCCGTCGACGCCGAGTACGTCTGCCTCGGCCGGCGCGACGGCTTCCTCTTCGAGGACGCCGAGCTGCGGGCGGAGCTGACCGAGGTGCTCCGCGCCGCGGGCACCGACCTCGTCTTCACCCACGCCCTCGAGGAGTACAACGACGACCACGTCGTCACCGGCCGGGCGACCCGCCAGGCGGCGCTCGCCGCCGAGATCGCCTCGATCCGGACCGACTCGGCGGCCCTCGCCAAGGCGCCGGGCATCTTCCACATCGACCCCGGCCCCGGGTACGGCTTCGAGCCGACCCACTTCGTCCCCTTCGACGAGGACATCGCCCGTGAGAAGGCCCGCATCCTCGCCCTGCACGAGAGCCAGACGGCGGTGATGGGCGAGCTCTTCGGCAGCGACTGGGTCGAGCTGACCCTCGCCGGAGACCGGGTCCGCGGCGCCCGCCTGCCCGCCCCCTACGCGGAGGGTTTCCGTCCCTGCCTGCTGGAGCGGCGGATCCCGACCGCGGACATGCTGCCGTGACCATGACCGCGCGACTCGAAGCGGCGCGGGAGGTCATGACGGCGGCCGGAGCGGAGGCGCTCCTCTGCGCCGATCCCGCCAACGTGCACTGGCTAGGCGGCGTCGCGGTCGAGATCGAGACGGGCCCCAGCCCCTTCGCGCCGCCGCCGTTGCTCCTCCTCACGCGCGACTCACCGGCCTGCCTGATCGTCGCCGACGAGGAAGCCCCCGACCCGGCGCCGGAGCACCTTCGCGTGGTCGCCTACGCGGGCTTCACGACCGAGGCATTGCGTGGTCCGGAGCTTGCCCGGGAGGCGCTTCGCGCCGAGCTCGGCGGCCGCCCGGCCGCCCACGATTCGCCGACGGCCCGCGGTCTGCTCGACCCCCCCGAGCAGGCCGCGGACGTCGGCGTGGAGCTGCGAGGAGCCCGCGCGGTCAAGGACGAGGCGGCGCTGACCGCGATCCGGCGCTCGCTCGCGGCGACCGACGCGGGGCAGGCGGCCGCCCGCGAGGCGTGCGTCGCCGGCGCGAGCGAGGTGGAGATCCTCTTGTGCGCCCGCACCGCGGTCGAGGTCCGCGCCGGCGAACGGGTGCCGTTGCTCGCCGACCTGGTGGCCGGCTCGCGCGCGGCCGGGGCGGGCGGCCCGCCGTCCGCGCGCCCGGTGGCCGAGGGGGAGCTGGTGCTCTGCGATCTCGCCCCGCGCGTCGCCGGGACCTGGGGCGACTCCTGCGCGACGATCGCCGTCGGCGAGCCGCGTGCGGAGGTCGGCGCGGCGCACCGCCGGGTCGAGGCGGCGCTCGAGCGGGCGCTGGAGGCGATCCGTCCCGGCGCCCGCGCCGGCGACGTCGACGCCGCCGTCCGCGCGGGCCTCGACTACCCGCACCACACCGGCCACGGGATCGGCAGCTCCTACTACGAGGAGCCGCGACTGGTGCCCGGCGAGGATCGCCGGCTCAGCGAGGGGATGGTGATCGCGGTGGAGCCGGGCTACTACGGCGACGACTTCGGGATCCGCCTCGAGCACGTCGTGCGCGTGACGAGCGACGGCTGCGAGGACCTTTCCCGACACGAGCTGGGGCTGTGACGTGACCCGGTTCCTCGCCTTCGGCGAAGCGATGCTCCGGCTCTCCACCGCGGCCGGGGAGCGGTTCGACGACGCCACCGAGCTGGCCATCCACCCCGCCGGGTCGGAGCTGAACGTCGCGGTCGCCTTGGCGGCGCTCGGCCGCGAGGCGGCCTGGCACAGCTCGCTTCCCGACAATCCCCTGGGCCGTCGCGTCGCCGCGAGCGCCACGGCCGCCGGGGTGGACCTGGGGTCGGTGCGCTGGGTCGAGGACGCGCGCCTGGGGACCTTCTTCGCCGAGATCGCCTCGCCACCGCGGCGCACGCTCGTCGTCTACGACCGCGCCCGGTCGGCATTCGCCGAGGCGCCCCCCGATCCGCCCGACCTGGCCGGCGTCGACTGGCTGATCCTCTCGGGCGTCACGCCCGCGATTGGTGCCGCCGCCCGGGCCGCGACCGAGCGGATGGTCGCGGCGGCGCAGGCCGCCGGCGTGCGGATCTGCTTCGACGTCAACTACCGCGAGCGCCTCTGGGAGCCGCGGGAGGCGGCCGCGGCGATCCTGCCGATCGTCGAGGCCGCCGATCTGGTGGTCTGTGGTCGACGCGACGCGACGCTCGTCCTCGGCCTCGACCCCGACCCGGAGGCCGCGGTCCGCGCGCTGCAGAAGCTCGCCGGCGGAATCGCGGCCCTGACCCTCGGCGAGGACGGCTGCCTCGGCACCGCCGACGGCGAGGAGATCTTCCGTTGCCCCGGCCACCGGGCCCAGGTCGTCGACCCGATCGGCGCCGGCGACGCGTTCCTCGCCGGGCTCCTCTGGGCACTCGACGACCATCCGCTGCCCGACGCCCTCGCGCGCGCGGTCGCCCTCGGTGCGCTCGCCTGCACCGTACGCGGGGACTTCGCCCGCTTCTCGGCGGCCGAGGTGGAGGCGGCCGTCGCCGGTGAGTCGGAGCACAGCCGATGAGCGGCGCGGCGGAGACGGCGCAGCGGATCGAGCGGGGGCGGCTGCTGGCGATCGTCCGTCGCCCGGACCCCGAGGCCGCGGTCGCCGCGATCGCGTCCCTGCGGCGCGGCGGGATCGAGGCGATCGAGCTGAGCCTCGCCGCGCCCGGGGCTCTGCAGGCCCTGCGCGAGGCCGTCGCGGCGGCCCCGCCCGACGCCTTGATCGGCGCCGGCACCGTGCTCGACGCGGCCGGGGCCGAGGCGGCGGTGGCCGCCGGCGCTAGCTTCCTGATCTCGCCCGGCCTGGCGCCGGCCGCGGCCGCGGCCGCCCAGGCGCTCGACGTCCTCCACATCCCCGGGGTGATGACGCCCAGCGAGCTGGCCACCGCGCTCGAGCGGGGCGCGCTCCTGGTGAAGCTGTTCCCGGCGGCGCGCCTCGGCCCCGGCTACGTGCGCGACCTGCTGGCTCCGTTCCCGCGCGCGCGGCTGGTCGCGACCGGCGGGATGGGCGAGGACAACGCGAGCGACTTTCTCACCGCCGGGGCGGCCGCGGTCGCCGTCGGGGGCGCTTTGAATCGAATCGTCGAGTCGAGGGAGATCGAGGTGGCCGCGGGTCGCCTGGTTCGGCTTGCGAACAATGGAAAAGGAGATGTTTGATGTCGGTGACCGGTGTACTGCCAGTCGTTCCAACGCCGTTCCTGGACGGCCACTTCGATGCGCCCAGCTTCGCTCGCCTGATCGAGCACATGAGTGTCGGTGTCGACGGGTTCGTCCTCCTGGGCAGCACCGGTGAGGCGCCGTCGATGAGCACCGCCGAGCGCATGGAGATCGCCGCCCAGGTCCTGTCGATGACGCCCGACGAGATGACGGTCGTCGTCGGCGTCGGTCACACCAGCGTCGACGACGCGGTCGAACTGGCCCGTCACGCCCAGGGGCACGGCGCTGCCGCCGTGCTCGCGCCGGCCCCGTTCTACTTTCCCAACCAGCCCGCGGGGATCCTCGCCTTCCTGGAGCAGATCGACGCGGTGCTCGAGGTCGAGCTGGTGCTCTACGACAATCCCCAGGCGACGAAGACCGTGCTCCGGCCCGAGCGCGTGATCGAATGGTGTTCGACGCTCGACCACTGCGAGACGGTGAAGCTCACCGATCACGACCTGACCAAGGTCGCCCAGTGGCACGACGCCGGCCTCGCGGTGCTCGCGGGCGATGACCCGATCGCCTTCCGCTACATGGCGGCCGGGGTCGACGGGGCGATGATCATCGTCCCCGCACTTTTCCCGGCCTCCTTCCGGCGCTCCTGGGACCTCTTGCGCGGCGGCGACCTCGATGGTGCCTACGCCACGTTCTCGGCAGAGATCCTGCCGGTCACCCACGCGTTCGGGATCGGCGACGAGATCGCCACCGGCAAGGCGATCCTGCACGAGATGGGGATCTTCGCGTCGGCCGAGGTCCGCACGCCGCTGGTGGCGGCGAACGAGGAGCGGCGCCAGCTGCTGGACGCGGCGCTGCGGACGATCACATCAGTCGCTCCCTGACGATGGGCGGGCTCGAGATCGAGAAGTTCCCGCCCCCGGAGGCCTTCCGCGAACGGGCCAACTGGTCGGACCCGAAGGTCTACGAGGAGGCCGCGGCCGACCCGGTCGCCTGGTGGACGGCGCAGGCCAAGGAGCTCCTCGACTGGGACGTCGAGCCGACCGTCGGCCTCGACGACTCGAACCCCCCCTTCTACAGGTGGTTCGAGGACGGGCGGTTGAACGCATCGGTCCAGTGCCTCGACCGCCACGTGGCCGCCGGCGACGGCGAGCGTGTCGCCTACCACTGGCGCGGCGAGGAGGGGGAGCGCCGCGACGTCACCTACGCGGAGCTCCTCGCCGACACCCAGAGGTTCGCCAACGCCCTCAAGGACCTCGGGGTGGAGAAGGGCGACGTGGTCGGGATCTACCTGCCGATGATCCCCGAGGTCGCCGTCGCGATGCTCGCCTGCGCCCGGATCGGGGCCGTCCACAACGTCGTCTTCGGCGGCTTCAGCGCGGAGTCGGTGCGCGAGCGGATGGAATTCTCGGAGGCCAAGGCGCTGATCACCGTCGACGGGGCGCGGCGCAAAGGCAAGACCGCCCCGGTCAAGGAGCAGGTCGACGGGCAGATGGGCGACGTCGCCTCGCTGGAGACGATCGTCGTCGTGCGCGCGACCGGGATCGACTGTCCGATGACCGAGGGCCGGGACGTCTTCTACGACGAGGTCTGCGGGCGGGCGGACCCGGAGTGCCCGGCCGAGCCGATGGAGGCCGAGCACCCGCTGTTCATCCTCTACACCTCGGGCTCGACCGCGAAGCCGAAGGGCATCCTGCACACGACCGGCGGCTACCTGACCGGCGTCACCACCACGCACCGCCACGTCTTCGACCTGAAGCCGGAGACCGACGTCTACTGGTGCGCCGCCGACGTCGGCTGGGTGACCGGCCACTCCTACATCGTCTACGGCCCGCTCTCAAACGGGGCGACCTCGGTGATGTGGGAGGGGGCGCCCGACCATCCCCACCAGGGGATCTGGTGGGAGATCGTCCAGGACTACGGCGCGACGATCCTCTACGCCGCGCCGACGGCGATCCGCACCTTCATCAAGTGGGGCGCCGAGATCCCGGGGAGGTACGACCTCTCCTCGCTGCGCCTCCTCGGCTCGGTGGGGGAGCCGATCAATCCCAAGGCCTGGCTCTGGTACCACAAGGTGATCGGCGGCGGCCGCTGTCCGATCGTCGACACCTGGTGGCAGACCGAGACCGGCGCGATCATGATCACGCCGCTGCCGGGGATCACCCAGACCAAGCCGGGCTCGGCGACGACGCCGTTCCCGGGCGTGGTCGCCGAGGTCGTCGAGGAGAGGGAGGGCACCCCCGTGGAGGAGGGCCAGGGCCTCCTGGTCCTGGAGAAACCGTGGCCCTCGATGCTGCGCACCCTCTACAAGGAGGACGGGCGCTTCGTCGAGACCTACTTCTCGAGGTTCGGCAAGGAGCGCTACCTGGTCGGCGACGCGGCCCGCAAGGACCGAGACGGCTACCTCTGGGTGATCGGGCGGATCGACGACGTCGTCAACGTCTCCGGCCACCGGCTCTCGACGGCCGAGGTGGAGTCGGCGATCGTCGCCCACCCCGACGTCGCCGAGGCGGCGGTGATCGGCCAGTCCGACCCCGACACCGGCCAGGCGATCTGCGCCTTCGTCACCCTGCGCGGCGGCAGCGAGCCCT
>JBPYFM010000036.1:0-33056 GCA_051986435.1 Solirubrobacterales bacterium | reverse complement strand
GCTGCGTGTTTTCACCGTGCTATAGCACGGTGAATCCACGCAGCGCGTGCGTGCGTGTTGGACAACACGGGAGGAAGCGTGGACTTCCCACGCTCTTCGTGACGAGGTCTGAGTTCGGTGACGGGATCGTGGGCGATCGGTCACTCGCGCGTGAGCCTTCTTCCGCTCCCCACGGACCCGGCCCTCTCGGCACGGCCACAGCCTGCCCGGGACGTGGCGAGAGGGCCGGGTCCCTTGGCCCCCGGCGACAGCTTCAGGCGGCCTGAACCAACCGGCCTACGCCCCCTTGACGGCCTTGACCGTGAGGAGGACCTCGTAGTCGGGGTCGCGCAGGTCAAGCTCCTCCGGCTTCAGGTCCTCCGCCGCCAGGCCGTGCAGCATCGCGACCGCGGCGAGGACGTTCCCGTGGGCTTCGACGGTCACGTTCTCGGCCGCGAAGTGGGCGCCGAAGAGGTTCTTCAGCGAGAGCGAGGTGAATCGCCAGTAGTCGCCCCAGAGGTCGTAGTCGGGTCGACAGAGTTTCGACACCCCGGGCGCCGTCACCAGGACGGTGCCGCCCGGTTTGAGGCTCCGGTGGAGGGTGGCGACGACCCCGTGGACGTCGTAGATGACCGGCAGCGTCTGGATGCAGATCACGGAGTCGAAGGCCTCGGCCGGGATGCCCTCGCCGGTGGCGAGGTCGCCGACGATCGTCGCTCCCGGGTTGGAGGCATCGCCGTGGAGCACGTCGATCGCGGTCACGGCGCCGGGCGGCGCGTCCTCCGGATCGCCCGCGAAGATGTTGCCGTAGCGCCGCGTGTAGGTGCTCTCGCCGATCTCCAGCACCCGTCCCCGGACGTTGCCGAGGACGTAGCCCTCCTGGCCGGAGTTGCGGAGCATGAACTGATGGATGTAGTAGCGGTCGATCGGCGTGCCGCGGAACTGTCCGTATGACTCGCCGATCGGCTTCAGCCGACGCAGGTTGCCGAAGCGCACCATGCCCACCGGCGGCCAGACGCGGCGGCGGTGGACCCGCGCCCAGTCCTTGACCTTCCGCGGGAAGACCCGGGAGAGACCCGCGAGCAGGGATCTCGTGGCGGACGTCCTGGTTTGGTCGGGGCTCGGCATGACGGCGGTCCGGCGCTGGGCGGACCCGGTTTTCTTCGGCGGGCTCGGGGCGAGTCCTGCGCTACCGGCCGCGAGCACGCGCCCGGCGTTCGCGCAGGCGCATCCACCTTGCCGGCAGGGCGGCGCCGGTCGACGCTTTCCAGAGGATCGCGAGGGCCCCGTCGGCGCGGTGCACGCTCACGCGCTTGAGGCAGTGGGCGTCCGTGCCCGCTCCGTTGCGGCCCTTCTCGGTCGTGTAGGCGAGCCGATATCCGGCCTCCTCGGCTTCGCGGCAGAGGCGCGCGTCGTGGGCTCCGTTGGGGAAGGCGACGGCGGGAAAGGGCTCCCCGACCTCGCGGCGGAGGTCCTCGAGCGAGCCGCGGAGCGCCTCGCCGCGCGCGGCGGCGTCGAGCTCGGTGAACCGCCGGTGCCGCCGGCCGTGGGACCCGATCCGCGCGCCGGCCGCGGTCAGGGAGCGCAGCTCGTCCCAGCTCGCCACGGGCTCGCCGTCGAGCCAGTCGGCCCGGCCGCCGACCTCGGCCGTCGGCGCGAAGAGCTGCGGGCACCAGCTGCGGGCGCGCAGGAGCGGCGCGACGCTGTCGGCGGTCGCGTCGTCGACGGTGATCACCACCCCGCGCCGCGGCAGGTCGCCGCTGCCCGCGTGGAAATCGAGGAGATGCTCGCCGGACAACGGCCGGAATCCGGCGATGCGGAGGGCCAGCAGCTGTCGCCGGAAGCGGCGCGGCGAAAGGTCGAGGCGCTCCTGGTCCGGTTTGGCTTCACCGGCGAAGCGGTGGTAGAGGAGGACCGCGTAGGAGCTGCGCGTGAGGCGTCGCCACTCGCCCGGCTCGGCCGCGTCCCGCGCCCCGCTCCAGAACGCGAGGTCGGCGGCGGCGAAGAGCCACCGCCGCGAGATGAGTGCGAGCGGGGCGAGGAGGATCGACGCGCCGGGCACCCGTCGCAGGGCGCGCGTGCGCCAGGGCGCGTCGAACCAGGAGCCGAGCTGCATCGCGCGCAGCAGCCCCGGCTCCTCCCGGGCCGCGGGCACCGAGTCGGCGCCGCGTTCGCGGCAGAACCTGAGCAGGCCGCGTAGGGACAACGTCACCGGCGCGCCCCAGTCGAGCTCACTACCGCTTTCGCGCAGGCGCACGGCCGCCAGCTCGGCGGCAGCCGCGCCTTCCCTGTCCTCCGTGGGAGATCCCTCGTCCGCCACCGCCGCGACGATCAGCGGCAGGCATCCGGTCACCGGCCGGTCGGGGGCGACAGGCTCCAGGCCCTGGCCCAGGAGCGCCGCGAGCCGGGTCCCGGGCCGGCCGCCGACGGGACGCAGCACCGGCGGACTCACCGGACCCAGCGCTCCAATGCCTCCTCCCAGGCAGCGGCCGGGTCGTCCGCGGCGACGACGCCGTCCAGCCTGTCCTCGGAGGTCGCGTTGAATCGCGTCGCGTAGAAGTTGTGGTAGACGAGGTCGCCGAAGACGGTGCCGACGTCGCCGGGGCCGCGCTGGCTGGTGATCTCGAGGAAGCGCAGGTTGGGGGCCTCGCGCGCCGAGATCTCCTCGCCGACGTCGCCGGATGCGTCGCGCCCTTCTTCTCGCTCGCGGTACCGCGAGCGGAACGAGTGTCCCTGGCCGACGAAGCGGGCGGTGCGCATCGCCCAGCAGCAGGGATGGACGTACTCGCGGTTCAGCCGGGCGCCGACGACCTGGGCGCCTTCGTCGAGCGGGGCCAGCAACGTCTCCAGCCAGTCGTCGCGGATCGGGAAGGCGTCGACGTCGAGGGCGACGACGAACTCGGTCTCGACCGAGAGGACGGCCGCGTCCAGGGCGATCTCGTGGCCGACGTTCAGGGGCAGCGCGAGGACCTTGACCTCGGGGCGTTCGCGGAGCCGCCGTCGCGACTCGTCGCCGGAGCCGTTGTCGGCGACGATGATCCGAGTCCCGGGCGGGCTGCGGCGCTCGACGACATCGATCAGGATCTCGAGGTGCGGCCAGGAGTTCCAGTTCACGGTCACGATCGTCGCCGCACCCGGTCGCAGCCGGCCCGATCGACGGCGCGCGCGCAGGCGCAGCAACGGGATCGCCACCTCCCGGCCGACGAGCTCCACGAGCCGCTGTCGCAGCAGCCCCGCGAGGCGCCGGGCCCGTTCCGTCGGGGAGGGGCTCACTGGTCGACCCCCAGCAGACGGAGCAGCGGCCGCCGCCACCGATCGCGGAGCGAGGCGGTGGCGATCTTGAGGACGAGGTCCTTCGGGGTGTCCTCGGCCACGACCTCGATCCGCGGCAGCAGGTAGCGGTCTCCCGCCCGGCTGCCGACCCCCGGCCAGATCGTGAACGCCATCTCGTAACCGGCGTCCGCGACCGCCCGCGCCACGGCTTCGTCGCAGTCGCCGTACGGGTAACAGAACGCCCGCGGACGGGGCAGGCCGATCGCGGCGATCCGCGCCGCCGAGACCGTCACCTCCCGCTCGAGCTGCCCGGCGTCGACCTCCCGCAACGGGACGTGGGAGTCGGAGTGCGATCCGACCTCGATCCCGAGCGCGGCCGCCTCGCGCAGCCCGGCCTCGTCGAGGAGGCGCCGGGGCGCCGCGCCGATCTTCCGGTCCCACTCGTTCTCGCCGCCGAGGAAGCCGGTGACCGCGAAGACGACGGCCGGTGCGTCGGCGGCGCGGAGCACGGGCGCCGCCGCGCTCAGGAGGTCGACATAGGCATCGTCGAAGGTGAGCAGGACCGCGCGCCGCGGCAGCGGCGCCTCGCCGCGCAGGGCGCGCGCGACCTGGTCGAGCGAGACGAACCGGAAGCCGAGGCGGCGCAGGGCGCGGACGTGGGCGGCGAAGCGGGCCGGCGTGACGCTCCACCGTCCCGCCGGGTCGCCCGGCGGTGCCTCCTCGATCGCGTGGTAGGCGAGCGCCCGGAAGCTGCCGGTGGAGAGTGCCCGCCGCGTCTGCCGCTCGCCGCGCAGGTGCTCCACCGTGCGCAGCCCGAAGAACAGGCGGCGCATGCGCGGGGTGTCGCGCCCGCCGCGGACCATCGCCACCACGCGATCGCGCACCGGCCGCAGGAATGCCGCCGGCAGGGCCACGAAGGGGCCGAGGAGCAAGCGGCTCTTGCGGGTGTGGAGCTCCGGCCCCTCGCCGAAGGCGGCAGCGTGGGCAGGATGCTTCATCGCCAGCTCCCGCTGCGAGCGGCCGACCTCGAAGCTGCGACGCAGGTAGGCCTCGGGATCGACGTCGTAGTACTGGCGGCTGATCGCCGCCGGGTTGAAGGCGATCCGCAAGCCCAGTCTGCGGGCCCGGTGGCCGAAGTCGATGTCCTCGCCGCCGAAGAGGCCCTCGCGGGTGAGGCTGGTGTCGAACCCGCCGAGGCGCACGAAAGCGTCGCGCGAGACGGACAGCTGGCCGGTGAGCAGATCGCCGAGCTCCAGGTCGCTGCCGGAGTCCTCGAGCCGCCGGCGGCGCTCGGCCGACCAGAGGCCCACCCCGGAGCTGAGCAGGTTGGGCGGCGAGTCCGGGTGGAGCGGGAGGTCGCCGAGCACCAGGTCGGCCCCTTCGCGATGCGAGCGGTCGTGCTCGGCCAGCAGCTCGGGGTCGGCCTCCATGTCGTCGTCGAGGAAGAGCAGGATCTCGCCCGCGCTCGCCGCGGCGCCGGCGTTGCGGGCCGCGGCGGCCCCGGCGTTGGCCTGCTCGATCACGGTCAGGGGGAAGGGAAGCGACAGCTCGCGCAGGGCGGTGGCCGTGCCGTCGGTCGAGCCGTCGACGACGACCGTCGCGTCGAAGTCGCGACAGCTCTGGGCCGCCAGCGCCGCGACCATCCGCGCGACGATCTCGCGGCGCTGGTGGGTGGGGATGACGATGCTGAAGCGGCTCATCGCGAGGAGCCTCCGAACCGGCGCTCGGGCGACCTCTCGGGGGCGGCGCGCCGACGCGCGGCGGTGGGGGAGACCGTGGCCAGCAGGGCGAGTGCGCGGGTGCGCGGGTCGGCGTTCCCGGCGATGGCGATCCGGGCCGCCGCGGCGCGATCGCCGTCCTCCGTGAGCGCCATCCCCAGGGCGGTGCGGGCGACGGCCGCGCGGTGGCCGCGCAGGGCCCGTCGCAGCGGTCGTCTCTCCGCCGGCCGCAGGTTCGGGTCGGTCTCCGCCGCCTCGAGCAGGGCGACGCGCTCGCGCAGGCTCGCGAGGCGGGCGGAGGCGAGGCTGCCGCCGTGGAGGACGTAGTCGTACAGCGGCTCGTCGACCATCCCCACGGCCGAGCCCGCGAGGATCATCCGCAGCCAGCAGTCCCAGTCGTAGGCGATCCGTCGCCGCTCGTCGAAGCCGCCGACCGCCGCCAGCGTCGAGAGTCGCACCGCCGGCCAGCCGGTGGGGAAGCAGCTCCGGAAGATCGCCTCTCGCTGGTCGACCGTCGGGAAGCGATTGTGCTCGAGGAAAGTGCCGACGGCGGCGCCGTCGACGAGGAAGCGCGCGTCGGTCGCCAGGAGGTCCAGGTCCGGCCGCTCGACGGCCAGGGCGGCGAGCGCCTGCAGCCGCCCGGGCGCGTAGGCGTCGTCGGCGTCGAGGATCGCCATGAACTCGCCGCTCGCCGCGGCCGCCCCGGCGTTGCGCGCCGAGGCGCCGCCGCCGTTCTCCTTGCGCACCAGCGAGATCCGCTCGCCGAACGGCTCGAGGGCGCCGCGGAGGTCGTCCGCGGAGCCGTCGTCGACGACGATCACCTCGTGGGCCGGGTGGGTCTGGTCGAGCGCCGACCGCACCGCCCCGGCGATCGTCGCCGCCGCTTCGTAGGCCGTGATCACGATCGAGAAGCGGGGCGGCTCCGGGGAAGGCACGAGCGAGGGTGCCGGCGGCGGGGCGAGAAAGCGGCTCACCGCGGCAATCCTAGGGTCATGGCGGGCGGCAGTCGGCGCGCCGGGGAGAAGGAGATACTGCGGCGATGGTCTCGCTCGTGATGCCGGTCTGGCGCCCGCACCCGGCCTGGTTCCCCGCGGCGGTGCGCAGTGCCCTGGGCGAACGCGGCTGCGAGGTCGAGCTGATCGTCGTCGACGATGGCAACCCCGAGCCGGTGGCCGACCTCCTGGGGGAGATCGACGACCCGCGCCTGCGCCTGATCCGGGTCGAGCACGGCGGCGTCAGCGCCGCGCGGAACGCCGGGATCGATGCCGCCCGCGGGGAGGCGATCAGGTTCCTCGACGCCGACGACGTCGCCGAGCCTGACAGCACCGCGACCCTGCTCCGGCTCAGCGAGGACGGGCGCTTCATCGCCTACGGCGACACCATGATCTGCGATCCCGAGCTGGTGCCGGAGCGGACCCTGAGCGAGTCGGTGCAGGGTGACGCGCTCCTCGACTGCGTCCTCGGCGGCTTCGACGTCTTCATCACCTCGATGCTGTTCCCCCGCCGCGTGATCGAGGCGGCCGGCGGCTTCGACCCGAGCTTCGCGATCAACGAGGACTACGAGTACCTCCTGCGGGCGCTGGAACAGGCCCCGGTGCGCGGCGGGGGCTTCCTCGCCGGCCGTTATCGCCGCCATGGCTCCTCCGCCACCGCCACCGCCGACCTCGCCGGGCAGATGCTGGACGTTGCCGCGCTGGAGGCGCTGTTCCGGCGGCGACCCGACCTGCGCGGCACCAATGTCGAACGACGCGCCAAGGCGCACCTGTACGTCGAGGCCGCCGGGCAGCTGATCCGGGCCGGCCGTCCCGGCTCCGCGCTCGCCGCCTTCGCCCGGGGCCTGCGGCGCTCGCCCGTCGCCTGTGCCGGTGAGTCGCTCGGCTTGTTGCGCTTGTTCGTCCGCATGCAGGGGAGGCGCCTGCTCGCTGCCCGGCGTCAGGACGGCAGTCGCCAGGTGTGAGGTAGGACGACGTCGCCTTCGACGGCGGTGGAAGGCATCGGCCGGTCGCCCTGGACACCCGGCTCGACGTCGAAGAACGCCGCCGCCTCGAGGCCATCCTGGAGCATCCGCTTGCCCTTGATCGCGACGTCGATGCGGTAGCGGCCGGCCACCAGCGGCATCAGGTCGAGCGCGCATTCGATCCGCGTGCCGAGGTCCGGGTCGCGGACGTCGCTGGGCGCGGAGACCTCGCTGTCGAGGGTCATCACCGCGTGCCCGAGGCTGTTGACGATTGTCAACCTGCACTCCATCATCGGCAGGGCCTCGGTGACGTGGACGACGATCGTGGCCGGGCGGCCGCCGATGACCACGTCGGGCGCGCTTTCGGCCTGGTCGATCTCGATCTGGCGGACCAGCGTTTCGCCGTATGAGTTGCTGTCGCGATCGGCGCGCTCGAGCAGGTCGGTGGAGGCCGCCCGCTCCAGCTTGCGGAGGTAGGTTTCGATCGTCTCGCCGACCGGGCCGTCGGCCTGGACCTGGCCGTGTTCGAGCAGGACCGCCCGCTGGCAGAGCGCCTGGATGATCGCCAAGTTGTGGGAGACGAAGACGACCGTCCGGCCTTCCTTCGCGACCTCTGTCATCTTCGCCAGGGACTTGCGCTGGAAGGCGGCGTCGCCGACCGCGAGGACCTCGTCGACGAGCAGGATCTCCGGCTCCAGGTGGGCCGCGACGGCGAAGGCGAGCCGCACCGCCTCGCCGCTCGAGTAGCGCTTCACCGGCGTGTCGAGGAACCGCTCCATCTCGGAGAATTCGACGATCGCGTCGAAGCGGCTGCGGATCTCGGCGCGGCGCATCCCGAGGATCGCCCCGTTCAGGTAGATGTTCTCGCGCCCGGTCAGCTCGGGGTGGAAGCCGGTGCCGACCTCGAGCAGCGAGCCGACCCGCCCGGTCACGTCGGCGTATCCGGTCGTCGGCTCGGTGATCCGCGAGATGATCTTCAGGAAGGTGGTCTTGCCCGCCCCGTTGTGGCCGACCAGGCCGACCACCTCGCCGCTGTTGATCGTCAGCGACAGGTCTTTCAGCGCCCAGAGGACGTTCGTCGGCTCCTTCGGGCCGCCGCGGAAGGTGAGCCGGCGAAGCGATTCCCCCGCGACTTCCATCATCCGCTCGCGCAGCGTCGTGTAGCCGTGGCCGCCGTAGAGGCCGAGCAGATAGCGTTTGCCCATCCCCTCCGTCCTGATCGCCGCGTAGCTCATCTCAGACGTAATCGGCGAAGGCGCGCTCGGCCCGGTCGAAGTAGGCGAGCCCGGCAGCCAGGATGACGAGGGCGGAGACCGTCGAGACCGCGATCAGTTCGAGCTGGGCCGAGGCGCCGAACGCCGCCCAGCGGAAACCTTCGACGACGCCCACCATCGGGTTGATCGCGACGATGGTCCGCCAGGGCTGGTCGATCAGGCTCGCCGGATAGGCGACCGGAGTGGCGAAGAGCCAGAGCTGGATCCCGAAGGGGACGACGTAGCGGACGTCGCGATAGCGGACGTTGATCGCCGAGAGCGCGGCGCTGACGCCGAGCGCGGCGGCGGTCGCGATCAGGACGAAGAAGGGGATCAGGAGGAGGGCCGGGCTGGGGGCGAGGCCGTAGGCGAAGACCAGGATGAGGAGGATCACCAGCGAGATGCCGAGGTCCACGAGCCCGGCGACGACCACCCCGGCCGGCATGAAGATCCGCGGGAAATAGATTTTCGAGACGAGCTCCGCGTTGGAGACCAGGCTGTCGGAGCCGAGCTGCAGCGAGGTCGCGAAGAAGGTCCAGGGGACGAGGCCCGCGAGGCTGAAGACCGGGTACGGGAAGCCGTCCGAGGAGACGCCCGCGAGTTCGCCGAAGATCAGCGAGAAGACGACCATGAAGCCGATCGGCTGCAGGACCGCCCAGGCGGCGCCGAGCGCGGTCTGCCGGTACCGCACGGTGATGTCGCGTACCGCGATCTGGACCGCGAGATCGCGATAGCGCCAGAGTTCCCGCGGCGAGAGCACACGGCTGAAGCCCTTGGTCGGGCGCAGGCGGATGGTCTCCGGCGCCGCCTCGGCCGCGTCGGCGGGACTGGTGCTGGTCACGGTGTCCATCGATCGAGGATAGGTATCGGCAGGCGATCCGGCGGACCGTAGGGCCGCAGCGATCGTTTCGTCACGGTGTCAGATGGCGCCCGCGAAGGGCTCAGCCACCCGGTCGCTCGCCGATCGGCTCGGCGGGCACGCCGCCGAGGATCTGCCATTCGCCGAAGGCCTTGTTGACCACTGCCCCGGCGGCGACGATCGAGTGCGCGGCGACGTCGGCGCCGATGACCGCGCCGGTCCCGACCCAGACGTCGGCACCGACCCGCACCCGCTCGAATTCCGTGGGCTGCAACCGCATCGGCACGTCGCGGCGGTCGAAGCCGTGGTGGCGGCCGGCGCTGTGGATGGAGACGTTGCCCGCCGACATGAAGTCGTCGCCGATCGCGGCGATGCCGACGCGGTTGTTCTCGCCGAAGTAGCAGTCGTCGCCGATTTCCGCCTCGGGGCGGTGGAGGACCGAGCCGAACTCGACCGTGAGCCGCTCGCCGCAGGAGGCCAGCGTCAGCCGGTACCAGCCGCGGCGTACCAGCATGCCGACGTCGCCGGGGATCAGGCTGAGGATCTGGCCCGCGGTGTAGTACGTCAGGAGGTGCAGCCGCCAGGCCGCGACGAATGGCAGGGCGAGCACGAGGGCGATCGCCTCCGCCACCTTCAGGATCCGCCCTCGCACCGCCCGAAGGCTAGGGGATCGGCGTGACGCCGCGGATCAGGACAAACTGTGGCCCCTGTCCGCGCCCTTCTTCAGCGTCGTCGTCACCACCTACAACCGGCGGGAGATCGTCGGCCGCTGCCTCGACAGCTGCCTCGGCCAGACCTTCGAGGACTTCGAGGTGGTGGTCGTCGACGACGCCTCGACCGATGACACCGCCGCCATCCTCGCCGCCCACCCCGACCCGCGGGTGAGGCTCGTCGTCCACGACGTCAACCGGGGCATCAGCACCGGCCGCCGCACCGGCGTCGACCACGCGCGCGGGAGCTGGGTGGTGGTCGTCGACAGCGATTGGGAGCTCCTGCCAGGGACCCTGGGGCGCCTGCGCGAGCTGATCGCCGACCTGCCGCCCGGGGTGCGGGTGATCCGCAGCCGCCTGCGCTGGGACGACGGCACCGTCACCCCGCACTTCATGCCGCGTGAGCCGATCGACTACGAGGGTCGGATCCGCTGGGTGGAGGAGGAGGGCGGCTGGGACGCGGGCCGCTGTATCGAACGCCCGGTCTTCGATGAGACGCCCTACATCGCGGACCGCCGCGGGGCGATGGAGGGCCTCTGGGAGCTCGACCTGGCGCGGGCGGAGACGACCCTCTGCGTCGACGAGGTGCTCGGGCTCGAGCACGACGACGCCGCCAACAGCTGGCTGCGCACGACCTCGCCGAGCGAGCTGATCCCCCGCCTCGAGGCCGAGGCCCCGGACATGCTGTGGATGGCGGAGACGGTGCTCGCCCGCCACGGCGAGGCGCTCCGGCGCTGGGGACCGGGCCAGTACGCCCGGTACCTGCGGATCGCCGCGATGCAGTCCTTCCTCCTGCGGCGCCGGCGCGCGGGCGCGGGCTACGTGTTGCGGGCGCTGCGGCGGCGCCCGTTCGAGCCGCAGCTTTGGTTGACGCTGGTGCTCGGCCTGGTCGGCCCCCGGGCGGTGGCCTGGGGATCGCTGACGCTGCGGCGGCTGCGGGCGCTCAGGGGCTGAGCCCGGCCCGCTTCGTCATCCTCGTGAGGAGGAGCGGGCGCAGGATCGTCGCCAGCATCACCAGCGCGATCGCGGCCTGCCCGCCCGTCCAGGCGATGCCGACGGCTTCGATGCCGAGGCTGGGGAGGAGGAGGGCGCTCAGGGCGATGACGAAGATCGCGTTGGCCCCGGCGGCAGCCACGACCCACCTGCCGCGGTGCTCGATCCGGGCGACGCTGACGCCGAGCACGGTGAGCACGTTCGGGAGCGTGCCGATCGCGAGCCAGCGCAGCAGCGGCGTGCCCGCTTCGGAGTAGTCCTTCCCGAAGATCAGCAGCCCGTAGGGGGCGGCGACCAGGGTGACGAGCACCAGCGGCGCCACCAGCTTCATCGAGTGCGCCAGGGTCCGCCGGGCGAGGCGCCGCATCGACTCCATGTCCAGCGCGGCCTCCACGGTCAACGAGGTCATCATGTTCAGCGCGACCAGCTGCAGGGAGAGCGAGAACAGCCAGGGCACGTAAAAGTAGGCGGCCTCGGTGGGGCTGGTGCGATTGGCGACCAGCACCGGCAGGTAGAGGGTGCCGGCGAGGCTGAACAGGTTCGCGCCGTAGTTCCCGGCCGCCATCCTGAACACGGTGCGCCGGTCGAGCGCCCCGACCGACCTGTCGGCGGGGATCAGCCTGCGGTAGATCAGGTAGTTGACGATGATGATCGCGGGCAGCAGCGGGACGTTCCAGGCGACGAACGGGCCGGACTTCGGCAGGGCGGCGGAGAACGCCAGGAGCAGGACGAGCTTGCCGCCCGCGTAGAGGGAGTTCTCGATCGGGATCCAGCGGGCCGTGCGGAGCCCGGTGAGGACGCTGTCCTCGAGCGTGAAGATCGTCGTCCCCGCCGTCGCCAGGGTGAAGCCGACGAGCCAGCCGCCGCCGTTCAGGAACGACAGGCTGGGCGACCAGATCGGGCTGGTCAGCGCGACCAGCAGCCCGACGACGAGGGAGAGGCTGACCGTGATCGCGTAGGTGCCGCTGATCACCCGGCGGGTGGCGGTCCCGGCGATCGGCAGATAGCGGATCAGCACCGCCGAGAGGCCGAGGGAGCAGACGCCGGAGACGAGGGTCATCGCCGAGATCGCCGCCGTGTTGAGGCCGACCTGGTGGGCCGAGTAGGAGTGGGCCGCGAGCGCCCAGAAGGCGACGCCGAGAAGGCTCGTGACCCCGGTGCCGATGATCAGGTAGTAGCCGGTCCGAAACAGTTGGTCGTCGAGGTGACGCCGTAGCCGCCCGCGCCTTCCGGCGGGCGCGGATGGGGGTGCGCTGGGCGTTGCCATGCCCTAACGGCTAGCAGGTCCGCGCAGACGCCAGAGCGTCTGGTCGCGCCCGACGTCGCTCCAGAGCGGCACGGCATGGCTGCGCGGGTGTTCGCGCGCCCAGCCTTCGCCGCTGATGACGAAGCGCGAGGAGGGTGGCTGTCGGTTGCCGTGGAACAAGCTCATCTTCGTATTCGGCAGGAACCACTGCAGGGTGTAGAGGCCGATCGCGTCGTAGTGAGCGAGGTCGTAGGCGACCGACCGGGCGCCGGCGGCTTCCGCCGCGCCTTGCGGGCTGGTCCAGCCCGCCGGGTAGACGGCCCGCTGCGAGCGGCGAACCGGGTTGACGATCCCGTACAGCGAGACGATGCCGAAGAGGGCCACCGCGAGTGGCGCCAGCAGGCGTCGGGCGCGCCGCGAGACGGCGACGAGCGCCGCGGCGCCGGCCGCGGCGACGACGGCGGCCCCGATCAGGATCGGCCCGCCGAGCTGCACGGTGACGAAGGGCAGCGCCGAGATGTTCCAGCGGTTGGCGGCTTCCAGGTCGCCCATCGAGAGGCGGACCGCGACCACGCCGGCGGTGAGGACGACGAAGGCGACCGGCCAGACGAGGCGGGACCAGGGCGCGCCGGCACGGACGAGGACGACGAAACCGCCCGCGACGAGCGCCGGCGCCACGACCTCGACGTAGCGGCCGTAGATCAGCATGTCGGGCCGCGTCCATTCCGAGAAGGCGAACGCCGAGATCACCAAGAGGCCGACCGTGAGCGAGAGGAGGCTGCCGAGGATCGAGGCGGGCAGGACGCCCTCGCCTTCCTTCCGCCACACCCTTCGGACGACCTCGGCCGCGGTCGCCGCCGCCAGCCCGAAGGTGGCGACGATCAGGTACCAGGCCTGCCCGAGCAGGTCGCCCAGCGCCGTTCCCCAGGCGTCGAGCCCGCCGAGGGCTTCGCCTCGTTCGCTCAGTTCGTCCGGCGCCGAGCCACCGTAGTTGTGGTTGGTGACGAAGTCGTCGAGCAGGTGGGTGCCGAAGACGAAGAGGCCGAGCACGACGAGCGCGGCGAGCAGCGTCGACGATCGCAGCCGGCGCCTCGCGGTGAGCCAGGCCAGTCCGACGACGGTGATCGCGACCGCGACGATCATCCGGTTGTGGACCGCCCAGAGGCAGCCGGTAACCGCGGCCAGGCCGATCCCCCAGAGGAGCTCGCCGCGCCGCCCGCCGGTGCCGGAAAGCAGCCCCGCGAAGGCGATCAGCCACAGGCAGACGAGTGGGAAGAGCGCATTCTCCGACATCGCCACCTGCGAGAGCACGGTGAGCGCCGGGTAGGCCGATCCGACCAGGGCGGCCCAGAAGGCCAGCCGCGGCTCGACCCCGCGGAAGCGGGCCAGCAGCAGGTAGAGCAGGGGCAGCACCGAGGCGGCCAGGAGCGCGTTGAGGGCGAGGATCACGTGGTAGGTGAAGCTCGGCGAGCCGCCCAGGCCGACGATCGGGGCGAGCAGCAACGAGTAGCCGCCGCGGTAGAAGGGCGCGATTTCGAGTTGGCCGGCGACGCCGCCGGCGAGAGCGCGGGCGTTGTCCAGATAGCCGATCTCGTCGGCCACGAGGACCGGCCCGGTGCGGATCAGTGAAAGCAACAGGCGGGCCGCGAACAGGACGGACGTCCCGAGGACCAGCCGGTTGCGGACGGTCATCTCGCCTTCGACCCGCGTGGCGACGATCGCTCCGCCCGCCGGGCGATCGCGCGCTCGTAGGCCTGCTCGAAGCGGGGAACGATCGCGTCCGCCCGGAACCGGGCCGCGCGCGCCTGCGCCGCCTCGCCGAGCCGGGTGCGCAGCTCCGCGTCGGTGGACATGCGCCGCAGAGCGTCGCACAGGGCCCGGCGGTCTTCGATCGGGATCAGCAGGCCAGTCCCGCCGTCGACCACGATGTCGCGCAGGCCGCCGATGTCGGAGGCGACGATCGGCTTGCCCGCCGCCGCCGCCTCCAGCGCCACCAGGCCGAACGGCTCCGGCCAGACGGAGGGGGCGACGGTGAACAGCGAGCGGCGCAGCGCGCCGATCACGAGCTCGTGGGGCCACGGCCCGAGGACGGAGACGCCGGGCCGCTCGGCCAGCCCGTCGATGTAGCAGCGGCCGACGAAGACCAGCGGCGGCGGGTCATCCAACTGCCCGTAGGCCTCGGCGAGGTGCCAGGCGCCCTTGTCCTCGGTGGCGTCGCCGAAGAAGAGGATGAAGGGCTCCTGCGGCAGTTGTTCGAGCCGCGGGTCCGTAGGCGTCGGCGGCAGGTCGCGGATGAAGTTGGGGATCACCGAGGAGGTCTCCTCGGGAGTGATCCGGCAGAGCCGCTCGACCGTCTCGCTGACGGGGAGGAAGACGTCGACGTGGCGGCGGACCGTCGCCTCGAAGGAGCGACACCCGACCGCGGCGACGACCCCGCGGGTGGTCCCGTAATGGCGGCTGGCGCAGCCGACGCACTTGAGCGGACCGGGGCCGCTGCAGAGGCTGCCCTGGTAGCGCAGACGCTTGGTCGCGCAGAGCAGGCCGTAGTCGTGGAGGGAGAGGACCAACGCCTCGCGCCCGCGGTCGAGCGGCAGGTAGGAGTGGACGAGCCAGTTGTGCGCGTGGATGACCTGGGGGCGCTCACGGCGCAGGAGGCGGCTCAGGTCCCGCGTCGTCTCGGGGTCCGGGAGCGGCGGGGCGTGGCGGCGGGAGACATCGCGGTGGCGCTGCGTGACCCGATAGGCGGTGCTGCCCAGTTCGTAGACGCGGAGCCCGGGCTCGCGGCGGTCGCCGCTTCGGTCGGGCTGGCGCAGCGTCCCGACCGCCACCTCGTGGCCGCGCCCGACCAGCTCCCGCGCGAGGTCCTCGACCATGCGCTCTTCGCCGCCGACGATCGGCGCAAATGATTGGGCAAGCATCAGGATCCGCATGAAGCCTCGGTGCGTATTTCTACCTGGGTGTAAGAATCCCCCCGGTGTCTGAAGCAGCGCCAGGGGGCCCGCCGCGCACCCAGCCCAGCGTCTCGGTCGTGATCTGCGCGTACACGCCCGACCGACTCGACGTCCTCACCGAAGCGGTCGAGTCGCTGCGGGCGCAGTCGCTGCCGCCGGCCGAGGTGGTGCTGGTCATCGACCACTCGCCGGAGCTGCTCGCCGCGGTCACCCGCCGTTGGCCGGACCTGAACATCGTCGAGAACCGCGAGCGACAGGGTCTCTCCGGGGCGCGCAACACCGGCGTCGCGGCGGCGAGCGGCGACGTCGTCGCCTTCCTCGACGACGACGCGATCGCCGCCCCCGACTGGCTCCAGCGCATCGTCGCCGCCTACGCGGATCCCGACGTGCTCGGGGCGGGCGGCGCCGTCCGCCCGCGCTGGGTCGACGGCAAGCCCACCTGGTTCCCGCCGGAGTTCGACTGGGTCGTCGGCTGCACCCACTCGGGGATGCCGCGGGAGCTCTCGCCGGTGCGCAACCTGGTCGGCGCCAACATGTCCTTCCGCCGCGCCGTCCTGGAGGAGGTGGGCGGGTTCAGTCACGACCTCGGCCGTGTCGGCACCCTGCCGGTCGGCTGCGAGGAGACCGACCTGAGCATCCGCGTGCACCAGCGCTGGCCGACCGCGGAGATCGTCTACGACCCGGCCGCGGTGGTCGACCACGTCGTCCCGCCACAGCGCGGCGAACTCTCCTACTTCCTCGACCGCTGCCGCGCCGAGGGCCGCTCGAAGGCGGTCCTGACGACGATGGTGGGCAGCCAGGACGGCCTCGAGTCGGAGCGCTCCTACGTCCGCCGCACCTTGCCGGCCGGCTTCCTCGGCGGCCTCCGCGATGCCCTCGGCGGCGACCTCGGCGGCCTGCGCCGGGCGGGGGCCATCGTCCTCGGGCTCGCCGCGACGACCTTCGACTACGTGCGGCTGCGGACCGGCCTGATCGCGCCCGACGACACCGGGGTCGATCCGGCCGCCGACGCCGCCGAGCGGGCGGGCGAGGGCAGGCTGCGGGTGCTGATGGTGACCCCGCGCAGCCCGCTCGCCCAGGGCGGGGTCGAGCGGCACGTGCTGGAGGTGAGCCGGCGGCTGGCCGCGGCGGGGGTCGAGGTGAAGGTGATCTGCTCCGACACCGAGCTGGAGGAGCGGCGCTCCGAGCGCCGCGACGGCGTCCAGATCGAGACGGTCCCTGCCCGCCCGCGGGGCCGCGACTACTACTTCGCGCCGGGCGTGTGGCGGGAGATGGGCCGCGGGGGGTGGGACATCGTCCACGTCCAGTCGTTCCACACCCTGGTCGCACCGCTGGCGATGTCGCGGGCGCTCGCGCTGCGCGTCCCCTACGTCGTCACCTTTCATGGCGGCGGCCACTCCTCCGAGCTGCGCAACGGCATGCGCGGCACCCAGATGCGACTGCTGCGGCCGCTGCTGCGGCGGGCGGCGCGGCTGGTCGCGGTGGCCCGCTTCGAGATCGAGGAGTACGGCCGCATCCTCGGCGTCCCGCCGGAGCGCTTCGCGCTGATCCCGAACGGGACCGAGATCGACGCCCGGGCGGTCGACGCCGGCGACGCCGAGCCGGCGACGCCGGTCATCGCGACGATCGGCCGGCTCGAGCGCTACAAGGGCCACCATCGCGTTCTCGCCGCCTTTCCGGCCGTGCTCGAGCGGCTCCCGGACGCACGGCTCCTGATCGTCGGCAAGGGCCCCTACGAAGCCGAGCTCCGCCGCCAGGCCGACCAGCTCGGGGTGGGCGATCGGGTCGAGATCACGAGCGTCCCGTCGGGCGACCCGAAGGCGATGGGGCGGCTCCTCGGCGAGACCTCGATCGTGGTGCTGCTGAGCGACTTCGAGACCCACCCGCTGGTCGCCCTGGAGGCGGCCGCGGCGCGGCGGCGCCTGGTCGTCGCCGACCAGGGCGGCCTCGGCGAGATCGCGGCGGACGGCCTGGCGCGCCCGCTGGCGCCCGACGCGGACCCGGCGCAGACGGCGGAGGCGATCGTCGAGGAGTTGGCGAAACCCCTTCCCGACCGCGCCCCGGTCCTCACCTCCTGGGACGACTGCGCCGCCTCGCTGCTCGAGCTCTACCGCTCGATCGTGTGAGCTGGACGTTCATCCGAAGACCCCGGTTCTCCGCTGAAGTTCTCCCCGGGGCGGTCGATGGGTGCCTGGCATGGCACCCGCAAGATCCGCAGCCAGACTCGCGCTCCTCGCGCTCCTCGCCTGCCTGGTCGCGGCGCCCGGCGCGCAGGCGGCGTCCGGCATCTCCAACGCCGTCGCCCTCGGCGGCAAGCAGACGACGTCGACGAAGGCCGGCGGGTCGCCCAAGGAATCCCCTTCCCCCGCCCACGGCGCGAAGGGCGGCACGCCGGGCCCGGTGACCGGCCCCGGTCCCACCGAAGCGCCGCTCGAACCGACCCCGGAAGTCGGCTCCGGCGGCCCGATCTACTGGGGCGCGACGATCGGCTCCCAGCTGACCGGCGAACAGGCGCCCTGGGACATGAACGCCGTCTCCAGGTTCGAAGAAGAGACGCAGAAGAAGCTGTCCCTGGTGCAGTTCTTCATGCCGTTCGCCAACTGCTCCTCCACCTGCACCTACTACCCCTTTCCCAAGACGCCGCTGGAAAACGTCCGCCGGCACGGTTCGATCCCGGTGTTGAGCTGGAGCTCCGCCTCGATCCCGACGACCAAGGAAGAGCCGAGCTTCCGGCTCGCCGACGTGATCAGCGGGCGCTACGACGCCTACATCAAGGGCTTCGCCGAAGCGGCGAAGGCCTGGGGCCAGCCGTTCTTCCTCCGCTTCGACTGGGAGATGAACGGCAACTGGTTCCCCTGGTCGGAGGGAGTCAACGGCAACAAGCCGGGTGAATTCGTCTCCGCCTGGCGCCACGTCCACGACATCTTCACCGCGGTCGGCGCGACCAACGCGACCTGGGTCTGGTGCCCGAACGTCGACCCCGGCAACACCTACACCGACCTCGCCTCGCTCTATCCCGGCGACGAATACGTCGACTGGACCGGCCTCGACGGCTACAACTGGGGCACCAACCCGGTGAAGCCGGGGGGATGGAAGACCTTCGACCAGCTCTTCCGCTCCACCTACAACAACGTGGTGGGGAAGATCGCGCCCGGCAAGCCGATGCTGATCGGCGAGGTGGCATCGACCGAGTACGGCGGCTCGAAGGCGGCGTGGATCAAGGAAATGCTGGCCAAGGTCCCGACCGAATACAAGGCGATCCGCGGGCTGCTCTGGTTCGACGCCTACGCGGACGGCATGGACTGGCCGTTGGAGACCTCAGGAAGCGCCACCGGCGCCTTCGCGGAAGCGATCCAGAACGCCGATTTCGTCGGCAACACCCTCGGCGGGCTCAGCGCCTCGGCGATCCAGCCGCTGAGCTGAACGACGCCTCCCAAGCGCACTAGGACAAACGTCCAGGCCGGGCGCGGACGCTAAGACGAGTTCCCGTGGGGTCGATGGCCCCCTATGCGATCACGGTCCCGCAAGTTCCTTGCCCCGGTCGTCGGCTTCCTGGTCGGCGCGCTGGTCCTCTGCGCCGGGATGGCGTTGGCCCGCGCGCCGCGCGACCGCGCCGCGGGCGCCATCGGCGGCCTCTCGAGCCTGGCCAACGCCCGTGCCGTCTCCGCGGGCGGCCCGTCCTGCGCCGCCGCGTCGAAGGCACGCCGGATCAACCCGTCGAAGGGGCGCCGTCGGCTGGTCTGCGGCGGCGCCGGCCCGGCGAGCAGCGCGCGGCGGCCGCTCTACTGGGGCGCGACCATCGGCTCCCAGCTGACCGGCGAACAGGCGCCCTGGGACATGGGTGCCGTCTCCAAGTTCGAAGGCCTGGTCGGCAAGCCGGTCTCGCTGATCCAGTTCTTCCAACCCTTCGCCGACTGCAGCGGGGGCGCCTGCAAGCCGTACTCCTTCCCGCTCACCCCGATGGAATCGATCCGCGCGCACGGCTCGATCCCGGTCCTCAGCTGGAGCTCCGCGGCACTCCCGACGAGCGTCGACCAGCCCGAATTCCAGCTCGCCGACGTGATCGAAGGGCACTTCGACTCCTACCTCACGCAGTTCGCCGAAGCGGCGAAGGCCTGGGGCCACCCGTTCTTCCTCCGCTTCGACTGGGAGATGAACGAGAACTGGATGCAGTGGTCGGAGGGCGTCAACGGCAACAAGCCCGGTGAATTCGTCGCCGCCTGGCGCCACGTCCACGACATCTTCACCGCGGTCGGCGCCACCAACGCCACCTGGGTCTGGTGCCCCTACGTCGACCCGAACAGCTCCGCCCGGGAACTCGCCTCCTTCTATCCCGGCGACGAATACGTCGACTGGACCGCCCTCGACGGGTACAACTGGGGCACCAACCCATCGGCGCCGCGCGGGTGGAGGACCTTCGACCAGGTCTTCTCCTCGACCTACGGCGCGGTGACGGAAACGATCGCCCCGTCCAAGCCGATGATGATCGGCGAGATGGGCTCGAGCGAGGACGGTGGCTCGAAGGCGGAATGGATCACCGAAGCGCTGGAAGCGATCCCGGCCGAATACCCGCGGATCCGGGCCATGCTCTGGTTCGACGCCAATGCCGACGGCATGGACTGGCCGATCGAGACCTCCGCCGCCGCCACCACCTCGTTCGCGCGTCGCATCCAGAGCGGGCCGTTCACCGGCAACGATTTCGCGAACCTTCCCGGCGCCGCGATCCAGCCGCCCGCCTGAGTCCCCCGACCCGCGGTTGGCGTAGAGTGAGCGGCCGTTTTCAGGCCGCCCGTGTCCCATCTCCGCTTCCGCAAGAACCGCAGTCTCGCCGTGCTGTTCCTCGCGGTGGTGGCGCTCTGCCCGGCGCTGTTGAGCGCGCCCGGCCAGGCGGTCGCGGCGAAGCCGAAGTCGCTCTACTGGGGAGCCTGGATCGGGCCCCAGATCACCGGCACCGCGCCACCCTGGGACATGACCCCGGTCTCCGGCCTCTCGCGCCTGCTCGGCAAGGGGATGTCGCTCGTCGGGTTCGCCTCGCCGTTCGAGGACTGCGCGACCGGATCGTGCACCTTCTACCGCTTCCCGACCTCGGGGATGACCAGCATCCGTGAATACGGCGCCATCCCGTTCTTCAGTTGGGGGTCGGAAGGCACCCCGCGGACGTCGGTCGGCGATCCCGCGTTCCAGCTGTCCGACCTGATCAAAGGGCGCTACGACGAATACATTCGGACGTTTGCCAAGGAAGCCCGCTCCTGGGGCCACCCGTTCTTCCTCCGCTTCGACTGGGAGATGAACGGCAACTGGTTCCCCTGGGCGGAGGGCGTGAACGGGAACAAGCCCGGTGAATTCGTCGCCGCCTGGCGCCACGTCCACGACATCTTCACCGCGGCCGGCGCGACCAACGCGACCTGGGTCTGGTGCCCTTTCTCCGACCCGCAGCGGAAGTTCAACTACCTGGCGTCGCTCTACCCCGGGACGGCCTACGTCGACTGGACCTGCCTCGACGGCTACAACTGGGGCACCAACGCCGTGCACGCGCGGCCGTGGCGTAGCTTCAGCGAGATCTTCGCGACCACCTACGCCAGGGTGGAAAAGCTCGCCCCGACGAAGCCGATCGTCCTCGGCGAGTTCGCCACGAGCCCGAACGGAGGGCACAAGGCCGCGTGGATCCGGAACATGCTCTCGGTGATTCCAAAAAAATTCCCCCGTATCCGCGCCCTGGTCTACCTTGACGGCTATGACCGCGGCATCAACTGGCCGATCGAGACCTCCGGCTCAGCCGCGGCCGCGTTCGCGCGCGGCATCTCGCCGCCCACCTTCGTCGCCAACGATTACGCATCTCTCGCGGCGAGCCCGATCCCTCCGCCCTGATCCGGGGTTATAGCCCGTACACCAATGATGAGGGGACGGGGCCAGAAGAAGACTCGACGGTGCGCTGCCGCGATCGCGGTGGTGACCGCCTGCGCCGCGGTGGTCGCCTGTGCCCTGCCCGCCGGAGCGGCGGCGAAGAAGCCCGCCTCGCTGTACTGGGGCGCCCAGATCGGCGCGCAGTTGACCGGCGAACAGGCGCCCTGGGACATGGGTGCGGTCCAAAAGTTCCAGGGCATCGGCGGGAAGGGGCTCTCGCTCGTGCAGTTCGCGGCGCCGTTCGCCGAATGCGATCCGCAGTGTGTGTTCGGCCGCTTCCCGCTCGAACCGCTGGAAGACGTCCGCGCCTACGGCGCGATCCCGATCTTCAGCTGGAGCTCCGCGTCGAGCCCGCCCGAAGTCGACCAACCGAACTTCCGGCTGTCCTCGGTGATCAGCGGGCGCTACGACGCCTACATCAGGAGCTTCGCCGAAGCGGCGAAGGCCTGGGGCCACCCGTTCTTCCTCCGCTTCGACTGGGAGATGAACGGCTTCTGGTTCCCCTGGGACGAGGGCATCAACGGCAACCAGCCCGGTGAATTCGTCGCCGCCTGGCGCCACGTCCACGACATCTTCACCGCGGTCGGCGCCACCAACGTGAGCTGGATCTGGTGCCCGAACGTCGACCTCCACGGTGAACTGATCCCGCTGGGCTCGGTCTATCCCGGCAACGCCTACGTCGACTGGACGGCGCTCGACGGGTTCAACTGGGGGAACCGGCGCGGCTCGCCCGGCTGGCAGACCTTCGACCAGGTGTTCCGGCGGACCTACCATCGGATCGTCACCAAGGTGGCGCCGAAGAAGCCGATGATGCTGTCCGAGGTCGCGTCCAGCGAACGTGGCGGATCGAAGTCGAAGTGGATCGAAAACATGTTCAAGGTGATCCGCAACAGCTACGGGAAGATCCGTGGGGTCGTCTGGTACGACGTCAACGACCGCGGCACCAACTGGCCGATCGAGACCAACAAGCAGGTCAGCGCGGCCTTTCGTCGGGCGATCTCCCCCGGGGCGTTCAAACCCAACGAATTCGGCGGTATCGCGGCCGACGGACCGATCCCGCCCCCGGCGCGGTGATCATGCCAGGTTCTGTGCGGGGCTCTCGCGCGGCGCGGCGATGTGCGCCTCGGTCCGGAGCCCGCGCCGGCGTCGTGCCTCCTTGAGGATCGTGCCGAGGACGCGGAAGCCGTCGCGGAAGGTCTTCAGGTTGCTTTCTCCGTGCAGGCGGTCCTTCTCGTAGCTGGGTACCTCGGTGATTTTCATTCCCGCCGCGGAGATGCGCAGGTTGATCAGGGTCTCGACCTCGAAGCCGGGGACGTCGAGGGAGATCCAGGGAAGGCATCGAGCCCAGAAGGCGTTGTAGCCGTAGCAGAGGTCGGTGAAGTGGGTCCCGTGCAGCATGTTCGCGGTGCCGCTGAGGACGGCGTTGCCGAGCTTGCGCATCTGGGTGATGTCGGCGCTGCCGCCGCCCGGCAGGAAACGGGAGCCCTTGGCGAAGTCGGCGCCGGCCTCGAGCGCGGCGACGAAGCGGGGGATCTCCGCCGGGTCGGCGGAGCCGTCGGCGTCGAGCATGACGACCAGGTTCCCGGTCACCGCGGCGAAGCCGGTGCGGAACGCGTCGCCCTTGCCGCGACCGCTCTGGGTGGTCACCCGGATGTCGGGCCGCACCGCGCGCGCCGCCTCGATCGTGTTGTCCTTCGAGTTTCCGTCGACCAGGATCACCTCGTGCAGCCCCTTGGGCAGTTGCTCGAGCACGTGGCCGATGTTCTTCTCCTCGTTCATCGCGGGCACGACGACGCTCACCTTGGTCTTGCGGGTCCGGCGCCGGTCGGGTCCGGCGTAGGGGACCGCGCCGCGCGCGGCGAGGGCCTCGACCTCGATCAGCGGGACGCCGCCGACGCGGCTCGGCGTGACCGACTGCGCCTCCAGCAGGTCGAGCGGGCGGGGGAGGAGGCTGACCGGCACGCCGATCGACTTGAAGTTGCGGACGAGCTCCAGCAGGCCCTCGTCGTCGGCATGCTGGGTGGAGATCACGACCCGGTCGGCGTGGAAGCGCTCGACCGCCCCCAGGGCGGCGACCCGGCCCGCGTTGGCATCGTCGTCGGGCTGGATCGTCCCGACCACGTCGGCGTAGGCCTTCAGCGGGGCGTAGGCACGCAGCCGTTCGGCCGTCGCGTCCTCGCCGACGAGCACCCACCGCTCCTGCCTGCTCAGGCTGCGTAGGTAGGGGTTGACGATCGCCCGGCAGAGGGTGTCGATGAGGATGAACCCGACCCAGAGGCCGAGCTGCGCGCCCGCGCCGATCGGCGCCAGCAGCGACGTGACCCAGGCGAACAGCGCGGCCACGACCAGCCGGATGACCGGCCAGCCGGCCCCGTCCTCGGTCCCGACGGCGTGGCCGGGGCTGGAGCTGTAGACGCCGAGGACGCCGTAAACCCCGACCAGTATGATCGGCGCGACCGGGAAGGCGGGGAGGACCGCGACCCCCTCGATCAGCGTGACGACCACCACCGCCAGCGAGGAGATGACGAGGTCGATCGCCGGGACGAACCACCAGGCCGCGCCGCGCCGCGCCATCGGCATCGCGCCGAGCGTCGGACGGTCCTGGACCAGCGCTTCTTCGCCGTGTCCGGGGGGGCGGAACGGCGGGTCGAGGTGGAGTTCTGAGTGAGTTTCCATGGCGATCGAGTCAGGGCGTCGGTTGATTTGCCGGGTGCCCCGGATGCGTGAGATGCGACTCATATCGGCGGGTCAGGTACCCACCTTTAAGACCTGCACGACGACCGGCGGCATCGACGGGAGATTACGGCAATCCTCCGGCGCCTTTTGCCGGCCTAGAGCCCGTAGGACTCCTGCAGCTCCGGGTCCTTGGCGGCCAGCATCTCGGCCAGCTCGACCATGACCTTGCACTGCTTCCAGGTCGCGTCGTCCTGCATCTTGCCGTCGATCATGTGGACGCCGCGGCCGTCGGGGATCGCCTCCAGCACCTTCTTGGCGAAGGCGACCTCGTCCGCCGGCGGGCTGAAAACCTTCTTGGCGATGCCGATCTGCACGGGGTGCAGCGACCAGGCGCCGACGCAGCCCATCAGGAAGGCGGCGCGGAACTGGGCCTCGCAGCCGGCGACGTCCTTGATGTCGCCGAAGGGGCCGTAGAAGGGCAGGATCCCGGCGGAGGTGCAGGCGTCGACCATGCGGGCGATCGAGTAGTGCCAGAGATCCTGCTGGGCGCTGACCCGGCCCTCTTCGGGGTTCTCCGGGTCCGGCGGGTCGTTGAGGACGAGGTAGCCGGGGTGGCCGCCGCCGACCCGGGTCGTCTTCATCCGCCGCGCCGCGGCGAGGTCGGCGGGGCCGAAGCTCATGCCCTGCATGCGCGGCGCCGCGTTGGCGATCTCCTCCAGGTTGACGACGCCCTGCGGCGTCTCCAGGATCGCGTGGACGAGGATCGGCTTCTCGAGCCCGGCCTTGGCCTCGAGCTGGGCGAGCAGGCGGTCGACGTAGTGGATGTCCCAGGCGCCCTCGACCTTCGGCACCATGATCACGTCGAGCTTGTCGCCGATCTCGCCGACCAGCTGCTCGAGGTCGTCGAGGACCCACGGGCTCTCCAGCGAGTTCACCCGCGTCCACAGCGAGGTCGTGCCGAAGTCGGACTCCTTCGCCGCCTGGATCAGCCCGGCGCGCGCCGCCTCCTTGCGGTCGACCGGCACCGCGTCCTCGAGGTTCCCCAACAGGATGTCGGTCTGCTTGGCGATGTCTGACGCCTTGGCGACCATCTTCGGGTTCGAGAAGTCGAGGAAGTGGATCATCCGCGACGGGGTGACCGGGATCTCGCGCAGCGGCTCCGGCGCGCCGATCGCCTGCGGGTGAAAGAAGTCTCTGGGGTGTCTCAAGGCTGGCTCCTCCTGGGTTTCTTGCGCGGCGGACCCTATCTCGCCGGTATCCTGCGGGGCGACAGACTCGATCCCCGACAGGCAGGAGCCATGGCCGTAGACACCTCCGCGTACCGCGAAATGACCGACGAGCAGCAGGCGATCGTCGAAATGGTCCGGCAGTTCGCCGACGAGCAGATCATCCCCAACGCCGAGCACTACGACCACGAGGACACGTTCCCGGAGCCGATCGTCGAGCAGATGAAGGAGCTCGGCCTGTTCGGCGTGACGATCCCGGAAGAGTACGGCGGCATGGGGCTCGATCTGGCGACCTACGCGCTGATCGTCGAGGAGCTCTCGCGCGGCTGGATCTCGATCTCCGGTGTCGTCAACACGCACTTCATCGGCTCCTACCTGCTGATGAAGTTCGGCACCGAGGAGCAGAAGCAGTACTTCCTGCCGAAGATGGCGACGGGGGAGATCCGCGCCGCCTTCTCGCTGTCGGAGCCGGAGACCGGGTCCGACGTCCAGGGGATAAAGGCGACCGCCAAGGAGGACGCCGACGGCAACTGGGAGCTGAACGGCCAGAAGATGTGGGTGACGAACGGGCTCGGCTCGGGCGTCGTCTTCGTGCTGATGAAGACCGACCCGAAGGCCGACCCGCCCTACAAGGGCATGACCTGCTTCATCACCGAGAAGGAGCCCTGGAAGGAAGTCAACGAGGGCAGGTTCGCCGGCCTGACCGTGCCGCCGAAGATCAAGAAGATGGGCTACAAGGGCGTCGAGTCGACCGAGCTCGTCTACGACGGCTACAAGTGCCCGCCGGACCGGATCCTGGGCGGGCCCGAGGGGGTCGGCGAGGGCTTCGTCCAGATGATGGACGCGCTCGAGGTCGGCCGCGTCAACGTCGCCGCGCGCGGTGTCGGCATCGCCCAGCGGGCGCTCGAGCTGGCGCTGAAATACAGCCAGGAGCGCAAAACGTTCGGCAAGCCGATCGCCCAGCACCAGGCGATCCAGTTCAAGCTCGCCGACATGGCGACGCGCCTGGAGGCGGCCCGCCTCATGACCCGCAAAGCGGCGCGCCTCAAGGACGCCGGGGTGCGCTCCGACCTCGAGGCCGGCATGGCGAAGCTCCTGGCCTCGGAGACGGGCAAGGAAAACGTCGAGGACGCCTTCCGCATCCACGGCGGCTACGGCTACTCGAAGGAGTACGAGATCGAGCGGCTCTACCGCGACGCGCCGCTGCTGCTGATCGGTGAGGGGACCTCCGAGATCCAACGCATGGTGATCGGCAAAAAGGTTCTGCAACGGAACAAGATCTGAGCGCGGGGCGGACCAGAGATGGCCTCCACTCCTGACCTGATCCGCACCGCCGTCGAGCGCTTCCAGACCGAAGTCCCGGCCCTGGCGAAGCTGAAGCTGGTCTTCGGCCTGGAGCTGCGCGCCAAACACGACATCCAGCTCTACCGGGTGGAGTTGCCCGGGCCGATCATCAAGAAGGACCTCGCCCAAGACGAGCGGGTCCTGGTCGAAATCGACCGCCCCCAGTTCAATCAGCTCGCCGAGAAGGGCACGCTCGCGAGCTACCGGCGCGCCGCCGAGACCGGCCACATCAAGGTCAGCGGCGACTCCAACGTGACCAAGCTGATCGTCCAGGTGGTCGAGAAACAAGAGCAGCGGAACCGCCTGCGCAAAGTGCACTGAGGGCCGGAGGTCGGGCCTGGGCAACGCGAAAACGCCCTCAAGGATGCCTTGTGCGCCGACGCGGCCCTCGCAAGCCGGCGCCCGGGGGCAGGAAGGGACGGGGAAGGGACGAGGCAAGGGACCCGGCCCTCTCGGCCACGGCCCGGGCAGGCTGTGGCCGTGGCCGAGAGGGCCGGGTCTCAGGGAGTGTGGAGGGACACCCGCGGGAGGGTGACGGGAGGGTCACGGGGGAGCGACGGGAGTCCCACGGATCCGTCACCGATCCGTGACGGAGGTGGGACCTCGTCACGGAGAGCGTGGGAACTCCACGCTTCCTCCCGTGTTGTCCGACACGCACGGGGGTGCGGTCGTCCTAACCGGCGCTATAGGTCGGTTAGGACGACCGCACCCCGGGGGACCCTCGATCCGGGCCCGGAGAGGGACGGAAGGCGCCCGGGCGTGTGACGTTCCCGGCATCTTCGTCACCGATCGGCCCCTGACGGCCCCCGGTCGGCCGGAGGTGTGCCTTCTCCCGCGCATCACGATCACGGAAGTCCGACCGCCTCACGTCCCTGCACCGGCTCTCCCCCGCACCCCTCACGTCCTGGGCGCCTCATGGGGGGTCACAGCCTGCCAGGACCCCCATGAGGCGCCCAGGACCTCTCTCGGACGGCCGCCGGGGCCGACCAGAGCATGGTCACGCCCGGAGCTCCTACAGCCGCACGAGGTTCTTCGCGTCGATGCCCCGCGTGATCCCGCGGAAATCGATCACCAAGGGCGCCGCCTCCACCACGGCGGCGTAATCGATCTCCTTGTGGGCGGTGACCACGGCGACGAGGTCGGCGTCGGCCAAGGCGGCGTCGAGGTCGGCCGACTCGAGGCCGAGTTCGGCGATCGCCGGGACGTAGGGGTCGTGGTAGGAGAGGTCGGCGTCGAGGGCGCGGAGGAGCTTCATGATCTTCAGCGCCGGGGACTCGCGGGTGTCGCCGGAGCCGCCCTTGTAGGCGGCGCCGAGGATCAGGACCTTGGAGCCGTTGACCGGCTTGCCGGCTCGGTTCAGGGCGCGCTCGATGCGCTCCACGCAGTAGGCGGGCTGGGCCTGGTTGACCTTGCCGGCGAGCTCGATGAACTCCGGGTAGAAGTCGTGCTCGCGTGCCTTGAAGGCGAGGTAGAAGGGGTCGACGGGGAGGCAGTGGCCGCCCATTCCAGGCCCCGGCTCGAAGCGCATGAAGCCGAAGGGCTTGGTCGAGGCGGCGTCGATGACCTCCCAGACGTCGATGTCGAGACGGTCGCACAACTGCGCCAGCTCGTTGACGAGGGCGATGTTGACCGAGCGGAAGATGTTCTCCAGGAGCTTCGAGAGCTCCGCCGCCTCCGGTGAGGAGAGGACGACCACGGTCTCGCAGATCTCCGCGTAGAGGGCGCGGGCCCGCTCGGTGCAATCGGCGGTGATGCCGCCGACCAGCTTCGGCGTCGTGCGCACGGTGAAGTCGGTGCGGCCGGGGTCGATCCGCTCGGGCGAGAAGGCCAGGTGGAAGTCGCGGCCGACGCGCAGCCCCGACTCCTCGAGGATCGGCGCCACCCGCTCGCGCGTCGTCCCCGGATAGGTGGTCGACTCCAGCACGACGAGCTGGCCCGGCTGCAGTACCCCCGCGATCGAGGTCGACGCCCCGAGGAGGTAGGTCAGGTCCGGTTCGCGGGAGGACGTCAGCGGCGTCGGGACGCAGATCACGATCGCGTCGCAGGTGGCCAGATCGGCGTGCCGCGAAGTCGGATGGAGGCGCTCCATGACCGCCCCCAGGGTCGCGTCGTCGATGTCCTCGATGTAGCTGCGCCCTTCGGCGAGGGCCGTGGTCTTGGCCGTGTCGAGGTCGAAGCAGACCACGTCGCGACCCTCCTCCGCGAAGGCGACCGCGAGCGGGAGGCCGACGTACCCGAGACCGACTATGGCTACTTTCATCGCGCCGCAGTCTAAAGGGCCTCGGAGCGCCCTCCGGTTGCCTGCCGATAGAGTGCCGCGCCGAAATCCAAGAGGAGGAACCGAGTTTTCATGAGCGACATCCAGGGTGTGACCACCGACCAGGCCGAGCGCGAGGCTTCGGGCGCGCACGCTTACGGGCGCTACCTGGAGGAGTTCGAGGTTGGCGCCGTCTACAAGCACTGGCCCGCCAAGACGGTCACCGAGTCCGACGACCATCTCTTCTGCCTGATCACGATGAACCACCACCTGCTGCACATCAACGACGTCTACGCGTCTCGGTCGCAGCAGGGCAAAAACGTCGTGGTCGGCCCGCTCGTCTACTCGCTCGCGCTCGGCATGTCGGTCTCCGATGTCTCCGGCAAGGCGATCGCCAACCTCGCAACGGAGGAGCTGAGCCACCCGAACCCGGTCTTCCACGGCGACACGCTCTTCTGCGAGACCGAGGTCCTCGAGAAGCGCGAGTCGAAATCGAAACCGGACCGCGGCACGGTCAAGGTCCATACCCGGGTCCTGAACCAGGACGGCGTCCTGGTCGCCGAGTTCAAGCGGCTCGTCCTGGTGCCGCGCAAGAACCCCGGCGCCTGAGCGGCGCCCTCTGACGACACGCGCGGAGGACTAGGCTCAGGGAGCCATGGCGAGGCTACGCGCGCAGCGGGTTGTGGTCGGTCTGGCGCTGGTCGTGGCCTGCGCGGCCTTCGGCGGCCCGGTCTCGGCCGCCGCGGCGGAACAGATCGGCGCGGCGGCCGACTCCCTGCGCACGTCCTGGTATCCGGACGAGCCGCAGCTCAGCCCGCAACTGGTCGAAAGCGGCGATTTCGGCCTCAACTTCACGGTTCCCGTCCAGGGCCAGGTGTACGCGCAGCCGCTCGTCTCCGGACACACCCTGCTGGTCGCGACGGAGAAGAACTGGGTCTACGCGATCGATTCGCGGAGCGGCCAGGTCCAGTGGGAAGAGAACTTCGGCGCGCCGTGGAACCCGGCCGACCTCAGCCCCTGTAAGGACCTGTGGCCCGACGTCGGCATCACCGGCACCCCGGTCATCGATCCGAGCACGAACGTCGCCTACTTCCTCGCCAAGGGCTACGAAGGCGGGGGCAGCTCCGGAGTGCCGATCTGGCAGATGCACGCGGTGAGCCTCGCCGACGGGAAAGAGCAGCCCGGCTTCCCGGTGACGATCTCCGGTTACGCCGAAAACGTCACCGGAGTATCCGGGGAAGCCATCCCCTTCGAACCGAAGCAGCTGCTGCAGCGCCCCGGTCTGCTGCTGATGAACGGGGTCGTCTATGCCGCCTTCGGCGGGAACTGCGACACCCCGCCGTTCCAGGGCTGGATCGCCGGCGTCTCGACCACCTCGGCCGAAATCACCACGTTGTGGACGGACGCGAAAGGAAACGGGGGGTCGATCTGGCAGTCCGGCGGGGGTCTGATCTCCGACGGTGAAGGTCAGATCATCTTCACCTCGGGACAAGGATGGTCGCCGCTTCCGGGCCCGGGCGACGAACCGCACGAAGGGAACCTGGGCAGCGCCGTGGTGAGGCTCCAGGTGGAACCGGACGGGCACCTGAAGGCCAAAGACTTCTTCGCGCCCTACAACAGCGAAGAACTCGACCGCGAAGACTGGGATCTCGGCTCCGGAGCGCCGCTCGCGCTGCCGTCACCGTACTTCGGCACCGCGACGACCCCCCACCTCCTGGTCCAGGCCGGCAAGGCCGGTGAGCTCTACCTGCTGAATCGTGACGAACTCGGTGGCCGGAAGCCGGAATCGAGCATGGAAAACGCGTCGCTGCAGGAAATCTCGCTCGGCGGGGGCGTCTGGGCCTCGCTTGCGGCCTGGCCTGGCGACGGCGGTTATGTCTACGTCCCGACGGTCAGCAAAACCAGCAAAAGCCTCCACTTCCTCGCCTACGGGACCAACTCCTCAGGCGAACCAGAACTGACCCCGGACGGTGAGGCGGGAGGGTTCGAATACGGCTCGGGCTCGCCGATCGTCACCTCGAACGGGACCACCTCGGGATCGGCGATCGTCTGGATCAGTCGCTGCGTGAATCCCGGTGCCGGGAACTGCGAAGGCTCCTTCATCGACGCGTACGCCGCGGTCCCCTCCGGCGGCACCCCGCACCTGCTCTGGAGTCACGAAATCGGGATCACCAGCAAGTTCGGCCGGGCCCAGGCGTCCGAAGGTCGGGTCTACGTCGGCACGCGCAGCGACAAAATCCTCGCCTTCGGCGCCCTGCATCACACCCTGACCGTGTCCCGCGAAGACGCCGTCGGGGGGACGGTCAGCTCCGACCGCCCCGGGATCGTTTGCGGCGCCACCTGCTCGCACCCCTTCGAAAACGGCGCGACGGTCACGCTCAGCGCGACCCCGGCGAGCGGCTACGCGTTCACCGGCTGGTCGGAAGGCGGCTGCTCGGGCACCGGGTCCTGCCAGGTGACGTTGTACGCGGACAACGAGGTCACGGCGCACTTCGCGCCCGTCACGGAACCCCCGCCGCCAATCGGCCCTCCGGCGCCGGGCTCGAACAACGGCGGGGCGCCGGCGGGCGAAGCGCCGCCACCGCCCCCGTCCCTGGCCAGTCCGGACACCTCGCTGAAGAAGGCGACAATCGATCGCAAGCGCGGCACCGCCACCTTCAAGGTCGCCGGCACCGCCTCTACGGAACGCTTCCAGTGCAAACTGGTGAAGCCGGGAAAGAAGCCGTCGAGGGTCCGCTTCAGGCGTTGCGGTAACTCGAGGACCTACAAGCACCTCGCGCCCGGCGGTTACCTCTTCGAAGCGCGTGCGGTCAACGCCGCGGGGCCGGACACCTCGCCGGTCAGGCGACGCTTCCGGATCTGACCCGGACCGCCGCTAGTGCGCCTCGCCCGAGGCGTGGGCCGGGGGCCGCGACTCCTCCGCCAGCGAGGTGATCTCGAGCGTGCCCTCGGCGGCCTCCTCCAGCACCTCGGTCGCCTCCTGGGCGGAGCGGGCGTAGAGCTCGACCAGCAGGTGGACGACGATCTGGTCCTCGTCGTGCTTGTGGAAGCGGACGTGGGTGAAGAACTCGCGCACCCCGGCGTCGCCGAAGGCGCCGTAGGTGAGGAACTCGGCCGCTTCGGGGCCGGAGCAGCTCTCGACCCGCTCGGCGTCGATGGTGACGGTGCAGGAGGCGACCCATGGCGTTCCCGCCACCATCCGCGGCCACCGCTCGCCGATCGGCACCACCCGGTCGTCTTCGAAGGTGAGGTGCGGCTGGTCGTGCATGCAGTCGAGGCACTGGACGACCGATTCCTGCACCTCGTCGACCCCTTCCGCGAGGGCGCCCGTCTCCGGGTCGACCCGCCGGATGGCGTCATAGTGGATCTGGATCTCGAGGTTCTGCGACCAGCAGCGATAGCACCGCAGCCAGGCCGAGCGGTCGTCTTGGAAATCGCTCATATGCCTATTGTCGCGCGCCGCGTGCCTCGGCGTGCCGAGCCGCGCTAGGCCGCCGCGCCCGCCCCCGCCCGTTCGCCGACCAGCGCCACCATCTCGCCCATGATCTGGTTGATGTCGAAGTCCTTCGGCGTGTAGACGCCGGCGACGCCCGCGGCGCGGAGGCGCTCGGCGTCGGCGGCGGGGATGATGCCGCCGACCACGACCGGGACGTCGACGCCCTCCTCCTCGAGGAGGCGGACGACCTCGGGGATGAGCTCGAGGTGGGAGCCGGAGAGGATCGAGAGGCCGACCACGTCGACGTCCTCCTGGAGGGCGGATTGGGCGATCTCGGCCGGGGTGAGGCGGATGCCCTGGTAGATGACCTCCATGCCGACGTCGCGGGCGCGCAGGGCGATCTGCTCGGCGCCGTTGGAGTGGCCGTCGAGGCCGGGCTTGCCGACCAGGATCTTGATCCGATGGCCGATGCGCTCGGAGGTCTCGTCGACCTGATGGCGGATCTCGTCGAGCTGGGAGCGGTCGGCGGCCGGGGCGGCGCCGTCGACGCCGGTCGGCGCGCGGTAGGCACCGAAGACGTCGCGCATGGTCTGCGCCCACTCGCCGGTCGTCGCCCCCGCCTTGGCTGCGGCGATCGTCGCGGGCATGATGTTCTGCGCATCGTCGGCGGCGACCTTGGCGAGCTCCGCCAGCGCCGCGTCGACAGCGGCCTGGTCGCGGTTCGCCCGCCACTGCTCGAGCGCCTCGATCAGCTCGCGTTCGACCTCCGGATCCGGGGTCATGATGCCGCCGTCGGCGCCCGCCGTCAGCGGCGACTCGGCCGTCTCGGTGAAGGAGTTCTGGCCGATCACCTTCTGCTCGCCGCTCTCGATCCGGGCGACGCGCTCGCGGTGGGACTCGACCAGGCGGGCTTTCATGTAGGGGACGGCCTTGATCGCGCCGCCGCGCTCTTCGACCACCTTCATCTCGGCCTTGGCGCCCGCAGAGAGCTCCTCGACCAGGCCGTCCATGACGACCGAGCCCTCGAAGACGTCGGGGTACTCGAGCAGGTCGGTCTCGTTCGCCAGCACCTGCTGGATGCGCAGGCTCCACTGCTGGTCCCAGGGGCGGGGGAGGCCCATCGCCTCGTTCCAGGCCGGGAGCTGCAGGGCGCGGGCGCGGGCGTCGCGGCTCATCGTCACCGCCAGCGCCTCGAGCACGATCCGCTGGATGTTGTTCTCCGGCTGGGCCTCGGTCAGTCCCAGGCTGTTGACCTGGACGCCGTAGCGGAAGCG
>JBPYFM010000035.1:0-17992 GCA_051986435.1 Solirubrobacterales bacterium | reverse complement strand
CGCTCGGCGATCGAGGCCGCCGACGATCCGGAGGCGACCCGCGAGGCGATGCTCGACGCGGTGCGCCAGAACATCGATCCCTACATCTCGGCGGGCAACGCGATGATCGACGACGTGATCGATCCGCGCGAGACCCGTCCCACGGTCGTAAAAGCACTGCGCATGGCCCGTAACAAGCACGTGACGAAGCCGCCGAAAAGACATGGGGTGATGCCGGTCTGAACCGGCGCGCCGAGGGAGGGGACGAAAGGTGAGCAGCTACGGGGACCCGGTGATCATCAGCTGCTCGATCAGCGGGGTGATCGCCAACCGCGACCAGTGCCCGGCGATCCCCTACACGCCGGAGGAGTACGCGGCCGAGGCGCGCCGCGCGGTCGAGGAGGGGGCGTCCCAGATCCACATCCACGCGCGCAAGCCCGACGGCACGCCCTCCTACGAGGTCGAGGACTTCAGGGCGATCACCGAGGCGATCCGCGGCGCCGTCGACGACGTGATCGTCAACTACTCGACCGGGGCGATCGGCATCCCGATCGAGAAGCGCATCTCCTACCTGCGCGAGTGCCGGCCCGAAGTGGCGGCGCTGAACATGAGCTCGATGAACTACGCGAAGTACTCACGGCGGCGTAAAGACTTCGTCTTCAAGGCGGTCTTCGAGAACAGTTTCGACACGATCACCGAGTTCCTCACGGCGATGCGGGACCTCGGCATCAAGCCCGAGCACGAGTGCTTCGACGCCGGCCACGTCGCCAACCTCGACCCGCTGCTCGACATGGGCCTGCTCGAGCCGCCGCTGCAGATCTCGCTGGTGATGGGGGTGACCGGCGGCATCCGCCCGACCCCGCGCAACGTCACCACGATGTCCGACCAGATCCCCGGCGGCCCGGAAGGCCCGAACCAGTGGCAGGTGATCGGCATCTCCCGCGACCAGTGGAAGCTGCTCGCCTCGTCGCTGGTGCTCGGCGGCAACGTGCGCGCCGGCGTCGAGGACAACCTCTACCTGCCCGACGGCACGATGGCGCGCTCGAACGGCGACCTGATCGGCAAGGCGCGGCAGATGGCCGAAGACATCGGGCGCCGCCCGGCCACCGTCGCCGAGGCGCGCGAGCTGCTCGGCATCGCCGCCCGCGACGCCGCGGCCGCCTAGCCGCTCGCCGATGGCGACCGACGCGACCGAGACGACCGAGCTCCTGCGGATGGGCGAGCTGGCCGAGGCCAGCGGCGTCCCCGCGCCGACGATCAAGCACTACCTGCGCGAGGGCCTCCTCCCGGAAGGCGTGAAGACCAGTCGCAACATGGCGTACTACCCGCCCGAGTTCGTCGACCGCATCCGCCTGATCAAGCGCCTGCAGGAGGAGCGCTTCATGCCCTTGAAGGCGATCAAGGGGGTGCTCGACGAGGGCACCGACCGCGCCGAGGCGCTGCTCGAGCTCGAGGACCAGATCCTCGATCGCGCCCTCGCCGGCGAGCGCACCCGCACCAGCGCCGCCGACGTCCGCAAGCGCTACGGCGTCCCCAAGGAGGTGCTCGACCGGCTCGCCGAGATCGGCGTCCTGACCCCGAACAGCCGCGGCTACTCGCCCTCCGACGTCACGATCATCGAGGCGATCAGCCGCTTTCGCGCCGGCGGCTACGACGAGCAGATCGGCTTCACCGTCTACGACACCCTCCGCTACAAGACCGCCCTCGAAGAGCTTGTCCGCGAGGAGGTCGACATGGTGATGAGCCGCCTCGCCGGCGAGGTGCCCGCGGAGCGCGTGGTCGAGATGCTCGAATCAGGCGCCCAGCCGCTGAAGGACCTGATCGCCTCCCTCCACACCAAGCTCCTCGTCGCCGAGCTGGAACGCCGCCGCGGATGAGGGCGGCGCTCGTCACCGGCGCCTCCTCGGGCATCGGGCGGGCGACGGCGCTGCGGCTGGACGCGGCGGGTTGGAAGGTCTTCGCCGGGGTCCGCAGGGAGGAGGACGCGGCGGCGCTGCGGGCGGAGCGGTCGGCGCGGCTTGAGCCGCTGATGGTGGACGGCCTCGACCCGGACGCGATCGCCGCCGCGGCGGAGCGCGTCGGCGCCGAGCCGGGCGGGCTCGACGGCCTCGTCGACGACGCGGGCGCCGCCGTCGCCGGCCCGCTGGAGGCGCTGCCGATCGAGCACTTCCGCCGCCAGGTGTAGCTGAACCTCACCACGCAGCTCGCCGTCGCCCAGGCGATGCTCCCGGCGATCCGGGCTGCACGCGGCCACGTCGTCTTGATCAGCTCGATCGGCGGCCGGGTCGCCCTGCCGATAACCGGCGCCTACCACGCCGCCAAGTTCGGACTGGAGGCGCTCGGCGACAGCCTGAGCCAGGAGCTGGCGCCCTGGGGGATCAAGGTGGTCCTGATCGAGCCCGGCTCGATCGACACGCCGATCTGGTCCCGCGGCGAGGAGGACGCCGAGCGGATCCTCGCGGACGCGTCACCGCGGCTGCGAGACCTCTACGGCGCGGCGGTCGAGCGCTACCGCCAAGTCGTCCGCGACACTGCCGAGCGCGGCATCCCACCGGCGAAGGTCGCGGCGCGGATCCAGCAAGCGCTGGAGGCCCCGCGCCCTCGGTCCCGTTACCTGGTCGGGCTCGACGCGCACGTGATGGTGCGGGCGCGGGCCGTGCTGCCGACGCCGATCTTCGACCGGTTCGTCGCCCGCGCCATGAGCTTCCCGAAGCCGCTGGATGCGGACCGGTAGGTGCGAGGCTTCGCTCCGTGGGGCGGCCGTCCGCGCCACTGCGGCCCCGGCCGTCCACACCACTCCGCGGCGCCGGTGGCTGTCCTGGGCGCCTCATGGGGGTCCTGGCAGGCTGTGACCCCCATGAGGCGCCCAGGACGGGAGGGGTGCGGGGGAGAGCCGGTACAGGGACGTGAGGCGGTCGGACTTCCGTGATCGTGATGCGCGGGAGATGGCACACCTCGGGCCCAGACCCTCCGTCCCTCCTCCGACCGGGGGCCGTCAGGGGCCGATCGGTGACGAAGATGCCGGGAACGTCACACGCCCGGGCGCCTTCCGTCCCTTTCCCGGCCCGGATCGAGGGTCCCCCGGGGCGCGGTCGTCCTAACCGGCGCTATAGGTCGGTTAGGACGACCGCATCCCCGTCGGTGTTGGACAACACGGGAGGAAGCGTGGCGTTCTCACGCTCTCCGTGACGACGTCCCACCTCCGTCACGGACCGGTGACGGATCCGTCCCTCTCCCGTGACTCTCCCGCGAGTGTCCCTCCACTCTCCCCTGAGACCCGGCCCTCTCGGCCACGGCCACAGCCTGCCCGGGCCGTGGCCGAGAGGGCCGGGTCCCTTGCCGCGTCCCTCGGCCGTCCCTTGCCGTCGGGCGCCAGCTCGAAGCGGCCCGCGTCCCTTGCCTCCGGGCGCCGGCTCGAAACGGCCCGCGTCCCTCGTCCGCCGGGCGCCGGCTTGAAGCGGCCCCGCCCTCCCGCGCCGTGACCCTCGCGGCGCTCGAACATCAGCGCCGAAGGGCGGGCCTTCCGGACGCACCACCACATGCGGTGCCGCGTTTCGTCCGCCGGGGCGGCGTCGGCGCCTATACTGGGCCCCTGATTGACCCGTCAATCGGTTTACCTCGCGCCGTGCTGGGTGCCGGGAAAGTGCCGTAAATAGCACCAATGCGTGTCGCCGCCGTACAGCTCAACTCTACCGCCGAGAAGGCCCGCAACCTGGCGAGCGCCGAGGCGCTGGTCCGCGCCGCCGCGGCCGACGGGGCGGAGCTAGTCGCCCTGCCGGAGAAGTGGAACCTGCTCGCCGCCGGCGAGGAGCTCGCCGCGGGCGCCGAGCCGCTCGACGGCCCGAGCCTGAACGCCGCCCGCGGCTGGGCGCGCGCCCTCGGCATCCACCTGCTCGCGGGCTCGATCTCCGAGCGCGCCGGGGAGGCGGAGAAGCCGTTCAACACCTCGGTGCTGATCGGGCCCGACGGGGCGGACCTCGCCGTCTACCGCAAGATCCATATGTTCGACGTCGACGCGGGCGGCGTCTCCTACCGCGAGTCTGCCCACGAGCAGGCGGGTACGGAGATCGTCACGGCGCCGGTCGGCGACCTCCTCACCGGGCTCACCATTTGTTACGACCTGCGCTTCCCCGAGCTGCACCGCATCCTCGCCGTCCGCGGCGCCCGTCTGATCACCGTCCCCGCCGCCTTCACCAGCTTCACCGGCCGCGACCACTGGGAGGTCCTGCTGCGCGCCCGCGCGATCGAGAACGCGGTCTTCGTCCTCGCCCCCGGCCAGGTCGGCAAGGCGCCGCCGCACTACGACAGCTACGGGCGATCGATGATCGTCGATCCCTGGGGCGTGGTGCTGGCGACCGCGCCCGACGAGGAGTGCTTCGTCGCCGCCGACCTCGACCTCGCCGCCCAGGCGCGGGTGCGCGAGTCGCTGCCGGCCCTCGCCAACCGTCGCCCGGAGGTGTACCTCTGATGGAGCAGAGCTCCACCCAGCGCTCCGGATCCGTCGACAAACGCCGGCAGATCCTCGACGCGGCCGTCACGGTCTTTGCCCGCCAGGGCTTCCACGCCACCCGCGTCTCCGACATCGCCGACGAGGCGGGGGTCGCCTACGGGCTCGTCTACCACTACTTCAACTCCAAGGACCAGGTGCTGAACGAACTGTTCCTCGAGCGCTGGTCGCTGCTCCTCGCCTCGATCGAGGAGGCGGAAAAGACCGACGCCTCCCACCGCGAGAAGCTCGGCGCAGTCGCCGGGTTCATCTTCGAGTCCTACCGCCACGACCCGGAGCTGATGAAGGTGATCATCGTCGAGGTGACGCGGGCGGCGAACTCGTTCGGCCGCACCCACCTGGAGGAGATCCGGCGCGCCTATGAAGGGATCGCGAGGATCGTCGCCGACGGCCAGGCGGCGGGCGAGTTCCGCTCCGACGTCGCCCCGCGCTTCGCCTCCCAGGCCTTCTACGGCGCGGTCGAGCAGCTCCTCACCGAGTGGATCTTCGACGACGTCGAGGTCGCCGAGGACCGCTTCGACGAAGCGCGGAACCTGCTGGTGACGACCATCTGCGACGGCCTCGAGCCGCGCTGAGGGGCCGGGGACCATCTAGGGTTTGACCCTCACCGCTAGGGGAAAGGTCGGTACGAGTGGACAACGAGTTGGTAAAGAGGCTGGTCTGGAGCGGACTGTTGGCGGCAACCGGAGCCCTGGCCAGCATCGCCGCGGCACGGGTCGCCGCCGTCGTCTTCCGCCGCATCTACGGTGAGGACCCGCCGGAGTAACCCGCCGGACCTGAGAGGGGAACCGATGCCCGACAGCCAAATGCCACCCACCCAGCCGCAGACGCCGCCGCCCGTCCCGCCGCCGAGCGAGCCGAAGGACGAGCGCAAGCTCGGCGAGCTCGTCTTCGACGTCACCGAAGGGATCTCCGGCCTCGTCCGCGAGGAGATCCAGCTCGCCAAGGCCGAGGTCTCCGAGAAAGCGGGGAAGATCGCCAAGGGCGCGGCCGTCGGCATCTCCGCCGGGGTCTTCGCCTTCCTCGCGCTGATCCTGGTGATGGAGGGCATCGCCTGGCTGCTGAACGAAGAGGTATTCGACGGCAAGACCTGGCCCGGCTTCTTCATCGAGGCCGCGATCTTCCTGCTGATCGCCGCGCTCGCCGCATTGATCGCCTACAAAGCGGTGCGGGCCGGTTCGCCGCCGGTGCCCGAGCAGGCGATCGAAGAGGCCAAGCTCACCAAAGAGATGCTCACGAAGGAGGACAAATGAGCGTCGACCCGAAACCGGTGCGGCCCTCCACGGCCGGCAAGCCCGGTCGCTCCGCGGCGGAGATCCGCCGCGACATCGACACCCAGCGTCAGCAGCTGGGGACGAACGTCGAAGCGCTGCGCGGGAAGGTCACCGAAGTGACCGACTGGCGCCGCCAGGTCGAGGAGCACAAGCAGCAGCTGATCATCGGCGCCGCCGCGGTCGGGTTCCTGATCGGGATCAAGCTGATGCGGGGACGGCGTCGCCGCAAGCGCGGCTACTAGGCGCCCGCGGCGAGCGCAGCCACCGCGGCGACGATCGCCTCGCGCGCCGCGGGCGTCGCGATCAGGCCGTCGGCGCCGACGTCGTCGCGCGCCAGCGGCAGCCGCAGCACCGCGTCCTCGACGATCCGGGCGCCGGTGTAGCCGAGGACCTTGCGGAGGCTCTCGTGGGCGTCGGCGCCGCCGCTCGGCGCCGCGGCGCCCGAGACGTTGATCCAGGCGACCGGCATCTCGTAGGTCTGCCCGCCGCCGACCGTCCAGTCGAGCAGGTTCTTGAACGAGCCCGGCAGCGCGCCCGCGTACTCGGGCGTCGAGAGTAGGAGCCCGTCGGCGTCGGCCAGCGCCGCGCGCAGCGCCGCCACCTCGGGGTCGAGCCCGACCCCGTCGGCCGGGTCGTCGTCGGGGTTGAAGTGGGGGAGCCGTCCCATGCCGTCGTAGATCGTCGCCTCGACGCCGTCGGGCGCCAGCGCCGCCGCCGTCCGCAGCGTCGCCGAGTTGGCCGAGCCGCCGCGCAGGCTGCCCGAGATCAGCAGCAGCTTCGCCATCGCCCGCCCGCCCGGGCGCTCAGCCCGCGTCGAGGAGCGACCAGGACACCGCGCCGACCCCGATCAGCCCCGGCCCGACGTGGGCGCCGATCACCGGCCCGATCTCCGAGATGAAGGCGGGCTCGCAGCCGAAGATCTCGCGCAGGTCGGCTTCCAGGACCTCGACCGTCTCGTGGTCCTGGATGTGCTGGATGACCCAGGCGTCGGCGCCCGATTCGTGCAGCTGACGGGCGTAGCCGCGCAGTCGCTCCAGCGAGCGGGCGCGGGTGCGGACCCGTTCGACCGGGACGATCTCGCGGTCGATCGTGAGGATCGGCTTGATCTTCAGGGCGCCGCCGATCCAGGCGCTGGCGCCGCCGATGCGCCCGCCCTTGCGCAGGTACTCGAGCGTGTCGACGGCGAACCACATGCGGATCGTCTCGCGGACCTCTTTGGCCCGCGCGAGCGCCTCGGTCGGCCCGCCGCCCGCCTCGATCGCGGCGGCGGCGGCGAGCACGCAGAGGCCCGTCGCCCCGCAGGCCATTTCGGAGTCGTAGAGGTGGACGCGCTCGCCCCCCTTGCCGTCGTCGATCAGTCGCCGGCGGGCCTGGTTGGCGGCCTCGAAGGTCCCGGAGATCGCCGAGGAGAGGTGGATCGAGACGATCTCCTTGCCCTGGTCGAGCAGCGGCTGCCAGACGTCGATGAAGTCGCCGAGCGAGGGCTGCGAGGTCGTCGCCCCGCCGCTCGACTGGCGCAGACGGTTGTAGAAGTCGTCGTAGTCGGTCATCTGCAGCTCCGCCTCCTGCCGGCCGTCGACCGACACGTAGAGGCTGACCGCGGCGATCCCCTTCGCCGCGATCGCCTCCGGCGGCAGGTACTGGCTGCTGTCGCAGACGACTGCGGTCTGGTTGGCGGCGTTCACCGGCGCCGATTCTGCCAAACGCCGGGTCGGATCAGCTTTGCCGCGCGACGTGGATGATCTTGTGGTCGCGTCCCTCGTCCCAGGCGTCGGCGAGGACCAGCCCCGCCTCGTCTTCGCGCTGACCCAGCGCCGCGACCGGCTCGAGGCCCGCGTTCAGCATCGTCCGCTGGATCTCCGGCACCGTGTAATGGCGCTCCTTGTGCGTGTGGGTGGCGATGCCCTCGCCGGAAACGTCGGCTTCGTAGACCCCGCGGCTCTCCCCGCGGCCTTCCCAGCGCCAGCGCGGATCGCGCACCAGCCCCTGGTCCGGTTCGAAGGAGGCTTGCATCATCATCACGGTGTTGCAATCGAAGACGAGCAGGCCGTCCGGCGCGAGGTTCGCGCCCATCGCTTCGAGCGCGTTCTGCAGGTCGCCGTCGCTGACCAGGTAGTTGATCGGGTCGTTCAGGGCCCAGACCAGCTCGAACTCGCCGTACACCGGCAGCCGGGTCATGTCGGCGACGTCGAGCGTGATCGCCTCGCCGGCGTGTTTCTCGCGCGCTTTGGCGATCATCCCCGGGGAGATGTCGCAGGCGGTGATCGCCCAGCCGCGGCGGATCATCGGCGCGAAGGCGCGCCCGGTCCCGCAGGCGACGTCGAGGAGCTTGCCGGTCCGCAGGCCCTCGCGTTCGAGCCGCGGCAGCAGGACGCTGAACCAGGACTCGTAGTCGTTCTGGGCGTTGAAGTCGTCATAGATGGGGGCGAACGCGTCGTAGGCGATCTGGGCGTGGTCGGTGCTCTCCATAGCGGCGACGCTAGCGCCTCTGCCGCTCTTTGCGTGAGTCGATTCTCACGTTCAGGAGCATTCCTTTCCGCACTTTGCGCCGGCCGATCGGACCGCCCACCGGCCCCGCTACACTTTGTGAAGTGACTGACACGCCAAACCAAGCGATCACCCTCTCCGACAAAGCAGTCGCCAAGATCGGCGAGTTGCTCGTCGGGCAGGAGGACAACGACCAGGCCCTTCGCGTCGCCGTCCGCGGCGGTGGATGCTCCGGCTTCCAGTACGCGCTCGCCTTCGACAAGGCCAAGGCCGACGACCACGTCTTCACCGTCGACGGCGTCTCCGTCGTCGTCGACAAGGTCTCGATGCAGTTCGTCTTCGGCTCCGAGGTCGACTACGTCGAAGGCCTGCAGGGCGCCGGGTTCCAGGTCAACAACCCGAACGTCGTCGCCGCCTGCGGTTGCGGTTCGTCTTTCCAGGTGAAAGACGACGCCGAAGCAGCCCCCGCCGGCGTCTAGCTCTTCCGCAGCTGTTCCTTTTGGTCGTCAGGCGACCAAAAGGAACAGCTGCCGCGGTCTATTCGATCTGGAGCGGGGGAGACTGCGTGGCCGGCCGGTCTTCGGCGGCCGGGACCGTCGCTACCTCCGGCTGCTCGAGGCCCAGGGCCTCGGCCAGCTCGCCCGATTCGTACATCTCCTGGACGATGTCGGCGCCGCCCAGCAGCTCGCCGTTGACGTATAGCTGCGGGAAGGTCTGCCAGTCGGAGATCTCGGTCGTCACTTCGCGCAGCGGCTGCAGCGCGGGGAGAACGTCGATCGCCCCGTACTCGGCGTCCATCGAGTCGAGGATCTGCACGACGCGCATCGAGAACCCGCAGCGCGGCGCCTCCGGCACCCCTTTCATGAAGAGCAGCACGGGGTTGGCTGCGATCAACTCTTCGACTTTGGACTTCAGCTCTTGGTCGGCCATGTCCACAGGGTAGCCAAGCGACCTCGCCGGCTCAGAGGTGCGTGGCCACGACGGTGAGGAACGCCGCCAGCAGCACGGTGATGATGCTGATCAGCGCGATCATCCCCTGCACCATCGTGTGGTTCAGCTGGTCGATCCGGCTGTCGAGGCCTGCGAAGCCAGCGTCCATCTTCACGTCCATGGCCTTCACCCGGTCGTTCAGATCGTCCAGTCGCTCGTCGGTCCAGGTGGATCTCATGGCATCCATTGTCTACAGGAGCCTAGGGAGAAATTACGCGCGCATGGCGCGCAGATCGTAAATCTTGTGTGCCAACTTACGCGCAGATCGCGCGCGTCAGGCCGCTTCGGTCTTCACCGAGAGCGCGTGGACCGTGCCGTCGTCGAAGCGGGGCTTGACCGCCGCCTTCACCAGCCGGTGCTGGTCGATCCGCGAGAGGCCCTGGAACTGGGGGGCCTTGACCTCGGCGCGGAGGTGCTGGCCCGCGCCGTCTTCGTCGGTGACCTCGACCGAGGCGCCCGGCAGGGCTGCCTCGATCATCGTCTTCAGCTCGGTCAGGGTCGGGTCAGTCAAGGTTCACCCGATTCTGGCGCAGCAATGGTCGTGACTGGCAAGGATTGACTGACCCGACCCAAGGTCGACCGCCATGGCTAGCCGACCTGCTCGCCGACCGTGTCGAGCATCTCCTCGACGCGGACGAACTTGACCCGCGGCCGGCCGTGCGGCTCGCCGCGGCCGACCTCGGCCTGGTCGATCGCCTGCCAGTCCTCGAAGGAGACGTAGCGGACGTTCTTCTCCGCCAGCAGCTGCTCGATCGCCTCCGGCGCCGGGTCGGCCGGGTCGAGCAGGGTCCCCGAGGCGACGTCGGCGAGCAGGTGCTGCACCGTCTCCAGCGCGTCTTTCTTGTTGGTCCCGATCACGCCCGAGGGGCCGCGCTTGATCCAGCCCGCGGTGTAGTGGCCGACCTTGTGGCCCGCGTCGTGGGAGTCGAGCACGCGGCCGCCCTCGTTGAGGATCAGCCCGCGCTTGGTGTCGAAGGGCACCCCTTCGATCGGCACGCCGGTGTAGCCGACCGAGCGCAGCACGAGCCCGCACTCGAGCTCCTCGCGCTCGCCGGTGTCCTTGGCCACCAGGCGCCCGTTCTCCTCGACCAGCTCGTTGCGGCCGATCACGATCGATTCGACCTTGCCGTCGCCCTTGATCTCCACCGGCGAGGCGAGGAAGCGCAGCACGATCCGCTGCTTCTTGCGCTCCGGCGTGCGCTGGGAGAACTCGGTCAGCGTCTCGACGTTCACCCGCGTCGTCTTGTCGGCCTCGTCGGACTCGAGGAAGGCCTTGCTCGCCGGGTCCAGCTCCATGTCGGCCGGGTCGACGATCACGTCGGCGTCCTCCATCTCCCCGAGCTCCTTGATCTCGGGGTTGGTGAAGGCGGCCTGGACCGGCCCGCGCCGCCCCAGCACGACGATCTCCTCGACGCCCTTCTTGTCGAGCTCCTCGATCGCGTGGTCGGCGGTGTCGGTCTGGCGCAGCTCGTGGTCGGTCAGCGCCAGCATCCGCGCGACGTCCATCGCCACGTTGCCGTTGCCGATCACCACGGCGCGCCCGGCGGAGAGGTCGAAGTCCTCGTCGGCGTAGTCGGGATGGGCGTTGTACCAGCCGACGAAGGCGGTGGCGGCGTGGCTGCCGGGCAGATCCTCGCCGGGGATCCCGAGCGCCCGGTCGGTCTCGCAGCCGACCGTGAAGACGATCGCGTGGTAGAGCGCTTCCAGCTCCTCGACCTCCACGTCGTGCCCGACCTTCACGTTGCCGAAGAAGCGGAAGCCGTCGCGCGCCGCGGTCTTCTCGTAGACGCGGATCACCGACTTGATCTTCGGATGGTCGGGGGCGACGCCGCCGCGCACCAGCCCGAACGGGGTGGGGAGGCGGTCGAAGAGGTCGACCTGGGCGCGGACGTCGCCGTCCTTGAGGATGTGCTCGGCGGCGTAGAAGCCGGATGGGCCGGCGCCGACGATCGCGACGCGAAGCGGATTCTCAGGGGTACCGATCTTGGGCATCTCTCTCGTTTTTCGGGTCTGGGACGGGACGGGAAGGATAGGCGACTTGATTCGACCCGCGCGAATCGGGTCGCTCTGGGCCTAGGCGGAGGCGGGCGCCGTGGCGGCGCTGGGGACGCCGTCGAGGGCGTCGAGCGCGCGGCCCACGGACATCGCGACGCAGGTGAGCATCGGCGTTTCGCGCTCGGTGTACTCGCTCGACTCGGTCGGCCGCAGGTCGTTCACGAGTTCGAGGAAGACCCCGGGGTCGTCGCCCTCGAAGCAGACGACGAACTCCTGGTCGTCGATCCCGTACGAGTAGGTCGTGTTGATCGTGATTTCGGGGTACTTTCGACCCACTTCGATGTGACTTTTCATGATCCGGCCGCGCTCGGCGGGCGGCAGGCCGTACCAGCGGCGCTGCTTCACCATCGGGTAGAGGAAGAGGTACTTGCGATCGGAGACGCAGATCTCCGGGCGCGCCTTCTCCTCGGAATAGGGAGACACTTTCGTCATCGAGAGGAACGAGTAGGGCGAGGAGCACCACTTCGCCAGCCCCGACTGCCCGAGCACGACGTGGAAGGTGTGGATGTCCTCGAGGTTCGGGCTCTGGCTGAGCAGCACCAGGTCGACGTCACCGCGCGTTCCTATGGTTGAGTAGGCGCGCAGCGACCGGTCGATGCCGAAGTCCTCGCAGGCGGCGAGGAACTCCTGCTTGTCGGCGGCGCGAAGGTCGGCGTCGCGACGGCGCCAGGCGGGATCGACTTTGAAGAAGCTGAATTTGGCGAAAGTGCGGTCGGCGGGCATGGTGCTGACGATAGCGCTGTCGCTGTGCCTGCTCGCGGCCCCGGTGGCGGGCGCGGCGCCCGCGCCAGGCGCGGCGCAAGGAGTCCTCGCGCGGCTGCCGCAGGTGCACCTGGTCTGGGTGCCCGCCGGGACCGGCGTCGCCGACCTGGCGCGCGCGGGCTTCTCTCCCGGGCTGATGAACGCCGGGCTCGCGACCGTGTCCGCGGATCAGACCTACCTCGACGTCGGGGCCGGGAACCGGGTCTTCAACTCCCTCTACGACGGGAAGCTGCCCCCGGCGCCCGCGGCGACGTCGGCCTGCCGCGCCTGGTTCGCCGAAGCGGTGGCGCGGGCGGAAACGGCGCCGGACGAAATCGAACCTGGCCTGCTGGTCGAACGGCTCGAGGCGGCCGGGGTGGCGGTCGTCGGCGACGGTCCTTCGGCCTGTCCGCTCGGGATCCAGCCGAGCGAGGGCGGCTTCTTCGGCGAGCTCGGCGAAGCCGGCATCTTCTGGGTCTCCGACGCCTCCCTCGGCGAGGCCGCGCGACTCTCCCGCCGCGCCGGGCCCCACGGCCTCGTCATCGCGATCGCCACCCCGACCGGGAGGACCGACGACCCGATCCCGATCGGGATCGCCGGGGCCGGCTACGACGGCGACCTCACCTCCGACACGACCCGCACGAACGGTTACGTCTCTTCCACGGATGTTGCCCCGACGATCCTCGAATTCTTCGGCGCCGCCGTCCCCGACCAGATGATCGGGCAGGCGATCCGCAGTGAGGGCTCCGTCGATCCGGCCGGAATCGAAGCGCGTGGCGCGCGGATGGCGGTCGTCGCCACGCGGCGCGGCCCGGTGATCGGCTGGAGCCTCCTCGCCTGGGTGCTCGCGTTGGGCCTTGTGGTTCTCGTCAGCCGCCGGCTCGCCCCGGTCGGCGTGCGGCTGGTCGGCCTCTCGGTCGTCTACCTGCCGGTGCTCCTCCTGGTCGGCTCGGCGCTCGAACCGGCGAAGTACCCCGAAATGCTCATCGTGATGGCGGGCTCGCCGGTGCTCGCGGCGTTCACCCTGGCGGTGCTGCGCGACTACCGCGCCCTCGCCGTCGCGGCGGGCGTGACGGTCGGCGCCTACGCGCTCGACGCGATCCTCGGCTCGCCGCTCTCCTCGCTCTCCCTGCTCGGCCCGAATCCGCTGCTCGGCGTCCGCTTCTACGGCATCGGCAACGAGCTCGAGGCGCTGGTCTCGGTGCTGATCGTCGGCGGCATCGGGGCCGGCCTGGCCGGGTTCGCCCCGCGCCTCTCGCCGGGGCGCTGCGCCGCCGCCTTCCTCGTCCTCGGCTTCGTCTTCGCCGCGATCTTCGCGTCCGGCAGGTTCGGGGCCGACGTCGGTGCCGCGATCGACATCCCGATGGGCGTCGCCGTCGCGGCGCTGGTGGTGACCGGCGGGCGCCGGCGTTGGATCCTGCTGGTGATCCTGATCCCGCTGGCCGTCCTCGCCCTGCTCGCGCTCGCCGACCTGATCACCGGCGCCAACTCCCATTTCACCCGCTCGGTGCTGCACGCCGGCGGCCTGCACTCGCTCGGCGACACCGCCCAGCGCCGCCTCGAGCAGACCGCTCGCAGCTTCGTCCGCCCGATCCTCCTGGTCGCCCTGCCGGTGCTCGCGATCGGGGTCCTCGTCGCCGTCCTGCGGCGCGCCACGCTGGCGAGCTGGGTGCGCGAGGTCCCGGCGATGCGCGCTGCCCTGATCGGTGCCGTCGTGGCGACGGTCGTTGCGACTTTCGCCAACGATTCGGGCGCGCTTCTGCTCGAGATCGGCGCCGCGTACCTGCTTGTCTTCCTCGGTTGGGCGTGGTCGGAGGGAGGGAGATCGACCCCCAGCGCGTAATCCTCACCATGAGAGCGGGTAGTGGATCCCGCGAAGACCGTCCCGTCGTCTACCCTTAGGTGCTCGTGCGCATAGGCCTTGTCTCGCCATATTCCTGGTCTTTCCAAGGGGGCGTGAACCGGCACGTCGAAGCGCTCGCCGAGGAGTTCCTCGGGCGGGGCCATGACGTGCGGGTCCTCGCACCGGTCGATCCGCCTGGTCTGTTCAGCCGCGCGACGCACCGGGCCGCCCCGACCGCCGACGAATTGCCCGACTACCTGGTGCCGCTCGGCCGCACCGTGGGGCTGGGCGCCAACGGCGCCGTCTCCAACCTGTCGGTCACGCCTGTCGGCGGTTATGTGCGGCCGCGCCGCGAGGTCCGCGCCGGGGAATTCGACGTCGTCCACGTCCACGAGCCGCTGGCGCCGCTGGTCGGCTGGAACGCCGTGCTGGGCGCGCGGACGCCGGTCGTCGGCACCTTCCACGCCTACTCGACCAAGGCGTTCCCCAACTACGCCGCGAGCGCGTGCGGCGCGCGGCGCATGTTCAACCGCCTCTCGGCGCGGATCGCCGTCTCCGAGGCGGCGGCCTGGACCGGGATGCGCTGGTACGGCGGCGAGTACACGATCATCCCCAACGGCGTCGACGTCGACGCCCCGCCCGCCGGGCTCACGGTGCCGGGCAAGGAGCTGAAGATCCTCTTCGTCGGCCGCCCGGAGGAGCGCAAGGGCCTGCCGATCCTGCTGAGTGCCTTCAACGCGCTGGTCGAGCACGTGCCCTCGCGGCTGACCGTGGTCGGCGCCGCGGAGGAGGACGTGAAGCACTGGCTGACCGACCCCGAGCTGCTCTGCTCGATCGACGTGCGCGGCCGCGTCTCCGAGGAGGAGCTGTGGGCGGAGCTGCACGCAGCCGATCTGCTCTGCGCGCCGTCGCTCTCCGGCGAGAGCTTCGGCATGGTCCTGACCGAGGCCTTCGCCGCCGGCACGCCGGTCATCGCCTCCGGGATCGCCGGCTACAGCGACGTCGTCACCGACGGCGTCGACGGCCTCCTGGTGCCACCCGGCGACCCGCAGCGCCTCGCCGAGGAGCTGCAGCGGGTGGCCCACGAACCGCAGCGGCTCGCCGCGATGGGCGCCGCCGCCCGCCGCAGCGCCAAACGCTATGCCTGGCCGCGGATCGCCGACCAGGTGACGACCGTCTACGAGCGCGCGATGGCCACCCCGTTGCCGGTCGGCACCGCCGCCCGCGCCGCCCACTGGGCCGGCCTGCGCCCGGCCGACGGCAACCAGCCGATCCCGCCGCAGAAGCTTCCTTCGCTCGACCCGGCCCCGGTCGCCGCGGGCAAGCGCGGGCGCCGCATCGCCCGCCGCGCTGGGCTCGGGCTCGCTACGGTCCTCGGCGCCTTCCTCACCTGGGAGGCGCTGAAGCGGATCGGCGTCGACGAAGTCGGCAAAAGCATCGTCGAATCCGACCTCAGCTGGGTCGTCGTCGGCTTCGCCCTGATGTCGATCTCGATGTTCTTCCGCGCCGCGTCCTGGTACTGGATCACGCGGGCGGCCCTGCCCGACCGCCCGGTCCGTCGCCGTGACGTCACCTCGGCGACGATGATCGGCGTGCTGATGTCGGCGACCCTGCCGGCGCGCCTGGGCGAGCCCGCGAGGGCGCTCGCGCTCTCGCGCCGCACCGGCCGCATGCGGGAGACCTTCCCGGTGCTGCTCGGGACCCTGGTCTCGCAGACGTTGCTGAACCTGGTGGCGCTGGCGCTGCTCGGGGTGATCATCGTCTCGACCACGCCGCTCTTCCATTCGGGCACCAAGCAGCTCTTCGCCTTCAGCCTGGTGCCGCTGATCCTGCTCGTCGTCGTGCTGGTCGCGCCGTTCGTGATGCGCCAGACCGGCAACGGCCGGGTGGCCCGGATCGGCGCCGCCGCGCACCGCGCGATGGTCCAGGTCCGCGCCGGCCTGAAGATCTTCCGCGACCCGCGCGAGGGCTTCTCCGCCGCGGCCGCCCAGCTCGGCGCCTGGGCGATCCAGCTCTCGGCCTGCTGGGCGCTCCTCTACGCCTTCGGCCTCGACAGCCAGGCCGGCATCGGCGCCGCCGCCGCGGTCCTCTTCGCGGTCAACGTCACGGCGGTGGTCCCGGCGACCCCGTCCAACATCGGCGTCTTCCAGCTCGCGGTGATCAGCGTGCTGCACACCGGCTTCGGGATCTCGACCGCCGACGCCCTCGCCTACGGCGTGGTCCTGCAGGGCGTCGAGATCGCCACCGCCGTGACCCTGGGCCTGCCTGCCCTGGTCCGCGAGGGCCTCACCTGGAGCGACCTCCGCGTCCAGGCCATCTCGACCGCCCCGGTGCATCTCGATCCGCACCCGCGCCCGCGTCGAGCTGCCGGCGACCGCAGCCACAGCAGCGTGGCATAGGCCGGGGAAGTGGGACGGGGTCGGCACGGCCTCCGCGGCGGTCGGCTGACCTCGAGTCCTCGGGGGGCGATGGCCGGGCCGGGCGTGCGCTGCTAATTAACGCAAAGTTCGCTGAACTGTAAAAATACTTTCGTGTATTGAGCTAAACTGGAGAGGAAGGGGGAGATTGCCACCGATCCCAGGCCGGCTCCCCTGGTCGGGGAGGTGAGCGGCCGGCGGCGACGCCATCCCATCCGTCGCCGGCCCGCCCCCCCGCGCGCCTCAGCTGTTCGTTATGCCGGAATGGTCGGCAAAAGGAACAGCTAACCGATGGCCTCGGCGGCCGACTCGGCTTTGGCCGGGTCGCCGTCGCCTTCGTCGGCGCCCTCGGCGGGGTCCGACTCCGGCGGCAGGTCGCCGCCGCGCTCGGTGCCGGCGATGAGTTCGTCGGAGCTCTTGCCCTCGGGGACGAAGCCGGACCTCATGCCGAAGTAGACCGCCTGTGGGTGGTGGGCGATGATCGCCACCGTCGACTGCTCGGGCATCACCGCGTAGCCGCCCGAGAGGTACATGCCGATCGACTCGAGGCCGAGCAGGCGCCAGACCTTCTCGTGCTCGGACTGGTCGGGGCAGGCCGGGTAGCCCCAGGAGTAGCGGCGCCCCTGGTCGAGCGGGATGTCGAGGCCGCGGCGCACCTCGGAGTGCAGCCACTCGGCCAGGCCCTCGGCCGACTGCACCCCGAGCCCGTGGGTGTAGTACTGCTCGGTGACCTCGCCTTCGGCGCCGAGCCGGTCCATCAGCTCGGTCACCTCGGCGCCGACCGTGACGCCCTGGAGGGCGACGACGTCGCGTTCGCCGCTCTCCAGCGGTCGGTAGAAGTCGGCCAGGCAGATCCGGTCGTGCTTCGGCTGGCGCGGGAAGACGAGCCGCTCCAGCTCGACGTCGGGGTTCTCCGGGTCGAAGACGACCAGCTCGTTGCCGTCGGAGTTGCAGGGGAAGTAGCCGAGGCGCGCTTTCGGGTGCAGGTAGTCCTGCTCGTGCCACATGCGTTCGAGGCGCGGCACGAAGCCCTCCTCGCCGTCGTGGCCCTCGACCAGCTGCCGCCAGGCCTCGCCCTTGATGCCTTTGCCGCCCCAGTGGAGCTTGAAGAGGACGTGCCGGTCGAGGTAGGGGAAGATGTCATCCAGGTCGACCTCGACGTCGCGCACGCCGAGATACGGCGGCACCGGGATCGGGTTGTCGGTGGCGGCCTTGGAGCGGACGCTCGAGTCGGTGACCGGCGGCGAGTCGTCGACCACGACCGGCTTCTCGCGCAGCGCTTTCGCCTCGCCCTGGATCCGCTCGACCAGCGCCGCCCGTGCGTCGCCGTCGACCAGCGCGTCCATCGTGTCGAGCCCCTGGAAGGCGTCCTTGCAGTAGAAGACGCCGGGCGTGTAGACCTCGTCGGATTCGCGGCCCTTCGGGTAGAGGACGCGGCGGCCGAAGTCGCGGTTGATCGCGGCGCCGCCGATCAGCACCGGGAACTCGTGCCCGCGCTCGTGCAGCTCGGCGATGCAGGCCGGCATCTGCTTCGAGGTCGAGACGAGCAGCGCCGAGAGGCCGATCGCGTCTGCTTCGTTCTCCACCGCGGCCTCGATGATCGCGTCGACCGGGACCTGCTTGCCGAGGTCGATCACGGTGTAGCCGTTGTTGGTGAGGATCGTGTTGACGAGCGACTTGCCGATGTCGTGGACGTCGC
>JBPYFM010000034.1:0-24066 GCA_051986435.1 Solirubrobacterales bacterium | reverse complement strand
AAATCAAGACCATCCGGCGCGCTGGCGCACCGAATGGGTCGGGCTGAACATTCCGCAGGTCGATTGGATGACCCGCGGAGATGCACGCTGCTCAGTTTTCAAAGACCGTTGCGCCTCCGAGGCGGGATTCGCCTCTCTCAGACGCCGGGGCTCCACACGGGAGCCCCAGAAGGGCGACGGAATATAGCGCTCCGTCAGGCGTTTGTCTAGTCCACGTCGGAAAGTTTTGCGAAGCGCCGCTTCCCGACTTGGAGAACCCGCCCGGCAAGGACCCCGGCGGGAACGTCGAGAGTTATACCGGAAAGCGGCTCGCCGTCGAGCTTGACCCCGCCGCCCTTCAGCAGGCGGCGGCTCTCGCTAGTGCTCAAGCCAAATGCCCCGGCGATCAGCCGCGGCAGATGGACCTCGCCGTCGCCGTCGGAGATGTACTCGGAAAGGTCCACCTCCGGTATGTCGTCCGGGATCGCGTGCTGGACGAAGACTTTGTCGAACGCCTGCTCGGCGCCCGCGCCCTCCCCCTCGCCGTGGAATCGGTCGACGATCCGCCGCCCGAGCTCCCGCTTCGCCTGGTTCGGCGGCACGTCCGGACGCCCGTCCTCTCCGAGCAGGAGGCGGAAGTACTCGTCCATCGCCTCGTCGGGGATCGACATCAGCTTGCCGAACATCTCCGCCGGCGGGTCGGTGACCCCGACGTAATTGCCAAGGCTCTTGCTCATCTTCTGCACGCCGTCGGTGCCGACCAGGATCGGCAGCGTCATCACCGACTGCTGGGGCTTGCCGTAGGCGCTCTGCACGTCCCGCCCGAAGAGCAGGTTGAACTTCTGGTCGGTGCCGCCAAGCTCGACGTCGGCGTCGATCGCCACCGAGTCGTAGCCCTGCAGCAGCGGGTAGAGCAGCTCGTGGCCGGCGATCGGCGCGTTCTCCGCCATCCGCTTCTGGAAGTCGTCGCGCTCGAGCAGCCGCGCCACCGTCGTCGTCCCCATCAGCCGCAGCAGGTCGGCGAGGTTCATGTCGAGCCACTCGCCGTTGCGCCGCACCTCGGTCCTCTCCGGGTCGAGGATCTTGTAGGCCTGCTCCTGGTAGGTGGTGGCGTTCGCCTCGATCTCCTCCGGCGTCGGCACCGGCCTCGAGGCCGAGCGCCCGCTCGGGTCGCCCACCCGGGCGGTGAAGTCGCCGACGATCAGGACGACCGTGTGGCCCGCCGCCTGGAATTCCGCGAGCTTCCCGAGGACCACGGTGTGGCCGAGGTGGATGTCGGCGGTGGTCGGGTCGATCCCCAGCTTCACGCGCAGCGGTCGGTCCAGCTTCAGCTGCTCGGCGAGCCGCCCCTCGGGCAGCACGTCGACGGCGTTGCGCGTCAGATCGGGCACGGGGCGCAATGCTAGACTCCGCGCCTCGCTCGACGGGGTCCGCCACCCGCTCGGGCGCCTTTTTCGTTCCCCGCTTGTATGGCCGTCTCCTTACTCAAGCGTCGACGCAGCAACGATGGCGGCGAGATCCCGCCGATACCACCGGCAACTCCCCTCGCCCCCGCTGCGCCCGGCCCACCGAAACGGACCAAGCCGCGCCTGAAGAAGCTGCGGTTCCTCTTCGTGCTGCTCGGACTCGGGATCCTCGCGGTGATCTCGATGATCTTCGGGATGATGGCCGCGGTCTCCCAGGATCTGCCGGCGATCTACAACTTCGCCCAGTACAAGGCGCAGAAGAACAGCGAGGTGGTCGACTCCAGCGGCCGGACCATCGGGACGCTCTCCTCCGACCAGAACAAAATCCTCCTCAGCCCGGCGCAGATCAGCCCCAACATCAAGAACGCGGTGGTCTCGATCGAGGACGCCCGCTTCTACGAACACGACGGCGTCGACTTCCGCGGCATCGGCCGCGCGCTCCTCTCGGACCTGGTCAGCGGCTCCGCCCAGCAGGGTGCCTCGACGATCACCGAGCAGTTCGTCAAGAACGCACTCGAAGCCGAAGGCAGCCGCACGATCCTGGAGAAGTTCCGCGAGGCGGCGCTCGCCTACAAACTCGAGAAGCACTGGTCGAAGGAGAAAATCCTCACCGAGTACCTGAACACGATCTACTTCGGCGAGGGCGCCTACGGGATCGAGGCCGCCGCCGAGACCTACTTCGGCGCCGCCCACCCGGGCTGCGGCGGGGAAGCGGAACCCTGCGCCGCGGTGCTCGAGCCCTGGGAGGCGGCGATGATCGCCGGAATCATCGCCTCGCCGTCGGCCTTCGACCCGAAATACAACCCGGAATCGGCGCTGGCGCGCCGCAACCTGGTCCTGGAAAAGATGGTCGAACAGGGCTACATAACCCATCAGCAGTACAAGGAAGGGATACATAAGGCGCTCCCCGCCCCGTCCGACATCAAACCGCCGACGCTGCAGTCGAAGGCCCCGTACTTCACCGCCTTCCTGCGCCAGCAGCTGGTCGAACGCTACGGCGCCGAGAAGGCCTACTTCGGTGGGCTCGAAGTCCACTCGACGCTCGACCTGCAGCTCCAGGAAGCGGCCGAAGAAGCGGTCAGCTCATACCTCGGCTACTCCCCCGCGACCGCCTCGGTCGTCGTCATCGACAACCACACCGGCGGGATCAAGGCGATGGTGGGCGGGCCGAACTTCGAAAAGGCGCCGTTCAACCTGGCGACCCAGGGACGGCGCCAGCCGGGCTCCTCGATCAAGCCCTTCACGCTGCTGACGGCGCTCGAAGAGGGGATCTCGCCGGAAACCGAATTCCCCTCCGAACAGCGGACCTTCCACTTCGGCAAGCACGGCGGCGAAACGTTCACCGTGCACAACGACGAAGAAGGCTATCTCGGGTCCTGCTCGATCGCCTGCGGCCTGACCTACTCCGACAACTCGATCTACGCCGGGCTGGCGCTGGAAGGCCTGGAAGGCAAGACGATCGAGGACCGCACCCGCTCGATAGCCAAGACGATCCACAAGGCGGGCTACACCGACCCGATCTCGACCAACCCGGCGATGGCGCTCGGCGGGCTGAAGGAAGGCGTGTCGCCGCTCGGCTGGGCCTACGCCTACTCGACGATCGGCAACGACGGCGATCGCATCTCCGGCACGCTGGCGCCCCGCCCCGGCGACAGCCCGCTGACGTTCACCGAAGTGACCAAGGGCGGCAAGCCGATCAAGGGCGGTGAAAACCATCCGATCCACCACCAGGTCTTCAACCGGGAAACCGTCGAAGAGCAGAAGGGGATCATGGAAACGGTGATCTCCGAAGGCACCGGGACGGCGGCCCAGACCGGCGGGCCGGAAGAGTGGGGCAAGACCGGCACCACCGAGGAAGAGGGCGACGCCTGGTTCTGCGGCGGCGTGGCCTCCGAAGTGACGGCCTGCGTCTGGGTCGGCTACCCCGACACCACCACCCCGATGCTCACGCTCTACAACGGCGGCCCGGTGATGGGCGGCACCTACCCGGCGATGATCTGGGCCCGGGTCATCACCGCCTGGGAAGAAATCAAGAAACAGCACCTGGCCGAAAAGAAGGCGAAGGAACGGGCCAAGGAAGCCAAGGAAAACGAAGGCAAGTCCAGCTCCGAAGCCGAAGAAGAAATCGAATCCGGCGAATACGAATCCGAATACGTCCCGCCCGAAGAAGCCTACGAAGGCGAAAGCTACGAAGAAGAAGCGCCGGTCGAAGAAGAAGTCGAAGAAGGCGCGACGGGCGGGCACGAAGAAGAAGCGCCGGTCGAAGAAGTCGAAGAACCGGTGGAAGAAGTCGCACCCCCGACCGAAGAAGCCGCGCCCCCCGAAGGCGGCGCGGCGGCGGGCGGCGGCGTCACCGCCGGGTAGGCTCGCGGGGCCCGGAGGCCGTGGCGGGATCTGGGCGGCCGTCCGAGATGCCGCGGATGCCATACCGACCCGGCCTGGCTGAGGTCGGTATGGCATCCGCGGCAGGCCGGGAGGCGTGCGTGGGAGGGACGACACGCCTCCGTCACCCGATCCGGGCCGCGATACGCCCTGCGTGGATAACCCGTGCCATGGCCCGGGTGATCCACGCAGCGCGAGACCGGCCCTCCCGGAACCCGCACGGAACCGTGGAGAAGGACACCGAAGGCGCACGAGGCCACGCTTCCGTGCGCCTTCCGTCGGCGGTCGGGCCTCCGGCCCGCAACCCATAGACCTTTGTCACCCTCTGGGTGACAAAGGTCTATGGGTTGGCCGTGGCGGTCGGGAAACGTCACGGAATCCTCACGCCTCCGTGGAGAAGCCCACGGATGCGTGACGAACCCTCGGCATCTCCCCGCACAACCTCCGACCTGGGCGGCTGATCGGCGACCTCAGCCCGCCCGGGTTGCCGATCAGCCGCCCCGGGCGCCAGCTTCCCCCCGGCCTCACGGCCGCGGACGGGAGACGTATTTGCTCCCCGCGGCGCTGAAGCGCCAGGGCTTCTCCACGGCTTTCGTGATCCCGATGCGGGGGCTCGTCACCACCTCCGGCGGGTCGCCGGCCGGTGGCAGGAGGAGGAACGGGTCCCGGTCCAGGCGGTCGCCGTTCTCGGCCAGGGTGACGCCGATCGCCTCGGTCAGCTTGCCCGGACCGGAGCAGAGGTCGAGGTCGGCGCGGGCCTTGCCGCGGCGGGCGCGCATCGTCTCGATCTCCGTCGTCGGCTCCAACGCGCGGATCAGGACCGCTGCCGCGTCGCCCTCCGGTTCGCAGACGAAGTTCAGCAGGCTGTGGATGCCGTAGGAGAGGTAGACGTAGGCACGGCCTGGCGGGCCGAACATCACCTTGGTGCGGTCGGTGAGGCCGACGAAGGAGTGGCTTGCCGGGTCTTCGCGTTCGTAGGCCTCGACCTCCACGATCGTGCCGCCGACGCCTGCGAAGAAGAGCCCGCAGCCGATCAGGTCGGGGGCGACGTCGTGGACGGATCGGTCGAAGAAGTCAGCCCCCAGGCGGGCATCCGCGCGGCTGGGCCCGGCGCTCACCCTGCCGCGTCGCGCAGGGCCGCCAGCGCGGTGCGCGCTTCGTCGATCTGGGCCGCCAGGGGCTCGGAGCCGGTGCCGCCGGCGATCTGCTTCGACTCCAGCCAGGAGCCGCGCTGCAGCACCTCGTAGTACTCCTCGCCGGCCTCCCCGGCGAGCGCGTCGGAGACCTTCGCGAGCTGCTCGCGGCTGAGGCCCGAGAGCGGCAGGTCGGCGGCGACCGCCTCGCGGACCAGCTCGCCGACGACGCCGTGCGCCTCGCGGAACGGGACGCCCTGGCGGACCAGCAGGTCGGCGACCTCGGTCGCGGCCAGCATCTCGTCGCCCGATGCCTCCTCCAGGCGCCCGCGGTCGAAGGCGATCTCCTCGAGGATCCCGGCCGTCACCTCGAGGCCGGCCTCGATCGTGTCGATCGCGTCCCAGAGCGGCTCCTTGTCCTCCTGCATGTCCTTGCCGTAGGTGAGCGGCAGGGCGTGCATGACGCCGAGCAGGGTCTGATGGGCGGCGGCGACGCGGGGGCTCTTCGCGCGCAGGAGCTCGGCCGAGTCGGGGTTCTTCTTCTGCGGCATGATCGACGAGCCGGAGGAAAAGGCCTCGTCGAGCTCGACGAAGCCGAACTCGCTGCTGGACCAGATGACGAGCTCGGAGCCGAGGCGGGAGAGGTGCATGGCGCAGGTCGCCGCGGAGCTCAGATAGTCGATGACGAAATCGCGGTTGGAGGTGCCGTCGAGGGAGTTCGGGGTGATCCCGGCGAAGCCGAGCTCGGCGGCGACGATCGTGCGGTCGATCGGCCAGTTGACGCCGGCCAAGGCGCCGGAGCCGAGCGGCATCACGCTCGCCGACTCGGCGGCGAAGCCGAAGCGGCGGGCGTCCCGCGAGAGCATCCAGAAGTAGGCGAGTAGGTGGTGTCCCAGGTACACCGGCTGGGCGCGCTGCAGGTGGGTGTAGCCGGGCATCGGCCAGTCCTTGTGCGTCTCCGCGAGGCCGAGCAGACGCTCCATCGCCGCCGCGCAGAGCCGCATCGCCCGGTGGGAGGCGGCGTTGACGACCATCGCGACGTCGGTGGCGACCTGGTCGTTCCGGGAGCGCCCGGTGTGGAGCTTGCCCGCCAGCGCCCCGACCTCCTCGCCGAGCAGCCGCTCGATCGCCATGTGGATGTCCTCGTCGGAGTCCTCGAAGGCGAAGCCGGGCGACTCGATCCGCGCCAGCACCCGGTCGAGCCCGGCCGCGATCTCCTCCGCCTCGGCTTCGGTCATCACGCCGATCCGGGCGAGCCCGCGCGCGTGGGCCTGCGACTGCAGGACGTCGTAGGGAGCCAGCTGCCAGTCGAAGGGCAGGGAGCGGTTCATCCGCCAGAAGCGCGGATCGGGCTCTTTGCGGAACCGGGCCGGCGCGTCGCCGTCGGAGCCGTCTTGTCCTGGGAAGCGTGCCATCGCGAGCGCAGACTAACGGCGCCGGGACGCATCGACGGCGGCCGCCAGCTCGGTGCACACACGCTCGACCTGCGCCTCGCTCATGCCCGGGAAGAACGGCAGCGCCATCGAGTGGGCGGAGGCGGCCTCGGCGACCGGGAACTGGCCCTCGCGATAGCCGAGCTCACGGATGTGCGGGAAGAGGTGGACGCTCGGCAGATAATCCTTGGAGTCGATGCCGCGCTCGCGCAGGCGGGCGATCACCGCGTCGCGGTCGACCTCGTCGGCGAGTCGCACCACGTAGACGAACCAGCTGCGCACCTCCCGCCCGCGGGCCGCCATCGGCGCCGCGACGCCCGGCACGCCCGCCAGCCGCTCCCCGTACATCGCCGCGACCGCGGCGCGCTCCTCCAGGAGGCGCGGCAGCTTCTCCACCTGGGCGAGGCCGATCGCCGCCGCCACGTCGGAGAGCCGGTAGTTGAAGCCGAGGCGGTCGTGGTCGAGCCAGCCCATGTCGACGGCGCGGCCCTGGTTGCGCTCGCTGCGCAGGCGTGCGGCGGCCTCGGCGTCGGTGGGGACGATCATGCCGCCCTCCCCGGTCGTCATCTGCTTGTTCGCGTAGAAGGCGAAGGTGGCGAAGTGGCCGCGCGTGCCGACCATGCGGCCCTCGGAGTCGACGGCGCCGAGTGCCTCGCAGGAGTCCTCGAGGATGCCGAGGCGGTGGCGCTCGGCCAGCGCCTCGAGCTCGGGCCAGGCGGCGGGCCAGCCGAAGATGTCGATCGGCAGCAGGCCGGCGGTCTTCTCGGTGACAGCCGCGGCCGCCGCATCCGGATCGATGTCGAGCGTCTCGGGATCGACATCGACGAAGACCGGGCGCGCGCCCTCGTACAGGAGGCAGTTGGCCGAGGCGACGAAGGTGAACGGGCTGGTGACGACCTCGTCCCCCCTTCCCCAGCCGAGTTGGCGCACGCCGAGGTGGAGCGCCGCGGTGCCGCTGGAGACCGCGACCGCATCATCGACGCCGAGGTAGTCGGCGAAAGCGCGCTCGAAGCGTTCGCCCATCGGTCCCAATGAAAGGCGACCGGAACGGAGGACCTCGAGGACGAGCTCCTCCTCCCGTTTGCCGAGTTCCGGCCGAGCGAGTGGGATCGAGCTCACTGGAACGCGTACTCCAACGAGTCGACGAGCGCCTGCCAGGAGGCCTCGATCACGTTCCCGGACACGCCCGTGGTCCCCCACTCGCGCTCGCCGTCGGCGGAGTCGAGGAGCACCCGGGTCACCGCGTCGGTGCCGCGGTCCTGGTCGAGGATCCGCACCTTGTAGTTGGTCAGCTCGATGTCGGAGAGGTGCGGGTGGCGGCTTGCGATCGCCTTGCGCAGCGCCCGGTCGAGCGCGCTCACCGGCCCGTTGCCCTCGGCGATCTCGACGTAACGCTCGCCGTCGACCCTCACCTTAACGGTCGCCTCGGTCTCCACCTCTCCCCCGGCCCGCTTCTGGGTCACGACCCGGTAGCTCTCCAGCTCGAAGAGCGGCTTGTAGGCGCCCGCCTCGTGGCGGAGCAGCAGCTCGAAGGACGCGGGCGCCGCCTCGTAGTGGAAGCCGCGGTGCTCGCGCTCCTTCAGCACCTCGATCGCCCGCGAGGCGGTCGCGTCGTCGATCTCGATGCCCGCCGCGGCGGCCTGGTCGCGGATCGTCGCCTTGCCCGAGAGCTCGGAGGGCAGGATCGCCCGCTCGTTGCCGACCGCGGCCGGCTCGACGTGCTCGTAGGAGCGCGCCTCCGCCTCGATCCCGGCGACGTGGATGCCGCCCTTGTGGGCGAAGGCGTTGCGGCCGACGTAGGGCGCATTCGGGTTCGGCGCGAGGTTGCACAACTCGGCGACGAAGTGGACCGTCTCGGTCAGCGTCTGCAACTTCTCCGGCGGGACCACGTCGAAGCCCATCTTCAACTGCAGCGCGGGCAGGATCGTGGTCAGGTTCGCGTTGCCGCAGCGCTCGCCGTAGCCGTTGACCGTCCCCTGCACCATCCGCGCCCCGGCGTCGACGGCGGCGAGGCTGTTCGCCACTCCGCAGCCCGCGTCGTCGTGGGCGTGGATGCCGACTTCGGCCCGCTCGCCGAAGCGGGCGACGACGACCTCGGTCGCCGCCGCGACCTGGCTCGGCAGGCTGGCCCCGTTGGTGTCGCAGAGGGTGACGTTCTCGGCGCCCGCGTCGATCGCCGCCTCCAGACAGGAGAGCGCGTACCCGGGGTCCTCGCGGTAGGAGTCGAAGAAATGCTCGGCGTCGTAGACCACGCGTTTGCCGCGCTCGCGACAGAAGGCGACCGACTCGGCGATCATCGCCAGGTTCTCCTCGCGGGAGACCTTCGTCACCTTCTCCAGGTGGAGGCCCCAGGTCTTGCCGACCAGGGTGACCACCGGCGCGAAAGAGTCGACCAGGGTCAGGAGCGCCGGATCCTCGGCGGCCTCCACCCCACGCCGCCGCGTCATCCCGAAGCCGCAGACGACCGCGCGCTCCAGCGGCAGCTCGGCGAGCGAGCGGAACAGCTCCTCTTCCTTCGGGTTGGAGCTGGGAAACCCCGCCTCGACCATCTGCACGCCGAGCTTGTCGAGCGCCTGCACCACGCGCACCTTCTCGGCCGCCGAGAGCGACATGCCCTCGCCCTGCATCCCGTCCCGCAGGGTCGTGTCGTAGAGCTTCACCTGTTCCATCTGGTACTGCCTTTCGAGTTCGAAGAGAGATCGGTGGGTCCGCCGTGGGGCCCGAGGCGCGCGGCCACGCGGCCGCGCCTGCCGCTAGGCGGCAGGGGTAATTCGCCCGATCGTCTCGTCGGTCGACTCGATCTCCTCGGCGCCGATCTTGGCGCCGTCGCGCCCGGCGGACGGCGTGTCGGCCGGGACGTCGACGAAGTCGAGCCACTCGAGATACTCGTCGGCGCGCCCGTGCAGGGCGTCCATGAATTTCGCCTGGAGGTGGAGGGTGATCTCGCCGGGGCCACCGATCTCGTGGTCGTCGATCTCGCGCACCGGCACCATCTCGGCCGCGGTGCCGGTCATGAAGACCTCCTCGGCGAGGTAGAGCTCGGCGCGGGCGATGTCGCGCTCGACCACGGTGTAGCCGAGATCGCGGGCGATCTGGATCACCGACTTGCGGTTGATCCCGTCGAGGATCGAGGCGACGTGGGGCGGCGTGAGGATCTCGCCGTCGCGGACCACGAAGATGTTCTCGCCCGACCCCTCGCAGACGAAGCCGCGCTCGTCGAGCAGGATCGCCTCGTCGTAGCCGGCCTTCGCCGACTCGGTCTTGGCGAGGATCGAGTTGAGGTAGGAGCCGGAGGCCTTCGAGTGCGGGATCGCGCCCGCCGGGCTGATCCGGCGCCAGCTCGAGACCTTGGCGCGGATGCCCTTGCCGGCGCTCTCGTCGCCGAGGTAGGCGCCCCAGGGCCAGGTGGCGATGATCACGTCGATCGGCGCGGAGTTCGCGTAGAGGCCCATCTCGCCGTAGCCGCGGAACGCGAGCGGGCGGACGTAGCAGGAGCTGAGGCCGTTGCGGGAGATCAGCTCCTTCGTCGCAGCGCGCATCTCCTCGGGGCTGTAGGGCATCTGCAGGTAGTAGAGCTCGGCCGACTGCTGCAGCCGGTCGAGGTGCTCTGGAAGGCGGAAGACGGCCGCGCCGCGCTCGGTCTCGTAGGCACGGATCCCCTCGAAGACGCCGGTCCCGTAGTGCAGGCCGTGCGTCAGCACGTGCACCTTGGCGTCGTCCCAGGGGACGAACTCGCCGTTCTTCCAAATCAAATCACAGGCGTCCATGTTGGGGGGATTATGCCCGATGGATCGAAGGTGTTGGAACCAAGTGCATGAAAGCACCTTCGAAGACCCAAAAGGAGGAAGCAGGATGAAGCGTTTTCTGCCCCGGCTGAGCTACGCGAACGTGATCGCGTCGCTGGCCTTGTTCATCGCCCTGGGAGGCGCCGCGGTGGCAGCGGGGCTGCCCAAGAACAGCGTCGGCCCGAATCAGATCAAGAAGGGCGCGGTGACCGCGAAGGCGATCCGCAAGCAGGCCGTGACCAGCGGCAAGATCGCGCCGATGGCGGTGACCGCCGGGAAGCTCGGCCCCAACGCCGTGCTGCCGGGCAACCTCGGCGCCGGGATCATCAGCACCAGCAAGATCGCCGCCGGCGCCGTCAACGCGGAAAAGATCGCGAACAACGTCGTCACCACGAACAAACTCAACAACAAGGCCGTGACGGCGGCGAAAATCGCCGAAAAGGGCATCGCGACCGGGAATCTCGCGGATTCCGCGGTGACGAAGGAAAAGATCGCCAACGGCGCCGTGACCAAGGAAAAGCTCGCCGCGGGCGTGCTCGGTAACGTCGAAAACCTGGCGACCGGTCAGACCGAGCGGGGCGTCTTCAGCCTCGGCGGGACGAAGGAAAGCGGCGAAGACGCGAGCGCCTTCGGCTCGATCACCTTCCAGCAGGCCCTCGCCGCCAACCCGGCCGCGGTGGTCGTGCTGAAAAAAGGCGAAGGCAACGGCTCGTGCCCCGGCCTCGGTGCCAACAACAACACGCCCGCGGCCGCGGCGAACGTCGTCTGCGTCTACCTGACGACCGAAACCAACCTGGAAGGCGCCGGTGCCACCGCGCTGACCACGGAAGGCAGCCGCCTCGGCGTCATGCTGACCGCGAAAGGTGCGAACGGAGCCGTCGGCAACTTCGCCGCCTCCGGCGTCTGGGCCGTGACCGCGCCTTAGTCCTGGCGCAGCGCCTGGATCACCGCGGCGGTCATCTCCGCGGTGCCGACCTCGACCTCGGGGGGAACGTCCACCATCGGCGGTGGTGCGGCGGGCCCCCCGGCGAGGTCGGGGGTGCGCAGGCCGTCTTCGAGGACTTTGTCGACGGCCGCCTCGATCCGCGCCGCCTCCTCGGCCATGCCGAGGCCGTGGCGCAGCATCATCGCCGCCGAGAGGAAGGTCGCCAGCGGGTTGGCGGAGCCCTTGCCCGCGATGTCGGGGGCCGAGCCGTGGACCGGCTCGAAGAGGCCCGGCGTGCCCTCGGCGCCGAGGCTGGCCGACGGGAGCATCCCGAGGCTGCCGGTGAGCATCGCCGCCTCGTCTGAGAGGATGTCGCCGAAGAGGTTCTCGGCGACGATCACGTCGAAGTCGGCGGGGCGCGAGACCAGCTGCATCGCCGCGTTGTCGACCAGCAGGTGCTCGAGCGTGACGTCGGGGTAGTCGGGCGCGACGCGGGTCACGACCTCGCGCCAGAGCCGTGACGTCTCCATCACGTTGGCCTTGTCGATCGAGGTCACCTTGGGCTTTTTCCCGGACCCCTCGGCGCGCCGGCGCGCGGCCTCGAAGGCGGCGCGGGCGATGCGGTCGATTTCGGCGGCGTCGTATTCGCAGGTGTCGAAGGCGGCGTCGCCGTCGCGGCCGGACCTGCCGAAGTAGATGCCGCCGGTGAGCTCGCGGACGACCAGCAGGTCGGTGCCGGAGATGCGGTCTTCGCGCAGCGGGCTGGCGCCCATCAGCGCCGGGCTCGGGCGCACCGGACGGAGGTTCGCGTAGAGGCCCATCCCCTTGCGCAGGCCGAGCAGGCCCTGCTCGGGGCGCGGGTCGTCGGGGTTCGTCGTGTCCCATTTGGGGCCGCCGACGGCGCCGAGGAGCACCGCGTCGGAGGCCTTGCAGGCCTCCAGCACCTCGTCGGTCAGCGCGACGCCGTTCGCGTCGATCGAGGAGCCGCCGATCAGGCGCTCGTCGTAGGCGAACTCGCCGATCGTGTCGAGGACCTCCCTCGTCGCGGCGACGATCTCGGGGCCGATGCCGTCGCCGGGCAGGACGACGATGTTGGGTGCGTCAGGCATCCGGCGGCACTCTACTCAGGCCGCGACGGCGGAGATGTTGAGGCGCACGTAGCGCAGCGTGAACGGATCGCCGACCGCCGCTTCGACATCGTCGAGCACCTGCTCGTGGAGCTCCCGCGGAAGCGAGTCGACCTGCGGCTTCAGGATCAGCGTGCGCATGAACTCACGCGGGTCGGGCGGGACGACGTCCCACGGCTGCAGCCACGCCTTGACGCCGGTGAAGCCGGCGGCGCGCAGGCGCTCCTCGGTTTCCTCGGCGTCGGCGTAGAACCACGGCTCCTCGAAGCCCGCCGCATCCAGGTGCGCCGCGTACGGTTCGCGGGCGACGACCTCACCGGAGACGCGCCGGAACTCATCGATGTTGCCCTGGCCGCCGCACTGCGCCTCGATCCGGCCGCCCTCCTTCAGCGCCGCGCGCATCCGCGCGAACAGTGCGCCGTGGTCGGTGATCCAATGGAAGACGGCACTCGAGACGATCGCGTCGACCGGCTCGTCCAGCTCCAGCGCGGTGAGGTCGGAGACGAACGAGGTGTCGCCCGGACGCAGCACCTCCCCCACCTTCTCGACCATCGCCGCCGAGCCGTCGACCGCGACGACCTTGCCCGCGGGCAGGCGCTCGACCAGCATCCGCGTCACCCGGCCGGTGCCGCAGCCGGCGTCCAGCACCGTCTCGTCGCCGGAGAGCGGCAGGCGCTCCATCAGCGCCGCCGCCCACTCCTCATGGGGGACCGACACCCGCTGGTAGCCGGTCGCGTCCCATTCCCCCACGGGCGCCATCAGATCGCCGTGGTCACCGGGCCGATCGCGCGGCCCGAGCTCTCGTACTCGTCGATCGCGGCGACGTTCTGGAGGGTGATGCCGATGTCGTCGAGCCCGTTCAGCAGCCGGTGCTTGACGTCCGGCTCGACCTGGAACGGGAAGACGCCCGCGGTGCCGCAGTCGATCGTCTCGTCGTCGACGTCGATCCGCGCTTCCCCGGCCGCGGCGATCGCCTTGCAGTGCGCCTCGTCGACGATCGCCGGCAGGAGCCCGATCTTCGTGCAGTTGGCGTAGAAGATGTCGGCGAAGGAGGGCGCGACGATCGCCTCGAAGCCGAAGTCCTCCAGCGCCCAGGGGGCGTGCTCGCGCGAGGAGCCGCAGCCGAAGTTGCGCCCGGCCACGAGGATCGGGTTCGGCTCCAGCTCGATCTCGCCGTCACGGATCCAGTCGTAGAACAGGAACTCGCCGAAGCCGGTCCGCTCGACCCGCTTCAGGAACTGCTTGGGGATGATCTGGTCGGTGTCGACGTCGTTGCGGTCGAGCACCGACACCTTGCCCTCGATCACGTCGATGGGTCGCATTCTCTAGCTCCAATCTCTGATGTCGACGAAGTGGCCCTCGACGGCGGCGGCGGCCGCCATCTTCGGGCTGACCAGGTGGGTGCGTCCGCCCTTGCCCTGGCGCCCCTCGAAGTTGCGGTTCGAGGTCGAGGCGCAGCGCTCCCCTTCGTCGAGGATGTCGGGGTTCATGCCGAGGCACATCGAGCAGCCCGCCTCGCGCCATTCGAAGCCGGCGCTGCGGAAGACGTCGTCGAGCCCCTCTTCTTCGGCGGCCTTCTTCACCTGCTGGGACCCGGGGACGACCATCGCCCGGACCGAGCTCGCGACCTTGCGGCCGTCGACGATCTCGGCGGCCTCGCGCAGATCCTCGATGCGGCTGTTGGTGCAGGAGCCGATGAAGACCCGTTCCGGGGCGATCTCGGTCATCGGCGTGTTCGCCGTCAGGCCCATGTAGGCGAGGGCGCGTTCGGCCGATTCGCGGTCGGCCGGGGACTCCATCGCGGCCGGGTCGGGAACGCTTTCCGTGACCTGGACGACCATGCCCGGGTTCGTCCCCCAGGTGATCATCGGCGAGATCGCCGCGGCGTCGACGTCGACCTCCTGGTCGAAGCTCGCGCCGGCCTCGGTCGGCAGCTCCTTCCAGCGGGCGACGGCGGCGTCGAAGTCCTGCGGCGCCCCCGGTTTGCCGCGGACGAAGTCGAACGTCGTCTCGTCGGGGGCGATCATGCCCGCCCGACCGCCGCCCTCGATCGTCATGTTGCAGATCGTCATCCGGCCCGGCATCGAGAGCGCCTCGATCGCGGGGCCCGCGTACTCGACCGCGTATCCGGTCATGCCGCCGGTGCCGAGCCTGCCGATCGTCGCCAGGATCAGGTCCTTGGGCGTGACCCCCGCGCCCAGCTCGCCGGCGTAGTTGATCCGCATCGTGCGCGGGCGCTTCTGCACCAGGCACTGGGTGGCGAGGACGTGCTCGACCTCGGAGGTGCCGATGCCGAAGGCCAGCGAGCCGAAGGCGCCGTGGGTGGAGGTGTGGCTGTCGCCGCAGACGATCGTCATGCCCGGCTGGGTGACGCCGAGCTCCGGGCCGATCACGTGGACGATGCCCTGGCGGTCGGAGCCGAGGCTGTAGAGCTTCAGGCCGAACTCCTCGCAGTTGCGCTCCAGGGTTTCGACCTGGACGCGGGAGAGCTCGTCGGCGATCAGCCGCGCCGCCATCGTGCCGTCGGTCGGCGTGTTGTGGTCGGCCGTGGCCAGCGTCTTGTCCGGGCGCCGGACCTGGCGGCCGGCCATCCGCAGGCCGTCGAAGGCCTGCGGCGAGGTGACCTCGTGGACCAGGTGCAGGTCGATGTAGATCAGCCCCTCTGAGACCTCGTGCTGCTCCCAGATCTTTTCGAACATGTTCTTCATTTCAGGCGTCGCCTCCTCTGCTTTCGCTCGTTCGCGCTCATCATCACCGGAAATCTCGCTCGCTCGCTCCCGCGTCCGGGGACGACTAGCTCCTCCTCAGTCCGGCGGCTATCACCGCGATGAAGCGGGTCGGGTCGGTTCCTTCGTTCTCGAAGTGGTGCGGGAGATCGGCGTCGAAGGTGACGCTGTCGCCCGCTTGAAGCTCGTGACGCTCGCCTTCGATGACCAGCGCGAGGTCTCCGGCCAGGACGACCGCGGTCTCGCGGCTGCCCGGCTCGTGCATCGGCGGGTCGGCGGCGCCGCCGGTGGTCGCGCCGGGGTCGAGGACGTGCAGGGACACGTCGGCGCGCTGTCCGGGCAGCGGCGGGGTCAGCTCCTCGATGCGGTGGCCGCCGCGGCGGCTCTGGCGCCGGTCGGTGGCGCGGGAGATCGCGACGTGGCGGCCCTCGTCGAGGCGCAGCAGCTGGGACAGCGTCAGCTCGAGCCCGGCGGCGATCTTCGCCGCGACCGCGAGCGTCGGCGAGGTCTCGCCCCGCTCCACCTGCGACAGCATCTGGGCGGAGACGCCGGAGCGGTCCGCGAGATCGCGCAGGGACAGTGACATCGCGTCGCGCAGGGCGCGGATGCGGGGGCCGACGGGAGGTGGTGATGGCGGCGCTACCGTTGCCACGGTGCGTACGCTATCACGGACGCTCGTAAGTCGTCAGCAAGCTCGGCTGGTTCGGTCCGGATCTGGTCTTCGGTGATCCGCACCACTCGGTACCCGGCCGCCCCGAGACGCCGGTCGCGCTGACGGTCCTTGCGGAAGGCTCGCTTCGTGCCGTGGGACTTCCAGCCGTCCAGCTCCGCGATCAGGTGGGCTCCTGACCAGAAGCAATCGACCTGGTAGGTCTCCTCGTCCACGGTGAGCCAGGCGTTCAGTCGCGGGCGAGGGATGTGGTGGGCATCGAGGAAGGGGAGGAACAGTTCCTCCAGGGAGCTTCGGAGGCGTCCTCCCGGGTCGTCGCGCACCCGCTCGAGCGCCTCGCGACAAGCGTGCCTGCCGGGGTGCTTCGGATAGCGCTCGAGGAGCGCAGGCAACGAGACACGGCCGTAGATCCCGAGGTATTCCGTCTCTCGGAGCGCCGCCTCGGCGGCCGCCTCGCCCTTTTCGCCGGCGAGGTCGAGGATCGCCCGGGACGCCGCGGTGACCGGAATGCCGTCGCGGACCTCCAGCTCGTCACCGGGTAGCGCCGAGAAGTGGCGCCGGATGGACCGTTGCGAGCGCGATTTCCTCGGCACCGTGACGTGGATCTCCCCCGTCCCCGACCCCCAGATCCCCCAGAGCGCCGTCGCCGACCGGTGGCTGAGCACCGCCCCGTCGCCGGAAGCGAGCACCGCCGCCATCCACCGCCCCTGCCGAGTGATCGCCGTATGCCCCACCGCGTAGACACCCCGGTGGAGCGGATGGAGGCGACCGGCCTCGACCCGTCTCCCGATGGCACTCGAGGTCAGCCCAAGAGCACGCAACTGACCCCGTCCCACAACCCCATGCTGCCGCCTCGCAATCTCGGCCACGCGCCGGTCCGGCACCGTCTGCATTTGTTCCCGGATAGCGGGTTCAGTTGCAGACGGTCCGGACATGGGACGGACCTTGGCACCGAAATGCGCACTTGTGGTGCGCGGATTTCGGCGATTTGCCGGCGCCTTTGTGGCGGGTTGGCTACGGACCGGTGCGTTCGACGGCCGCTTCGGCGGTGGCGGCCTCGGCCTCGCGGGTGGCGGCGCCTTCGAGGCTGTTGGACAGCGCTCGCAGGTAGGCGCGGGCGCTGGCCTCGATGATGTCGGTGGCGACGCCGGAGCCGGAGGCCAGGACGCCGTCGGTGCGGAGCTGGACGGTCACCTCGCCGAGGGCGTCCTCTCCCCCAGTCACGGCCTCGACCGTGTACTTGACCAGCTCGCTCTCGGTGCCGACGGCCTTCTGGATGGCGCGGAAGATTGCGTCGATCGGGCCGTCGCCGTTGGACTCCCCGACGACCTCCTCGCCCGAGGGCAGGGTGACGCCGATCCGGGCCAGCGGCTCCTTGCCGCTCGCCGCGGTGACCTCGAAGGAGGCCAGCTCGTGGGCGTCGGCGCGGTCGCGCATCTCGTCGGAGACGATCGCCTCCAGGTCCAGCGCGGTCACCTGCTTCTTGCGGTCGGCGACCTCCTTGAACGCCTTGAAGGCGGAGTTGAGGGCGCCGCCCTCGACCTTGTAGCCCAGCTGCTCCAGCGCGTCTTTCAGCGCGTGGCGGCCGGAGTGCTTGCCCAGCACGATCGAGTTGGACTCGAAGCCGACTTCGGTCGCGTCCATGATCTCGAAGGTGGTGCGCTCCTTCAGCACCCCGTCCTGGTGGATGCCCGACTCGTGGGCGAAGGCGTTCCGTCCCACGATCGCCTTGTTCGGCTGCACCTGGTAACCGGTGAGGCGGCTGACCAGGCGGCTGGTGCGGGCGATCTCGCGGCTGTTGATGCCGGTGGTGAAGCCGTGGACGTCCTCGCGGACCTGGAAGAGCATCGCGATCTCCTCCAGGGAGCAGTTGCCCGCCCGCTCGCCCAGCCCGTTGATCGCGCACTCGACCTGCCGGCAGCCGGCGATCACCCCGGCGTAGGAGTTGGCGACGGCCAGCCCCAGGTCGTCATGGCAGTGGACCGAGGTGGTGACCTTGTGGAGATCCGGGACCAGCTCGTAGAAGGTCCGCCACATCGCCGCGTACTCCTCCGGCGTCGCGTAGCCGACCGTGTCCGGGACGTTGATCGTCGTCGCCCCGGCATCGATCGCGATCTGGAGCACCTCGGCGGTGAACTCGAAGTCCGAGCGACTCGCGTCCATCGGCGAGAACTCGACGTTGTCGCAGTAGGCCTTGGCCATGGACACCGCCGCCTTGGCCTGTCCCTTGACGTCCTCGCGGTCGGTGTTCATCTGGTGCTTGATGTGGATGTCGGAGGTCGAGATGAAGGTGTGGATGCGCGGCCGCGCGGCATCTTTGACCGCTCCCCAGGCGGCGTCGATATCGGCTTTGTGGGTGCGCGCCAGTCCGCAGATGACCGGGCCCTCTACCTTGCGGGCGATCGCTTGGACGGCCTCGAAGTCCCCGGGCGAGGCGATCGGGAAGCCGGCCTCGATGATGTCGACGCCGAGGCGCGCCAGCTGCTGCGCGATCTCGACCTTCTCGGCAGCGTTGAGCGAAATGCCGGGTGACTGCTCGCCGTCACGCAGCGTGGTGTCGAAAATCTGAACGCGATTGGTGTCGTTCGGTCCCATCGGACCTCTCCTTCTCTCTAAGTCTTGAATGGCCTTTGTCTCTCGCGGCTATCGCGCCGCCCAGCGCTATTCCCCCCGAGGGGGGAGGAGAAGGAGAAGCGCGAGGTTGTTCAGCGGAAAGGCCATTTCCACGAGGCAGAGTAGCGCACCGACAGGGGCGCGATGTGAACGTCGCCGGGACAGGCCCTACGGGCGCAGGACGTTGTGCCCGGGGCCGCCGATCAGCCTGTCTTCGCCGGGACCACCGTTGAGGACGTCGTCGCCAGGGCCGCCGATGAGCAGGTCGTTGCCGCCGCGGCCGTTCAGTTCGTCGTTCCCGGGGCCGCCGACCAGCTTGTCGTTGCCGGCGCCGCCGGTGAGCACGTCGTTGCCTTCGCCGCCCCAGATCGTCGCCGGGACCGGGACGGTGCGCCCGAGCGTGACGACGTCGTCGCCCGCCCCGGTGTTGATTTCGAAGCCGGCGATCGCGGTCGCTTCGCAGGCGAGCGCTTCGGGGCGTTTCCCTGGGTGGGTGCAGACGGTGCCGCCGACCTCGAGCGGCGTCGCCGATTCGATTTCGTAGGTGCGGCCGTCGGCCGAGAGCTCGATCGTGATCCGGTCTTCCCCGGGGGTGCCGGCGAGGGCGAGGTTGACCGTCCCTTCCGTCGCGGCGGCGCGGCGCATGTGCGTCTTCGCGCCGGAGGCGACAGCGGCGATCGAGACGGCCGCGACGAGGGCGGCGAGAAGAACCACGGCGAGGCGCTTCATCGCTCCTCGTAACAAGCCTTTTACGCCGACGTTGCGGTCAGAGATCGACCGAGCGTCCCACCGAGAAACCGTCGAGGCCAAGGATCTTCTGCAGCGCATCGGGGCGGACCGCCGCGTCGGTGGTCAGCGCCATCACCGCATCGCCCCCTCCCCCTTGCTCGGCACCGACCGCGGCGGAGACGATGTTCACGTCCTCCTCGCCGAAGGCGGTCCCGACCCGGCCGATCATCCCCGGCTGGTCGGCATAGCGGAACACGGTGATGTGCTCGGCGAACGGCAGGTAGAAGCTCTCGCCCCAGGCCGAGACCAGGTAGGGCTCGTTCCTCGGACCGACCCCGGTCCCAGCGACCTCGACCGCCGCGTCGCCCGAGCCGAGGCGCACGGTGACGAGCTCGGTGAAGTCCTCGGAGCTGGAGTCCTTGGTCTCGGTCAGCTCGATCCCCCGCTCCTCCGCCATCTGCGGCGCGTTGACGAGGTTGACGGGCGTCTCCGTGTTGCCGGAGAGGATGCCGACGAGGACCGCGATCCCCAGCAGCCGCGTGTCGTAGGAGGCGAGCTTGCCGCGGAACTCGACCACGACCCGGTCGACCGAGCCGTCCCCCAGCCCCTGCGCCAGCCGCCCGAGTTTTTCGCAGAGCGGCACGAACGGCGCCAGCGCCTCCATCTCCTCCGGGCGCACGGCGGCGATGTTGACCGCGTTGGTGACGACGCCGCCGGTCAGCGCCTCGGTGACCTGCTCGGCGGTGACGACGCCGGCGCGGTCCTGCGCCTCCGCGGTCGAGGCGCCCAGGTGCGGGGTGACGACGACGTCGCCGCGCTGGAAGATCGGGTGCTCGGTGAACGGCTCTTCCGGGAAGACGTCGAGCGCCGCGCCCGCCAGCTTGCCCGACTCGAGCCCGGCGAGGAGGTCGTCGAGCACGACCAGCTCGCCGCGGGCGCAGTTGACGATCCGGGCGCCGTCCTTCATCGCCGCGATCGCCTCGGCGTCGATCAGCCCTTCGGTCTCCGGCGTGCGCGGCGTGTGGAGCGTGACCAGGTCGGCGCGCCCGAGCAGGTCGGTCAGCTCCTCGCATCCCTCGACGCCGAGCTCGCGGAAGCGCTCGGCGGAGACGAACTTGTCGAAGGCGACGACCTCCATGTCGAAGCTCTGGGCGCGCTTGGCGACCAGCTGGCCGATGCGGCCGAAGCCGATCACGCCGAGGGTCTTGCCGTAGAGCTCGGCGCCTTTGAACTTGGAGCGATCCCAGCGCCCGGCGACCAGCGAGGCGTGCGCCTGGGGCACGTTGCGGAACAGCGCCAGGGCCAGCGCCAGCGTGTGCTCGGCGGCGGCTACCGAGTTCGACTCGGGCGCGTTGGCGACGATGATCCCGCGTCGCGTCGCCGCCGGGATGTCGACGTTGTCGACCCCGGTGCCGGCCCGGCCGATCACCTTCAGGTTGCTCGCCAGGTCGATCAGCTCCGGCGTCATCTTGGTGGCGCTGCGGATCAGGATCGCGTCGTACTCCGGCAGCTTGGCGCGGAATTCCTCCTCGGACATGTCGAGCCCGAGGTCGACTTCGAAGCGCGACTGGAGCAGCTCCACGCCGGTGTCGGCGATCTTCTCCTTGACGAGGACCTTCATCGGGCGCGGGACCCTAGCCGGCGGCGCGGATGCCGTCGACGTTCTCGACGATCCAGTCGATGCAGCGGGTCAGCGCCTCGACGTCGTCCGGCTCCACCGCGGGGAACATGCCGATGCGCAGCTGGTTGCGGCCGAGCTTGCGGTAGGGCTCGGTGTCGACGATGCCGTTCGCGCGCAGGGCCTTGGCGATCGCGGCGGCGTCGACGTCGTCGTCGAAGTCGATCGTGCCGACGACCAGGGAGCGCTTCGCCGGATCGGCGACGAACGGGCGCGCGAACTCGCTCGCCTCCGCCCAGCCGTAGAGGCGCCCGGACGAGTCGCTCGTCCGCGACACGCACCAATCGAGGCCGCCCTGGCCGAGCATCCACCGGATCTGGTCGTCGAGCAGGATCAGCGTGGCGAGCGCGGGCGTGTTGTAGGTCTGCTGCTTGCGCGAGTTGTCGAGGGCGACGGCGAGCGAGAGGAATTCCGGCTGCCAGCGGTCGCCGGCGCCGTCGAGCTCCTCGATGCGGGCGATCGCGGCGGGGCTCAGGGCGGCGAGCCAGAGGCCGCCGTCGGAGGCGAAGCCCTTCTGCGGGGCAAAGTAGTAGACGTCGGCCTGTGAGGCGTCGAGCGGCAGCCCGGCGGCGCCTGAGGTGGCGTCGATCGCGACCAGCGCGTCGCCCGCGTCGGCGGGGCGCTCGACCGGCACCATGACGCCCGTCGAGGTCTCGTTGTGGGCCCAGCCGATCAGGTCGGCGGCGGCGTCGCCGCGCGGCGCGGGAGAGTCGCCCGGCTCGGCCTCGACCAGGATCGGATCGCCGAGGAACGGCGCCAGCTTGGCCGCCTTAGCGAACTTCTGCGAGAACTCGCCGTAGGTGAGGTGCAGGGAGCGCTCGCGGATCAGCCAGGCGCAGGCCGACTCCCAGAAGGCGGTGGTGCCGCCGTTGCCGAGCGCGACCTCGTAGCCGTCGGGGAGGGCGAAGAGCTCGGAGAGGCCCTCGCGGACGCGCTGGACCAGGTCGCGGACCGGCGCCTGGCGGTGCGAGGTGCCCATCAGCCGCGACTGCTCGGCCAGCTTGGCGAGCGCCTCCGGGCGGACCTTGGACGGGCCGCAGCCGAAACGCCCGTCCCCGGGCTTGAGGTCCGACGGGATAGAGACGATGTTCTCAGTGGTCGCCATGAGGCGACAGGTTATTGACCCAAGGCAGTTGCCCGGTTACCGACCCGAGACATTTAGGGGGAGAGATGTACCCAGTCACCTATGAAGCCGACTTTCAGCCGGAACAGAACCGTGCGACGACGTTCTTCCGGATCATCCTCGCGATCCCGTGGCTCATCGTCGCGATCGTCTACTACACCGTGGCCGCCTTCACCCACCTCTTCGCGTGGGTGGCCGTCGTGATCCTCGGCCGTTATCCGGAAGGCCTCTACAACCTCAACGCGGGCTTCGTCCGTTACTTCGTCCGCGTCTCGGCCTGGCTGTATCTGCAGACCGACGAGTGGCCGCCGTTCGGCATCTCCGACGACCCGGCGTACCCGATCCGGGTCGAGGTCGCGCCGCGGGCCGAGCACCAGAGCCGGCTCAAGGCCTTCTTCCGGATCATCCTCGCGCTACCGATGCTGATCGTCTCCTACGCGGTGAGCTATGCCCATCAGTGGATCGCGGTGATCGCCTGGCTGACGATCGTCTTCCGCGGCTACCTGCCCGAGCAGCTGAACACCGCGATGACGTTCTGCAACAGCTTCTACGCGCGGGTCTACGGCTATCTGGCGCTGCTGACCGACGAGTATCCGCCGATCGGAATCGAGAAAGCCAAGGGCAGCTCCGCCGCCGTGGCCGCTCCGCCCGCGCCCGGCGACGTGCCCCCGGCGGCCCCGGCGGCATGAGCGAGGAGGCCTACGAGAAAGTCGAGCGCGGCGACGGCTGGTCCGTCGCCAACCTCGACGATCTCGGCGCCGGGCCGGGCTTTCGCAAGATCCGCCCGGCGCTCGGAGTGGGCGCCTTCGGCGTCAACGCGATCGTGCTGCCGCCCGCCTACGCCACCAACCTCCACTACCACGAGGAGCAGGAGGAGCTCTACTTCGTCCACGCCGGCCGCGTGGCGATCGAGTTCGGCGACGGCTCGGTGCGCGAGCTGGGGCCGGGCGGCCTCGCCTGGGTCGACGCGCCGACGCACCGCCGCCTGCGGAACCTGAGCGATTCCGAGGAGGCGGTCTACGTCTGCGTGGGCGGCAAGGGCGGCTACGTGGGCCGCGACGGGAACCTGGTCGAGAGCGGCGGTTAGAAGCCCTGGTCGATCCAGGGCATCATGTCGCGCAGCTCTTTGCCGACCTTCTCGATTTCGTGGTCGGTGCCGGCCTGGCGCAGTTCGTCGAACTTCTTGCCGCCTGACTCGTTCTCGGCGATGAACTCCTTGGCGAACTCGCCGGACTGGATCTCGCCGAGGATCTCCTTCATCGCCGCTCGCGAGGGCTCCGCGATGACGCGCTTGCCGCGCGTCAGGTCGCCGTACTCGGCGGTGTTGGAGATCGAGTACTCCATCCCACGGATCCCCTTCTCGTACATCAGGTCGGCGATCAGCTTCAGCTCGTGGAGGCACTCGAAGTAGGCGAGGCGCGGGTCGTAGCCGGCCTCGACCAGGGTCTCGAAGCCCGCCTTCACCAGCTCCGATGCGCCGCCGCAGAGGACGGCCTGCTCGCCGAAGAGGTCGGTCTCGCACTCGTCTTTGAAGGTGGTCTCGATCACCGCGGCGCGGCCGCCGCCGATGCCCGAGGCGTAGGCGAGCACCACGTCGTGCGCGGTCCCAGAGGCGTCCTGGTGCACCGACATCAGGCAGGGCACGCCGTTGCCTTCCTCGTACTGGCGGCGGACCAGGTGGCCCGGGCCCTTCGGCGCGACCATGCCGACGTCGACGCCCTCGGGCGGCTCAATCTCCCCGAAGTGGATGGCGAAGCCGTGGGCGAAGAGCAGCAGGTTGCCCGGCTCGATCCCGGCGCTGATCTCCTCGCGCCACAGCTGCCCCTGTCTCTCGTCGGGCAGCAGGATCATCACCACATCGCCGCGCTTCGCCGCCTCGGCGACGTCGAGCACCTCGAGCCCGTGCTCTTCGGCCTTGGCGCGGCTCGACGAGCCGGGACGCAGACCGACGACGACCTGGACGCCGGAGTCCTTGAGGTTCAAGGCGTGGGCGTGGCCCTGGGAGCCGTAGCCGAGGATGGCGACGGTCTTGTCCGAGAGGTTGGAGAGGTCAGCGTCTTTGTCGTAGAAGATGTCGTCGGTTCGCATGGGCGAGGAGGCTAGCGGAGCGCGGGGTTAGGTCGGGGCTCGGGGGCCGTCCACATCACTTCGGCGGGCCGTCCACACCACCTCGCGGCGCCGGCGGCTGTCCTGGGCGCCTCATGGGGGTCCTGGCAGGCTGTGACCCCCATGAGGCGCCCAGGACGTGAGGGGTGCGGGGGAGAGCCGGTACAGGGACGTGAGGCGGTCGGACTCAC
>JBPYFM010000033.1:0-2529 GCA_051986435.1 Solirubrobacterales bacterium | reverse complement strand
TCGGCGAGCGCGACCACGCCGAGCGGGTGGCGCGGCGGGTCGAGTGCGGCGCGGTCAACGTCAACGACGTGCTGATCAACTACTTCGCCTCCGACGTGCCGATGGGCGGCTGGAAGGAGTCGGGGATCGGCTACCGGCACGGCGCCCAGGGCATCCGCAAGTTCTGCCGCACCGAGTCGCTGGTGATCACCCGCTTCGCGGGCAAGCGGGAACCGACCTGGTACCCCTACAGCCGCGGCAAACGCGGCTTGATCGCCCGGATCGCCCAGCTGATCAACGCCCGCGACTGGAAGCGCCGCCTCGGTCTGCGCGGCTGAGCGCCCTTCCTGTTCCTTACGGTCGCGTGACGACCGAAAGGAACAGTTGGCGCGCTCGGTAGCCTTGAAGGTTCATGGCGGAGCGCGATTACATAGCGGCGGTGAAGGAGCGCGTCGTCGTCTTCGACGGCGGCATGGGCGCGACCCTCGAGCAGTTCGACCTCACGCAGGAGGACTACGGCGGCCTGCTCGGCAAATGTCACGAGGCGCTGGTGCTGAACCGGCCCGACGTGATCGAAGGCGTCCACACCTCGATGCTCGAGGCCGGCGCCGACGTGGTCGAGACCGACAGCTTCCAGGGCTCGCGGCTGAAGCTCGAGGAGTGGGGGCTCGGCGAGCACACGCTGGAGATCAACACCAAGGCCGCCGAGATCGCCCGCAAGGCGGCGGGCCCGGACCGCTTCGTGGCGGGGTCGATCGGCCCGACCGGCTTCCTGCCCGCCTCCACCGACCCGACCCTCGGAAACATCTCCTTCGGCCGCCTGGCCGAGGTCTTCGCCGAGCAGGCAACCGGGCTGGTCCGAGGCGGCGCCGACCTGATCATCATCGAGACCGCGCAGGACATCCTCGAGGTGAAGGCGGCGATCTTCGGCGCCCGCCAGGCCTTCAAGGACACCGGCAAGAGGCTGCCGCTGCAGATCAGCGTCTCGCTGCTGCCGAACGGCGGCAAGATGCTGCTCGGCACCGACATCCGATCGGTCCTCACCACGCTGACCGCGCTCGACGTCGACGTCGTCGGCCTCAACTGCTCGACCGGCCCCGAGGACATGCGCGACGCGATCCGCTTCCTCGGCGAGACCTCCTCGCTGCCGGTCCACTGCATCCCGAACGCGGGCCTGCCGCTGCAGGGCCCCGACGGCGAGACGATCTTCCCGGAAAAGCCGGAGCCGCTGGCCGCGACCCTGGGCGAGTTCGTCGAGCGCTATGGCGTCGGCATCGTCGGCGGCTGTTGCGGCACGAACCCGGAACACATCCGTGCGATCCGCGAGCGGGTCGGCGACGCGCGACCCGCCTCCCCGCGCCCCGGGCGCGGCCCGATCGAGATCTCCTCGATGATGACCTCCACCCCGCTCGTGCAGGAGCCGCGCCCGACCCTGGTCGGCGAGCGCGTCAACTCCCAGGGCTCGAAAAAAGCCAAGGAACTGCTGCTGGCCGACGACTACGACGGGCTCGTGCAGGTCGCCGAAGACCAGGTCGAGGGCGGCGCCCACGTGCTCGACGTCTGCGTCGCGCTGACCGAGCGCCAGGACGAGGACGAGCAGATGACCGCGGTGGTGAAGCGGATCTCGCTCTCCCAGCCGGCGCCGATCCAGGTCGACTCGACCGAACCCGAGGTGATCAAGGCGGCGCTCGAGCAGATCCCCGGCCGGGCCATCGTCAACTCGGTCAACCTCGAGGCCGGCCGCGCGAAGGCGGACCTCGTGGTGCCGCTGGCCAAGGAACACGGCGCGGCGCTGATCGCGCTGACCATCGACGAGGTCGGGATGGCGAAGACCGCCGAGCGCAAGGTGGAGATCGCCAAGCGGATCGTCGAGATCGCCTGCGACGAGCACGGCCTCGACCGCGAATCGCTGATCTTCGACCTGCTCACCTTCACGCTGACCACCGGCGACGAGGAGTGGAAGCCTTCGGCGATCGAGACGATCGAGGGCATCCGCCGGGTGAAGGCGGAGATCCCCGGCGTGAAGACCTCGCTCGGCGTCTCCAACGTCTCCTTCGGGATCAGCCCGCGGCCGCGCGCCGTCCTCAACTCGGTGTTCCTGCACCACTGCGTCGAGGCCGGGCTCGACCTGGCGATGGTCAACCCGAACCACATCACGCCCTACTCGGAGATCCCCGAGGAGGAGCGCGAGCTCACGAATGACCTCGTATTCAACCGGCGCGACGACGCGCTGGCCCGGTTCATCGCCCACTTCGAGTCGAAGGGCGAAGACGACGAAGCCGAGGCCGCCGACCCGACCGCGGGCATGGAGCCCGAGAAGGCCCTCCACTGGCACATCCTGCGCCGCAAGAAGGACGGCGTCGAGGAGTGGATCGACAAATCGGTGGAGAAGATCGGCGCGGTGCCGACGCTGAACGAGGTGCTGCTGCCGGCGATGAAGGAGGTCGGCGACAAATTCGGCGCGGGCGAACTGATCCTGCCCTTCGTCCTGCAGTCGGCCGAAGTGATGAAGCGCGCGGTCGCACAGCTGGAGAACTACCTCGACCGGAT
>JBPYFM010000032.1:0-10557 GCA_051986435.1 Solirubrobacterales bacterium | reverse complement strand
CGTCCCTGTACCGGCTCTCCCCCGCACCCCTCACGTCCTGGGCGCCTCATGGGGGTCACAGCCTGCCAGGACCCCCATGAGGCGCCCAGGACAGCCGCCGGCGCCGCGAAGTGGTGTGGACGGCCCGAGGTGCGCCGAACGGCCGCCTCGCCCCTAGAACCGCGAGTCTTCGTCCATGCGCTCAGCTTCGTAGACCTCGCCCGGATCCCCGTCGACGGCTGCGGGCCGGGCGCGGATCGCGGCGAAGCTCGCGATCACCTCGCCGGGGTGGCGCAGGCGGGCCAACCAGCCGCGCTCTTCGTCGCTGAAGAAACCGGTCGCGAAGAGGGCGAGCGGGTAGAGGAGGCCGAGGGCGAGGCGGGCGACGAGGCCGGCGAACCCCGAGCTCGGCAGCGCCACGTCGCCGAGGGCGACCAGGGCCGCGGCGACGAAGAGGACGCGGGCGAGGCGGGCCCACTCGTAGGGCACCGGGAAGAGGCGCTCGGTGAACCAGTACATCAGCGCCACCACGACCAGGTAGGAGCCGACCAAGGCGAGACCCGCGCCGACGATGCCGAGCGGCGGCACCAGGATCAGGTTCAGGGCGACGTTGGAGAGGAGCGCGGCGAGCGCGGCCGGCAGGTTGAACTCGGTCCGCCCGGTCCGGCCGAGCACCACCACCATCACCATGTAGAGCGCGTAGAGGGTGACCGCGGCGGCGATCAGGCCGACGACTTCGTAGGCGTCGAAGAATTTGGGCGCGGCGAAGATGCGCAGCAGGTACTGCGAGAGGAGCCAGAGGCCGACGACCAGCCAGGTGCAGCCGGCGAGGAAGAGGGTGATGATCCGCGCGTAGGTGCGGCGGGCCTCGTCGTCGTCGCGGATCGAGTAGGCGAGCGGCGGCCAGGCGAGCTGGAAGCCGCGGACGAGCACGTTGACGGCCTGGGCGAACTTCACCCCCACCGAGTAGATGCCGGCCTCCGGGAGGCCGACGTAGTGGACGATGATCAGCCGGTCGACGAAGTTCAGCAGGTAGAGGCTGACCTCGGCGGGCATCGTCGGCAGGCCGAAGCGCAGGAGGCGCCTCAGCAGCGGCGGGTCGACCCGCAGGGTCAGCCGCCGGCGCTGCTCGAAGATCAGCCCGAGGACGAAGGCGGCGCCGGTGACGTAGGAGCCGAGCAGCAGGCCGCGCGCCCCGTCCCCCACCCCGACGACGAGGATCACGGTCAGCGCGATCGTCGCGAGGACGTTGGTGATCGTGGTGATGAAGTAGGCGCGCGCCCGCTCGTCGAGCCGGTAGAGCGTCAGCAGGTATTCGAACAGCGTCGCCACCCAGAGGCCGCCGATCGCGATCCGGGTCAGCTCCGTGCCGGTGTGCAGTTCGGCCGGGGTCTTGGGGTCGAGCAACGCTTCGGCGAGCGGCCCGGCGAAGGGCAGCAGGACCAGCGCGCCGACGGTGGCAAACCAGAAGAGGCCGGAGAAGGTGGTGCCGACGATGCGGTCGGGGTCCTCGTCCTCGCGGTAGTAGAAGCGCAGCACCGCCTCGATCAGGCCGAGCCTGACGACGATGCTGGCGGTGACGACCCCGGCGAAGAGGATCTCGGCCGCGCCGTAGTCGCCGGTGGTGAGGTGGCGCGTGTAGAGCGGCAGCAGCGCGACCGCGATTAGCTTCGAGAAGATGCTCGCCGCCGTGTAGGCGGCGCCGGTCGTCGCCAGGCGCCTCAGATAGCCGGACACGCGGGAAGCCTAGGCGGCGTCGGGGATTGCGTCCGCCCGCGCCCCGCGGCGGGGCGCGCCCGTGCGCGAGGCCGCCAGCGACGCGCCGATCGCCATCAGGACCCAGGTGATGGGGTCCTGGAAGAAGCCGGCGTAGGCCATCGTGTGGACCAGCAGGGCGACGAAGGCGGCGAGGATCGCGGCGCGGGCGATGAAGACGTGCGGGGGGTCGCGGTCGGGGCCGCGCGCCCAGAGCCCCGCCCCCATGGTCCAGAGCGAGACGACGACGAGGGCGACGTAGGCGGCAAGGCCGATCAGGCCCTGCTCGGCGGCGACCGTGACCGGCTCGGTGTGGGAGATCGTCACCGGCGCCTTGTCGCCGTCGAGGTGGTTTTTGTACGCCGTCTGGAAGGAGCCCGAGCCGTAGCCCCACAGCGGCCGTTCGGAGAACAGTTCGGCGCCGCCGGAGACGAGGTGGGCCCGTCCGGACGTGTCGAGGTTGATGCGGCCGAGGTCGAAGCCCTTGCCGCCGATCAGGATCACCACCAGCGAGGCGCCGACGACGCCGACGACCACCACGCCGAGCGTCCACCGCCACGACCAGCGCAGCGCCGCCAGCACCGCGAGGCCAGCGAGCAGGGCGATGAAGCTCGACTGGCTGAAGGTCTGGGCGAGCCCGATCCAGAGCACCAGGATCGCCCCGCATAGGAGCCAGAAGGCGCGCCGCTCGCGGATCCACATCATCGCGGTGCTCGCCACCACCAGCACCAGCGCCAGATAGCGCCCGTAGATGTTCGGGTCCCAGAAGACCGAGTTGACCCGGAAGTAGGTGTGGAATTCGTTCGAGCGGATCACCGCCTGGTTCCAGAAGAGGCTGCGGCTGAGGTACTCGACGCTGCCGATCAGCACGAAGGCGATCGCCTCGCCGGTCACCAGGATCAGCGCCCAGACGAGCAGGCGACGGTCCCAGGGCAGCTCGCGCAGCAGGATGTAGGCGAGCGTGAACGGCACCAGGAAGAAGCAGACTTCCTGCAGGCCTTTGGAGTAGTCCTCGGAGTAGAGCGCCTGCAGCGCGTAGAGGACGACGAAGACCGCCAGCGTTTTCGCCACCCAGCGTGGCCGGCGGCGCTCCGCCGGCGGCGGCAGGAACATCGACGCGACCACGCCCGCGGCGATGACGACGTAGAGCGGCACCAGCAGGTTCGCCGTTTCCCCGCCCGCTTCGAGCGGGATGCGGAACGGGAGGGTGCCGATGATCGCCAGCGGCATCAGCACCGGCCACCGGCGGAACACCCAGGCCAGCACGACCACGAGAACGACGCCGACGACGATCGCGGCGGCGGCCTTCGCCTCGTGGTGGCGCAGCTCGACGATCTGGTGGTTGTGCCATTGGTCGCCGAGGATCAGGACCGGGAAGAGGATCAGCGCCGTCAGCATCGCCGCCGAACGCGTCCGGCCGGCGGGCAGGAGGATCGAGGCGGCGGCGCAGACCGCGGCGATCAGCAGCCCCGCGCCGGAGAGGAAGTCGCTCAACCGCTTCCCTTCGTCTTGCCGACGGCGCAGTGCTTGTAGGCGGGCGCCTTCTGCAGGCGGATCGTCCCCGGGGCGGTGAGGCTGCGTTCTTCGTCTTCGAGGATCACCCGCAGCTTGTAGCGGCCGGGCGGCTGGAGGATCCCGTCTTCGTTCGTCCCGTCCCAGTGGAACGTGTGGTAGCTGTAGCGCTTGAGGAAGGTGTGGCGGGCGAGCGTCGCGACGACTTCGCCGCCCGGCCGGATCACCTCGACCGTCCCGTCGTTCGAGGTCGTCGTGCGGAACTTCAGCTTGATCGGCTCGCAGGGTGGCATGAAGGAGTTCGACTTCTTGGGGCCGATCTGGACCCGGTCGAGCAGCAGCGGGTCGCGCTTCACCCGCTGGGCGTAGGCGAAGGCGGCGAGGGTGGCGACGACGAGCAGCGCGAAGACGATCGCCGCCGCGTCAACCTTCCGCCGGGGCATTGTCCTCGCCGACCACCACAGAGACCTTCGCTCCGTTCGACACCCCGGAGACTTCGGCGGTCATCGGCTGGACTTTGTGGATCTGCAGCTGTCTGGCCACCTGCTTGGCTTCCGGCGCAGCGCCGTTTTCGAACATCACGACCGAGTTTTCGAACGTCGACGTCGTGTTGGTGATCGCGCCGACTTCGAACCCCTTGCCTTCGAGCTTGTCGCCCCAGGTCGCGGCCAGCCCGGTCGCTTCGGTGCCGTTCAGCACCGCCACTTCGATTTCGTCGGGCTTCACCTGCTTCGACGCGCTCGCGTCCTTGCCGCTGCCGCCGCCCTTCTGGTGGTGGTTGCCGCCCTTGGCTTCGTCACTGCCGCCGTCGTTCAGCACCGCATAGGCGACGCCGCCGACGACGAGGACGAAGACGACGAACAGCACCGCCAGCAGGGCCGGCCGCGACAGCGTTTCGCCGAAGCCGGAGAAGCGTTCCCGGATGCGCTCGCCACGCGTCTGTTCGGGGAGCCCTTCCTCGCGCCGCTGCCGCCGGATCTCACGCTGCTCGATCGCCTCGTGCTCCGCCGTCCGCGTTTCCTCCAGTTCGCGCAGCTCTTCCGCGCGCTGGGCGGCGATGGTCTGCGTCTGTTCCATCCGCTCGGCTTCCCGCTCGGGCGCCGAGCCCGCCCAGTCGCGCAGCCGACGGATGTCGCGCCCGTGGGCGAACAGGAGCAGGGCGAACACAGCCAGCCCCAGGAAGGACGCCAGGCCCGCGAAGGAGCCGATTCTTTCGACGGTGTGCAGCAAAGTTGCGGAAGGCTACTCGTCCAGCACGACCTTCGTAGCATCTCCGCCCGGGGAGGCGATGAGGTCTACGACCCGTTCCGCCAAATTAGCCTCATCCCCGGCCAGAACCATGCGTTCCAGCTCGGTGAGCGTGGAATCGACCCAATTCGGGTCCAGAGGTGCGGTCCGGACCGCCCGGTTGATCCGTTTTGCGGCGGTCGGTTGCGGGATCTCGTTTTCGCTGAAGAGGACCTCGTGGAGCTTCTCCCCCGGGCGCGGCTGGGTGAACTCGATCGCGATATCGGTCTCCGGCTCGTAGCCGGCGAGGCGGATCATGTTGTGCGCGAGGTCGACGATCTTCACCGGTTCGCCCATGTCGAGGACGAAGACGTCGCCTTTGCCGGCGCCGAGGTCGCCGGCGCGGATGACCAGCTGCACCGCCTCCGGGATCGTCATGAAGTACCGGGTCATCTCCGGATGGGTGACGGTGACCGGGCCGCCGCGCTCGATCTGGCCGCGGAAGATCGGCACCACGCTGCCGGAGGAGGCGAGCACGTTGCCGAAGCGGACCGAGGCGAAGCGGGTGCCCGGATGGCGGTCGGCGGCGGCCTCGACGATCCACTCCGCCATCGCCTTCGAGGCGCCCATCACGGTCTGCGGGTTGACCGCCTTGTCGGTGGAGACGAGGACGAAGCGCTCGGCCCTCGCCGCGGCCGCGGTTTCGGCGGTGGTGCGAGTGGCGATCGCGTTGTTGCGGACCGCCTCGAGCGGGTTGGCCTCCATCAGCGGCACGTGCTTGTAGGCGGCGGCGTGGAAGACGACGTCGGGCTTGAAGCGCTGCATCGTCTCCATCATCCGGTGCGGCTCGCGGCAGTCGGCAAGCACCGACTCGGCGTTGGTGAAGTGGCGCTCGTCGAGCATCTCCCGCTCGATCTCGAAGAGGTTGTCCTCGGCGTGGTCGAGCATCACCAGGAGCCGCGGGTCGACGCGGGCGATCTGGCGGCAGAGCTCGGAGCCGATCGAGCCGCCCGCGCCGGTGACGAGGACGATCTTGTCCTGCAGGTAGGCGCCGACGCGGTCGATTTCGACCACGATCGGCTCGCGGCCGAGCACGTCCTCGACCTGGACCTCGCGCAGCTGCTTGGAGAGCTGGACGCCGCCGCGCAGGAGCTCGAACACGGTCGGCAGGGTGCGCACGCGGATGCGGCGCTCGCGGCAGGCGGCGACGACCTTGGCGCGCAGGGTGCCCGGCGCGGAGGGGATCGCGATGATCACTTCGTCGGGGTCGGTCTCGTCGAGGATCGGCTCGATCTCGTCGGTGGAGCCGAGCACCTTGACGCCGCCCACCATCCGCATGCCGCGCTTGCGCGGGTCGTCGTCGACGAAGCCGATCGCGGTGGCGCCGAGGGCCGGGTTCAGGCGCATCTCCCGCACCACCATCTGGCCGCCGGAGCCGGCGCCGACGATCAGCACCTCGTGCCTGGGCACCCGGTCGCCCTTCGACGGGCGCTCGACGATCAGCCGCACCAGCAGGCGGGCGCCGGCGATCAGGATCAGCGTCAGCATGAAGTCGATCACCTCGACCGAGCGCGGCAGCCGATGGTGGAAGGGCTGGATCACGGCGAAGGCGATCACCAGCAGGGCGCTCGAGATGGCGACCGCGCGCAGGATCAGCAGGAAGTCGCGGCCGCTCACGTAGCGCCACCACTTCTGGTAGAGCCCGCCGAGCGCGAAGACGATCAGCTTGCCGGCGATCACGAAGCCGACCGACTGGGCGAACAGCACCTCGTAGCGATGCGGCCAGCCGTGCGGGTCGTCGAGGAACCGCAGCTGGAAGGCGAGGAAGTAGGCCAGCGCGACGAGGGCGGCGTCCGCGACTATCTGGCCCACCCGACTGCGGTAGACGGGATGGTTCAACCGGCGCATGAAGGGCCGAGTTTACGGGTGGTTCCTAAGGATCGGGCTAGAGTGTGGCGCCGCATGCACCTTGCCATGCTCATTCCCACGGCCAGCCTGACCGGGCCGATCGTCGAATTCTGCGTCAACGTGATCGACGACACCGGTCTCTGGGGCATCTTCCTCCTGATGGGGGCGGCCTCGGCCTGCATCCCGATTCCGAGCGAGGCGGTGATGCTGTTCGCGGGCTTCACGGTCTCCGAAGGCCACCACTCGCTGATCGCGATCTTCCTCGCCGGGTTCCTCGGCAACATGGCGGGCTCCTGGCTCACCTACGCGATCGGCTACTACGGCCGCGTCGACTTCATGGAACGCAACAAGGTGATCCACGTCAGCCCGGCGAAACTCGCGCGCGTCGACGGCTGGTTCAAACGCCACGGCGACGTCACCGTGTTCGTCTGCCGGCTGATCCCGCTGGTGCGAGCGTTCATCTCGCTGCCCGCCGGGCTGGCGAAGATGCCGTTCTGGCGCTTCACCTGGCTGACCGCGCTCGGCTCGCTCCCCTGGGTGATCGGCTTCGGCCTGCTCGGGCGGGCGGTCGGCGACGAATGGGAAAAGTGGCGCGAACACCTCTCGATCCTCGACTACATCGTCGTGGCGGCGATCGTCGTCCTCGCCGCCTACTGGATCTACAAGCGGGTCACGCGCGACCCCGCCGACCCCGCGACGACCCCTCCGGACGCTTGAGCGAAGGGCGACTGCCGGTCCGCCGCGCGCTCGCGCTGGGCATCGTGCAGGGGCCCGCCGAGCTCCTGCCGGTCTCCAGCTCCGCCCACATCGTCCTCCTCCCCTGGCTCCTGGGCTGGGACTGGGACGGGATCGACCCGGAGGTGCGCAAGAGCTTCGAGGTCGCCCTCCACACCGGCGCCGCCGCCGCCCTCCTGATCGGCCAGCGCAAGCTGATCGTCGAAGAGCTGCGCCAGTTCGACCTCGACCGTGCCCTCCTCCTCGCCTTCTCCTTCGCCCCCGCGGCGTTCGTCGGCTACCGCTGGGAGCGCCAGATCGAGGGGCGCCTGGGGGGGCCGCGGACGACCGCCTTCGGCCTCCTCGCCGGGGCGGCGGCGATGGTCGTCGCCGACCGACGGCCGCAACTGCGTGGGCGCGGCGAGGCGACCCCGACCGACGGCCTCGTCCTCGGCGTCGCCCAGGCGGCAGCGCTCGCCCCGGGCGTCTCCCGCAACGGCGTCACCCTCGCGGCGGCCCGCTGGCGCCGCTTCTCCCGCGCCCAGGCCAACCTCCTCTCCCGCACGATCGCCCTGCCGATCATCGTCGGCGCCACCGGCCTCAAGGGCGTCCGCCTGGCCAAGCGCGGGACGACCCCGGAGCTCCGCCGCACCCTGACGGTCGGCATCGGCGCCTCCTTCGCCTCCACCCTCGCCTCCCAGCGCCTGATCGGCCTGGTCGAGCGCGACCGGGCGCTGTGGCCCTACGCCGCCTACCGCGCGGGGCTCGCGGGCGTGGTGCTGGCGAAGTTGCGCCGTCGCTGATTCAGAGAGAGGCCAATTCCAAAGCTTTGCGAGATTTGGAATCAGCTTGGATTCCCGGGTTACAATTCCAAAATCTGAAGAAACTTGGAATTGATTTGGAGTCCGAGCTTTGTACGTCGAGCCTGCCCCCACCACGACGCAGATCTCCAAGCAGCTCGGGTTCGACGAACTCCTAGAAGTCGTCGATGGGCCTCCGCCGGAGCCGGAAGCCCGCTACCTGCACTGGGACAAGCTGCGGCACCTGCCCCCGCCCGCCGCATGGAGCAGCGAGCAGTGGTGGCTGAAGGTCAAGCTGGCGCGGAAGGAGGCCACCCGGCTTCTTCCTCTGACCGATCGCGACGGCAAGCCGTTCGGCTACACGCTTCCCGACTCCGTCCACAGGGCACTGCACCACCTCGACCAGCGATGCGGAGGCGAGGTCGCGACGGACGAGGTCGTGACCTCCGAGCGGCAGGCAGGGAGAAGGTTCCTCGTCAACTCACTGATGGAGGAGGCGATCCGCTCCAGCCAACTCGAGGGAGCGACGACGTCTCGCGCGGTCGCCAAGGAGCTCCTGCGGAGCCGTCGCGAGCCGCGTGATCGCAGCGAGCTGATGATCGCCAACAACTACCGCGCCATCCGCCTGATCAAGGAGATGGGTGCCGAGCTCACTCCGGAGGCGGTGCTCGAGCTCCACCGTGTCGTGACCGAGGGGACGCTGGACGATCCCGCGGCGGCGGGTCGCCTGCAGAGGCCGGGTGAGGACCGGGTTGCCATCTTCGATCGGGACGAGGGCCAGGAGCCGGTGCACGTGCCTCCGCCGGCGGAGCAACTGCCGGCTCGGCTCAAGGCGTTATGCGCCTTCGCCAACGCCGACGACGAGGACCGCTTCGTCCACCCGGTCGTCCGGGCGATCCTGCTCCACTTCTGGCTCGCGTATGACCATCCGTTCGAGGACGGCAACGGGCGCACCGCGCGCCTCCTGTTCTTCTGGCAGATGCACAAGCGGGGGTACTGGCTCGCCGAGTACCTGCCGATCTCCCGCCTGATCCGGAAAGCGCCGGCGCAGTACGAGCGTGCCTTCCTGGAGACCGAGACGGACGGCGGCGACACGACCTACTTCCTCATCCACCAGCTCGGCGTGATCGAGCGGGCGATCGACGATCTCCATGACTACCTGCAACGAAAGATCGCCGAGCAACGCGACGCCGAGTCGCGTCTGGCCGGTTTCGATGGCCTCAATGGCCGGCAGGTCGCGCTGCTTGGCCACGCGGTCCGGCACCCAGATCACCTCTACACCTACGACGCTCACGCGGCGAGCCATCGCGTGACCCACGAGACGGCGCGCTCCGATCTCGCGGACCTCGCAGGCCGCGAATTGCTCGTCCGGCGGCCCGGCGGCAGGGCCCACCGCTACGAGCCGCCTGCCGACCTTGCCGAGCGACTGAAAGAATCGACGCGATGAGCGACGCCTACGCGCGATCCGGGGTCGACCAGGGCGCCGCCGACTCGGCGGTAGCCGGGCTGGTGCGCGCGCTGGGGAAGATCGAGCTCGGCCGGCCCTCGGCGCAGGTACCGCTGCCGGGCCACTACGCGAGCGTGATCGAGGTGGCGCCGAACCTCGGCATCGCGCTCTCGACGGACGGGGTCGGGACCAAGCTGGTGCTGGCCGAAGCGCTCGGCAAGCTCGACACCGTCGGCATCGACTGCGTGGCGATGAACGTCAACGACGTGATCTGCGTCGGCGCCGAGCCGCTGGCGATGCTCGACTACATCGCGATCGACCGGGCCGACCCGGAGGTCTGCGAGGCGATCGGCGTCGGCCTCGCCCGCGGCGCGACCCTGGCCGGGATCGAGATCCCCGGCGGCGAGCTCGCCCAGCTCGGCGACATGGTCCACGGCGTCGACGTCTCCGGCGCCTGCTTCGGCACCGTGGCCCTCGACGCCATAGTCGACGGCCGTCGCGTCGCCCCGGGCGACTCGATCATCGGCCTCCCCTCCTCCGGCCTCCACTCCAACGGCTACACCCTCGCCCGCAAGGCCCTCGACGGCCTCGACCTGGGCGAGGACCCGGAAGGCCGCCTCGGCCGCCCACTCGGCGAGGCCCTCCTCGAGCCGACCGTCATCTACGTCAGGCCGATCGTCGAGCTCCTCCGCTCCGACCTCGACGTCCGCGGCCTCGCCCACATCACCTCCGGCGGCGTCAACAACCTCCTCCGCCTCGCGGCGCCGGTCGGCTACGAAATCGACGCCCCCCTCCCCCCGCAGCCGATCTTCGACCTGATCCGCGAGCGCGGTGCCGTCTCCGACGAGGAGATGCACGAGGTCTTCAACATGGGCTGCGGCTTCTGCATCGTCGTCCCCGAGATCGACGAGGCCCGTGCCCTCGACATGCTGCGCCGGCACCACCCCGGCGCAGCGCGCATCGGCCGGGTCACCGACGACTCGGGGCACGTGGTTCGGTAGGGCTCGGGGGGCGGCAGAGGCGGGTGGCGAGGGACGGCCGAGGGACGAGGAAAGGGACGCGGCCCTCTCGGCCACGGCCCGGGCAGGCTGTGGCCGTGGCCGAGAGGGCCGGGTCTTCGATGAGTGGAGGAATGGACGCGGGGGCGTCACGGGAGAGCGACGGGAGTCCCACCGATCCGTCACCGATCCGTGACGGAGGTGGGACCTCGTCACG
>JBPYFM010000031.1:0-18839 GCA_051986435.1 Solirubrobacterales bacterium | reverse complement strand
CCAGCTACTCCGTCGACGAGCAGGGGGTGGCGCTGATCCGGCTCAACCGGCCCAAGGCGCGCAACGCGATCAACACCCAGATGCTGGTCGAGCTGCTTGAGCACCTCGCCGTTGCCCGCGGCGACGAGGCCGTGCGGGTGCTGGTCTTCAGCTCCGCCGACCACCTCGGCCTCTCGGCCGGGGCTGACGTGCGCGAGGAACTTGACGACGAGGGCAAGGTCCGCCGCATGCAGCTCTTCGCCGACCTCTACGACGCCGTGGTCGGCTTCCCGAAGCCGACGATCGCCGCCTGTCACGGCGATGTCGTTGGCGGCGGGGCGGAGATCGCCGTCGCCTGCGACATGCGGGTCGGGGGCTCGAACCTGCGGATGCGCTTCCCCGGCGCCGCCCTCGGGGTGCCTGTCGGCCCCGCCCGCCTCGTCACCCTCTGCGGCCTCGCCGCCGCCAAGTACCTGCTCTTGAGCTCGCGGACGATCGGCGCTGACGAGGCGCTGCGCCTCGGCCTCGTCAACCGCGTCGCCCCGGCCGCCGGCACCGAGGAAGCGGCCCTGGAGCTGGCCGCCGCCGTCGCCGTCCACCCGCCCGAGGCGGTCGCCCGCCTGAAGCGGATGCTGCACGAGTGGGACGACGTCGAGGGCCGCTCCGCCGCCGAGGGCGCCGGCCAGGTCGAGCACGTGCGCGGCCTCGGCTTCCCCGAGTAGACGAACGTCCCCGCAGTTTTCGCGGACGCATCCGCCCCGGCTCGGTACCTTGCGCGCCGTGACCGAGGGAAACACGCGGGTACTGCGAGGCCGTGTCCATCTCGCCGCGCTTGCGGCGCTCGTCTGCGCGCTGCTCGCGTCGGCCGCGCTACCGGCCTTCGCGGCCGCCGCCGCGATCGAGGTCGACAGCGCCGGCGACGCGCCGCAGAAAACCCCGAGTGCAACCTGCGACACCGGGGCGCCGGCGGGCGAAGAGTGCACCCTCCGCGCCGCGATCGAAGCCGCGAACTTCAACTCGGGCCCCGACGAGATCGCGTTCTCGGGCACCGTCTTCGACGGCACCCACCAGATCGAACCGGCGACGCCGCTGCCCACGATCACCGAAGCGGTGACGATCTCCGGCGAACCCATCGCCGATGGCTCCTACGACGGCCCGAGCGTCGGCGTGACGGCTCCCGCGGGCGCCGCCGGCCTGACGGTCCAGGCGGACGGGGTCACGGTCGAAGACATCGCTTTCGGCGGGGGTCAGTCCGGAATCGAAGTGCTCGAAGGGTCGGAAGGCTTCGCCGCGACCGGCGACTGGTTCGGTCTGCCGGCCACCGGCGCCGCGGCGCCGATCGAAACTGCGGGGATCGTCCTCCGGCCCGGCGCCGACCGGGCGACGATCGGAGCCGGCGAACGCGAAGCGGAGACGCGCAACGTCTTCACCCACAGCGAAACCGGGATCGAAGTCATCGGAGCCGCCAAGACCAAGATCCTCGGCAACTACATCGGGGTCGAACCGGACGGCGCCGGGCCGGCGACGCTGGTGATCGGCATCGCGATCGTCGACGGACCGACCTCGAAGGCCGAGGAAACGGAAGTGGGGGGCGTCCTCTCCCCGGCCGAGGCCGCGACCCCGGTATGCGACGGCGCCTGCAACGTGGTCGCGACCGAGGGGCCCTTCTACGGAATCGCCATCCTCGGCGAAACCGCGGGTCCCGGCCATCAGAGCCGCATCCGGGGCAATCTCATCGGGCTGGAGGCGGACGGAGTCACGCCCGTCGGCGAAGGGATGTACGGGGTGGTGGTCCAGTCCACCAACACCTGCGGCGGCGGTCCCGAAGTCACCGTCGGCGGGACTGCTCCGACCGAGACGAACTACATCGTCGGCGGCGTGGCCGGTATCTACGCGGAAGGCGCGGAGAACTTCACCGCGGCCGGCAACGCGATCGGGATCGGTGCCGACGGCAGCCCGACCGCCTCGCCCCAAGGGGCCGGGATCGCCGTCTGTGCCGAAGGGGTGACCGGGACCGCGCATATCGAGGCAAATCGGATGGCGCTCGCCTCGGGCGCGATCGGCATCGCGAGCAGTTTCGGCCGCGCCGACATCGTCGATAACTCGATCGAAAGGGGCGAAGTCGGGATCGTCGCCGATGGAGAAGGCGAACATCCGGGCGACCTGATCGAAGGGAACTCGATCACGGAACCGGAGCGCCAGGGCATCGTCATCGAAACCAACTCGAACGTCGTGACCGGCAACACGATCGCCCGGGCGGGATGGGCCGGGATCGACCTCGAGGCCTACGCGGACCACAACCGGATCGGCGGCGACGGGCCCGGCGAAGCGAACACGATCGTCGAATCGAACCTTGGCGGGCCGCCGGAAGGCGGTGCGATCACCATGTCCGCCCGCCGCGGAATCCGCAACGAATTCGCCGCCAACACCGGCTTCGGCAACGGCGGAGCGTTCATCAAGCTCTTCGGGAACCCGGTCGAAGGGGAGGTCTACAACGGGATCGCCCCGCCGACCCTCGGCACGGTCCGGCAGTCGAGCGCCGCCGGGACCGCGGCGCCGGAAGCGACCGTGCGCGTGTACGCGAAGGCCTCCGCCGAACCGGGTGAGCTCGGCGCCCAGCTGGCGAAGGTGCAGGCCGACGCCTCCGGAGACTGGCAGGCGACCTTCGCCAGGCAGGCGGTGGGCGGGCTCGTCGCGGCGACCGCAAGTCGCGGAGGCGGCACCTCCGAAGTCTCCGCGCCGGTCGCGGCGGTCGCCGACCCGGAAGAAGCAGAGGCGGGTCCTGGTGGTGGGCCGACCAGCCCTGGCAACTCGAGTCCGGCGCTGCCTCCGGCCCGTCCCAAGGTGAAGATCACCGCGCGCCCGAAGAAGTCCTCGACGGCGACCACCGCGAAGTTCAGGTTCAAGGTCACCAACGTCTCGGGCGCGAAGTTCGAATGCAAGCTCGACGGCGCGAGGTGGGCCAGGTGCAGGTCGCCGCGGATCTACAAGAACCTGAAGGCGCGCAAGCACGCCTTCCGCGTGCGGGCCAAGGCGAACGGCCTCACCGGTCGCGTGACGAAGTACCACTTCAGGGTCAAGGGCTGACGCCCGCGGGTTCGTAGAATCGGGGACGAGGCCGGATCGCCCGATCCGGTCGTCCTGCGTGCCCCTGACCCTCTGAACACCGCCCGATGAGCCTTCGCCCACTGCTGGATCTTGCTGCCGAGAACGAGCGCGTCCACGCGCTCGCCGCCGACGTGCTCGCCGCCGCCGACGGTGGCGAGGGGATCTCGCTGCGGGCATCGCAGACGCTGCGGCCGCTGCTCTTGGCCGCGTTGCTCGAGGACGATCGGGGCCTCGCCGGGCGCCCGGCGCTCCTCGTCGCCGCCGACGACCGCGCCGCCCGCGACCTCGCCGCCGACCTGCGCGCCTACCTGACGCCGCGCCGCGTCCGCTTCTACCCCTCGCGCGGGACCGGCTACGCCTCGTCGGTCACCCCGCCGCCGCACCTCGTCGGCCTGCGGATCGACGCCCTCGACGCGCTCTCGCGGGAAGCCGACGCGATCGTCGTCGCCTCCGCCGTCGCCCTCGCCGAGGCGGTGCCCGACGCCTCGCTGCGCCCGGCGGGCTTCGAAATCGCCAAGGGCGACGAAGTGGACCTCGGGGCCGTCGCCGAGGACCTCGTCGCGGCGGGCTACGAACGGGTCGAGCAGGTCGAGGAACGCGGCCAGTTCGCGGTCCGCGGCGGCCTCCTCGACGTCTACCCGGCGACCGAGGAACGCGCCGTGCGGGTGGAGCTCTTCGGCGACGAGGTCGAGTCGATGCGCTGGTTCTCGACCTTCACGCAGCGGAGCCTCGGCGACGCCGAGGTGGTGGAGCTCGCCCCGGCCGCGGAGCTCGACGTCGACCACCGCGAGCTCGCCGCCCTCGCCGCGCTGGAGGCCGCCGAAGGCGAGCCGGGCGCGACCGACCTCGCCGAGCTCCTGCCGCTGGACCAGTTCCGCGCCCCGCTGGACCTGGTGCCGGAGAACGCGTCCGTCGTCCTCGCCGCGCCCGAGGACGTCGAGCCCGCCCTGCGCGACGTCTGGGAGGACGCGACGACCTCGATGAAGGACGAGGACGCGCGCCGCCTCTACGTCGACGTCGCCGAGCCACTTGCCGCGCGCGCGGCGCTCTCCCTGACCGCGGTCGGCGAGGACGACGCCGACGCCTTCCGCGCCTCGCGCGCCGAGAGCCCGGCCCGGTCGATCAAGGAGGCCGAGTCGGAGCTGGAGAAACTGGTCCGCTCCGGCTACCGCACGGTCATCGCCTTCGACTCGATGGGGGAGGCGGAGCGCGCCCGTTACGGCCTCGATCGCCTGGAGGCGCGGATCCTCGAAGGTGGGCACCTCTCGCCCGACCCCGGCCTCGCCTTCGCCGAGGCGCGCCTGCGCGAGGGCTTCGTCGCGCCGGAGCTGAAACTCGCGGTCTATCCGTTCCGCCGCCTCGTCCACCGGCGCCGCCGCGCCGAGGAGACGCCCGCGACCGGCGGCGGGCGCGGCCGCCTCGCCTTCTCCGAGCTGCGCGTCGGCGACTACGTCGTCCACGAGGACCACGGCGTCGCCCGCTTCGCCGGCTTCGAGACGCGCGAGATCGGCGGCGTCACCCGCGACTACCTCTACCTCGAATACAAAGGCGAGGACCGCGTCTACGTCCCTACCGAACAGCTGGCGAAGCTGAGCCGTTACGTCGGCGCGGGCGGCGAACCGACGCTCTCGGCCCTCGGCGGCAAACGCTGGCAGAACCTGAAGGCGCGGGCGCGCAAAGCCGCGGGCGCGCTGGCGGGCGAACTGCTGAACCTCTACGCGGAGCGCAAAGCGCGCAAAGGCCACGCCTTCCCGCCCGACGGCGAGTGGCAGATCGAGCTCGAGTCGAACTTCCCCTACCGCGAGACCGCCGACCAGATCGAGGCGATCGAAGCGGTCAAGGGCGACATGGAATCGGAGCGGCCGATGGACCGCCTGGTCTGCGGCGACGTCGGCTTCGGCAAGACGGAGGTGGCGCTGCGCGCGGCGGTGAAGGCGGCCGCCGACGGCCTCCAGGTGATGATGCTGGTGCCGACGACGATCCTCGCCCAGCAGCACTGGGGGACGTTCCGAGAGCGTCTCGCCGACCTTCCGTTCCGGGTCGAGGGCATCTCCCGCCTGCGCCCGGCGGCCGAGACCAAAGCCGTCCTCGCCGACTTCGAGGAGGGCAAGGTCGACATCCTGATCGGCACCCACCGGCTGCTCTCGCGCGACGTCCGCGCCAAGGAACTCGGCCTGGTGATCGTCGACGAGGAGCAGCGCTTCGGCGTCAAACAGAAGGAGCTGCTGCGCCAGCTGAAACTGAAAGTCGACGTGCTGGCGATGTCGGCGACGCCGATCCCGCGCACGCTGCAGATGAGCCTTGCAGGCCTTCGTGACATCTCCGTGATCGAGACGCCACCCGAGGGCCGCCGCCCGGTCCGCACCTACGTCGGCCCCTACGACGAGGACCTGGTGAAAAAGGCGATCAGCCGCGAGGTCGAGCGCGGCGGCCAGGCCTTCGTCCTCCACAACCGCATCGACTCGCTTTTCGAGGTCGCCGAGCGCCTGCGCGGGCTCGTCCCGGGCGCCCGCTTCCTCGAAGCGCACGGGCAGATGGACGAGCACGGCCTCGAGGAAACGATGCTCTCCTTCCTGCGCGGCGACGCGGACGTGCTGGTGACGACGACGATCATCGAGTCCGGCCTCGACATCCCCACCGCCAACACCCTGATCGTCGAGCGCGCCGACCAGCTCGGGCTGAGCCAGGCTTACCAGATCCGCGGCCGGGTCGGGCGGTCGAAGGAGAGCTCCTACGCCTACATGCTCTACCCGAGTGCCGAGGCGTTGACCGAGGACGCCGCGGCGCGCCTTTCCACCCTCGCCGATCACACCGAGCTCGGCTCCGGCTTCCGCATCGCGATGCGCGATCTCGACATCCGCGGCGCCGGCAACCTGCTCGGCGACGAGCAGTCCGGGCACGTCGCCGCGGTCGGCTTCGAGCTCTACTGCCAGATGATCGACGAGGCGGTGGCCGACGCCGCCGGCGAGGACGGCCGGCGCGAGGAGGCGCCGGAGCCGGTCCGTCTCGACGTCCCGGTCGACGCCTACCTGCCCGCCACCTTCGTGCCCTTCGAGGCGGCGAAGATCGACATCCACCGCCGCATCGTCGCCGCGCGCGAGCCAGGCCAGCTGCGCCAGATCGCCGACGAGCTCGACGACCGCTTCGGTCAGCTGCCGCCGCAGGCCGAGAACCTGTTGAAGCTGCAGCGGGCGCGGATCGAACTCGGCCTGGCGGGAGCCCGCGCGGTCGAGTTCCGCGGCGGCAAACTGACCGTGACCGGGGTGGAGCTGGACTCGACCGGCTCCGGCGTTCTCTCCGAGCAGGTCGAGGGGGCGCTCTACGAATGGCGCGAGCAGGTCGCCTCGCTGCGCGTCCCGGGCGATCCGGACGAACGGCTGGAGGCCGTGCTGGCCCTGGCGAAGGGCTTGCGCGAGGCCAAGCGTGCGGCTGAGCCTGCAGTCGCCTGAGTCTTTAACCGCCGTACAGCAACTTTCACTATGCTGCCCCCTCGGTGGGAGCCAAATCGGGGCGAAATAAACGTGGTGGCAGGGGCCGCCCGAAGAAATCAGGTGCGCCGCAGGCCAATCAGGGCGGAGGCCGGAGGGCCGCGCAGCGCGTCGGCCTGGTCCTGTTCGCGGTCCTCGCGGTCGGCCTGTTCGTGGGCTTCGCGGTCGCCGACGGCCTCGGCGCGCCGAGCGTCCCCTCAGGCGACGTCGCCAAGGTGACGAACGTCTCCAGCGACAAGGGCGTCTTCAGCATGGCCGACTACAAGCGGTCGGTCGAACAGCAGGAAGCTCAGCAGGGCCTGAAAAAACCGCCGAAAGAAGGCTCCAAAAAAGCGGAAGAACTCCGCAAATCGGCGGTCGGCGAACTGCTGAACGGCGCCTGGATCTTCGGCGAGGCGGAAGAACTCGGGATCAAGGTGACCTCGAAAGAAGTCGAAACCGAACTCGCGAAAATCAAAAAAGAAAGCTTCAAAACCGAAAAAGCGTTCCAGGAATTCATGAAGAAATCCCACTTCACGGAAGCGGACGTGAATTCCAAGATCGAACTTCAGATCCTCTCCAAAAAGATCGAAGAAAAGATCAAAGGCGAAACGCCGGCGCTCAGCGAAGAAGAACTGAAGGCCTACTACGAAAAAGAAAAGGCCACGCAGTTCACGAAAAAACCGTCGCGTGACGTGCGCGTGATCGTGAACGAAAACAAAAAAGAAGTCGAAGCGGCGCAGAAGGCGCTGGAAGCCGACAACTCGGAAGCCGGCTGGAAAAAAGTGACGAAAAAATACTCGCCGACCACCGCTTCGCAGGCCGGTCTCCAGAAAGAAATCTCTGAAGAATTCCTCACGGAACCGCTGAAAAAAGACATCTTCGGGGCGGCGACCGGTGAACTCATCGGCCCGGTCAAACAGGAAAAAAATTACCTGCTGCTGGAAGTCGTGAAGCTGCACCCGGAAAAAGTGCAGACCTTCGACGAAGTCAAAACCACGATCGAAGGCACGCTGAAAGCCCAGAAGGAAGAAAAATTCTTCTCCAACTGGGTCGCGGGCTTCCAGTCGAAGTGGATCAGCCGCAGCTACTGCGCGTCCGGCTTCGTGATCGAACAGTGCGCCAACTACAAGGGCACCGGGCATCCCGCGGAAGCGCCTGAAGCCTGCTACGAAGCCAATCCGAAAACGCCGGCCAAAGAATGCCCGGCGCCGGTGGTGCAGACCAAACCCGCGCTCCCGGGCACGGTGACCCTGACCGAACCGGAAGGCGAACGCAAAGTGCAGCGTCCGCGGCCCGAAGAACCGTCGAAATCGGCCAAAGAAGGCGCCGAAGGCGCGGCCGGGGCGGCGGAAGGCGCCGCCGGCGCCGAAGGCTCGGCCGAAACCGAAGCCGCCCAGAAAGCCGCCGAAGAAGCGGCGGCCAAAGCTGCCGAAGAAGCGGCCGCCAAAGGCGCCGGCAAAGGCAAATAAGGCCCGGCCGGGCAGACCGCGCCGAAGTGGCGCGGCCCCATAGGATCGCCGTCCTATGAGCACGATCTCCTCCATCCACGCCCGGCAGATCATCGATTCGCGCGGCAACCCGACCGTCGAGGTCGAGGTCACGCTGGAGTCCGGGGCGCGCGGCATGGCCGCCGTCCCCTCGGGCGCCTCGACCGGCGAGTTCGAGGCGGTCGAGCTGCGCGACGGGGGCAGCGAGTGGGGCGGCAAGGGCGTCACCAAGGCGGTCGCCAACGTCAACGGCGAGATCGCCAAGGCGCTGACCGGCGCCCGCGCCGCCGAGCAGGGCGCCCTCGACGAGACGATGATCGAGCTCGACGGCACCGCGAACAAGGGCCGCCTCGGCGCCAACGCCATCCTCGGCGTCTCGCTGGCCGCCGCCAAGGCCGCGGCGGTCGATTCGCAACAACCCCTCTACCGCTATCTCGCCGAGCTCTACGGCGGCGGCGAGCCGCGCGTCCTGCCGGTGCCGATGATGAACGTGCTGAACGGCGGCGCCCACGCCGACAACTCGGTCGACTTCCAGGAGTTCATGATCGTCCCCGCCGGCGCGTCCAGCTTCTCCGCGTGCCTGCGCACCGGCGCCGAGGTCTTCCACGCGCTGAAGAAGAGCCTCGGCGCGCGCGGCCTCGCCACCGCGGTCGGCGACGAGGGCGGCTTCGCTCCCGACCTCGAGTCCAACGAGGCGGCCCTGCAGGCGGTGCTGGAGGGCGTCGAGGCGGCCGGCTACGAGCCCGGCTCCGACGTCTTCATCGCCCTCGACCCGGCGACCAGCGAGGTTTTCAAGGACGGCGCCTACGTCCTCGAGCACGAGGGCCGCTCGCTCTCGCCGCAGGAGATGGCCGACTACTGGGCCGATCTCTCATCCAAATATCCGATTCTCTCGATCGAGGACGGCATGGACGAGGAGGACTGGGACGGCTGGAAGCTCCTCACCGACAGGATCGGCGGGAAGGTCCAGCTGGTCGGCGACGACCTCTTCGTCACCAACCCGGAGCGACTACGGCGCGGCATCGAGCTCGGCGTCGGCAACTCGATCCTGGTCAAGGTGAACCAGATCGGCACGCTCACCGAGACGCTCGAGGCGATCCGCACCGCCCGCGAGGCGGGCTACACCGCGGTCATCTCCCACCGCTCGGGCGAGACCGAGGACACGACGATCGCCGACCTCGCCGTCGCCACCGGCGCCGGCCAGATCAAGACCGGCGCGCCCTCGCGCTCCGATCGCGTTGCCAAGTACAACCGATTGCTGCGGATCGAGGAGGAGCTCGGCGGCGCGGCCGAGTTTCCCGGCCTGAACGCATTCGTTCAACGCGCGGGACGCGCGTGACACTTCGCATCTCGGCGTCCTCGGTCGCTCGCGTGCAGAGCACGCCACGCTCCCTGCGTCCTTGACCTGCTCGGTCACGCACGCCCCGCGGGAGGAAAACGCCGCTCGACCGCAAAAGACGCCGTATGGCCAGACGTCCCGCACCTCGCCGACGCCCTGCTGCCCGCAACAGCGCGAGCCGCATCAAGTGGGATCGGGTCGGCCGGATCGCCTTGGTCCTGGTCCTCTTCGCCGTCGCCTACAGCTACCTGAACCCGGCGATCGACCTCTTCAAGACCTACCAGTCGACCACCGCCGCGAAAGCCGAATTCCACGAGCTTCTGCGCGAAAACAAGCGCCTCCACAAGGCGGTGCAGACGGCGGACAAGGCGGCGATCGTCGAGGGGATCGCGCGCAAGCAGGGGATGATCGCCGACGGCGAGACCCCGTTCGTGCTCCACGGCCTGAACTGAGCGCCCGTGCCTAGCTTCGGCTCCTACCTCCTGGGGGCCGCGCAGCTCGCCGTCCTCGCCGTCGCCACCGGATACGCGGCCTGGCTCCTCCGCGCGCGCCTGCTGCCGGGTTGGCGGGGCGCGCCGGCGCGGCTCGTCGAGGTTACCGCCGCGGTCGGGCTGGTGACCGCGGTGAGCGAGATCCTCGGCACCTTCGGCCTGCTCTACATCGGGGCGCTGCTCCTGGCGCTCGTCGTCGTCGCCCTGGCGGCGCGCTTCCTCGTCCCGCAGGGGCAGGGCGGCGGCCAGACCGCCCGCGGCGTCGACCCCGGCGTCCTCGCCTCGCTCGTCGGGATCGCCGTGATCGCGATCGTCACCTTCGACTGGGCCGTGACGGCGAAGCACGCGCTCGACGCGGGGATCTTCAACTTCGACTCGCTCTGGTACCACATGCCGTTCTCGGCGGACATCTTCCAGTCGCACTCGACGACCGGGATGCACCACATCGAAACGGTGTTCGTCAACTGGTTCTACCCGCAGAACTCCGAGCTCCTGCACGCGGTCGGCATGCTCGCGATCGGCCGCGACACCCTCAGCCTCTTCATCAACTTCGGCTGGCTCGCGGTCGCCTTTCTCGCCGCCTACTGCGTCGGGCGGCCCTACGGGCGGGGGATCCCGACGACCATCGTCGCCGCGATCCTGGTCGGCTGCCACACGCTCGTCGTGCGCGAGCCGGGCGCGGCCAAGAACGACCTGATGGCGGCGGCGCTCCTCCTGGCGGGAATCGCGATCCTGGTCGAGGCCTGGAACGCCCAGCTGGAGGACCGCCGGGCGCTCTACGGCTGGCCGCTCGCCGCCGCGGGCCTCGCGGTGGGGTTGGCGGCCGGCACCCGCCTCACCGTCTTCGCCTTCGCCGCGGCGCTCAGCGTGGTGGTCATCGTCCTCGCCCCGTCGGCGAAGCGCTGGAAGGCGGCGGGGTGGTGGCTCGGAGCGGGCCTCGTCGGTGGCGGTTACTGGTACCTGCGCAACCTGATCGTCTCCGGCAGCCCGATCCCCGAGGTGACGAAGCTCGGCCCGATCGTCCCGCCCCACCCTGAACGCCTGCAGGAAGGCCGCCCCGGCTACAGCATCTCCCACTACCTGACCGACACCGGTGTCTGGCGCCACTACTTCGTCCCCGGCATCCACGACGCCTTCGGCGTCCTCTGGCCGCTGATCCTGGTCGGCGCCGTCGCCGCCTGCCTGGTGGCGATCTTCGCCGGCCGCGACCGGCTGATCCGCTGGCTCGGCGGCTGCGCGCTCTTCGCCCTCGTCGCCTACCTCTTCACGCCGCTCGGCGCGGCCGGGGCCGAGGGGGCGCCGGTCGGCTTCGCGATCAACATCCGTTACGTCATCCCCGCTCTCCTCGCGGCGCTCGTGCTGGTGCCGTTGCCGCGCTTCCTCGACGGGACGAAGCGCCAGTGGGGGCTGATCGCCGTGCTCACCGTCGTCTACCTGGTCACCGACCGCCCCGACCATGCGCTCCACGACAAGGCCCGGCTCTTCGCCCTGGCCTTCGTGATCGTCTTCGTCGCGGTCCCGACGCTGATCTGGCTGGCGCGTCGCGACGGGCTGCCGATGCGCCTCCTCGCCGCCGCACTCGCTGCGCTGGCCGTGGCCGCGGTGGCGCTCGGGTACCCGGTCCAGCGCCACTACCTGAACCACCGCTTCGCCAACCTGACCGCCGCCACCTCGATCCCCGGCATGGACCTCGACGACGCCTACCGCTGGGCGCGCGGCGTCCGCGAGGCCCGCATCGGCCTGGCCGGGACCACCGCCGGCTTCGCCGGCTACGGCTTCTACGGGCCCGACCTCTCCAACGAAGTCATCTACCTCGGCGAACCCGGTCCGCATGGCGCCTTCAACGCGATCCCGACCTGCCAGGGCTTCCGCGAAGCCGTCAACGCCGCCGAACTCGACTACCTCGTCACCTCGCCGTTCCTCAACTTCATCCACCCCGGCAAGCCGATCCCGTCACCCGAGGCCCGTTGGCTGCGCGGCGCCGGCGGCGTCAAGCCCTACTTCCGCGAAGGCCAGGTCACGGTCTGGAAAGTCACTGGCCCCTTGACTCCCCGTTGCACACCGTCCAACGCCCCCCTACGCGAAATCCCCCAGACCCCCTCACGCTAACGAGCCGCCCCAGCCTCGGACCTCTTGTTGATGGGCCGAAAAACCACGCTATAGCGCACTTTTCGGCCCATCAACACGGTCAGCGGGCGCGGCCGCGGGTGGTGGCGACCTCGCAGGGCGGGGGAGCTCGGCGACCTTGCCCGCGCGGATCGCCTCGAAGAAGACGCCGAGGATCGCGCCGACCGTCGCCTCGAGCACGATCGGCGACGGTGCGCTGCCGAGCTCGCCCGGCGGCCGCACGAGCCCGGTGGTGATCTCGCGCCCGGCGGCGTCGCGGCTGGCGATGGCGTCCGGCCCGGCCCCGTAGACGTCGACCATCCGCAGCGAGGCGAAGTCGGGCTCGGCGGCGAAGAACCCGCAGACTTCCTCGAAGCCGATCCGCACCGCGGTGCGCCAGTCGTCGATCCGCCGCACCGCCGGCATCACCGCCCCGAGCAGCTGCGAGCCGCTCGAGTCGAGGGCCGCGGCCAAGGCGTCCGCCTTGCCGTCGAAGTGCTCGTAGAAGGTCGTCTGGGAGATCGAGGCAGCAGCGGCGATGTCGGCGATCGTCGTCGCCGGATAGCCCTTCTTCGCGACCCGCCCGCCCGCGAAGCCGCGAAGGATCCTCTGCTCCGGGCTGACCGCCGATAGCGACCCCCTGCCGACGATCATCCGCACGACGTTCGAGGCGGTCCCCGACGCGCCGATCTCCTATTTCGTCCTGCGGATGAAGGGCGGCAAGAAGAGCCTGCTGGAAAACAGCACCTCGCCGTGCCAGAAGGCCGGCAAGGCGCGGATCGCGATGCTCGGGCCAGAGCGGCGCGAAGCTCCCCACGTCGCCGGTCCTCAGCGCACCCTGCAAGCGCAAGCGCTGACGCTCTCCCGCCGGATCCCCCGGCCGAGGGGCCGAAGACCTGACATTCGGGCAGGTCTTCGGCCCCTCGGCTTGCCCGTCGGCCTCCTTGTGCGATCGGTGGGTACAGTCGGGCGATGGCCTATCCGCTCGCCAACGCGCTGTACCAGTGGGAGGAGGGCGCGCGGGAGCTCGCGGCGCTCGACGACCCGCGCAGGCGCCGCCTCGCCGACCGCGTGGTCGGCGCTATCCGGGACGAGCTGCGACGCCGAATCGGCCCGACCTTTACCGCCGCGCAGCTCGCCGACCTCTACGGCGAGGGCACGGACTGGGCGCAACAGATCGCGATCGACGTTGCCCCGGCGGCCGCCGACGACGCCCAGATCCTGGCCGACGCGGCCTTCTGGGCGTACCTCAGGGGCGCCGGCGACTTCGCGGGCGGGCGCACGTTGGCCTGAGCATTTCGCTGGTCGACAGTCGTCGGGGGCGTGCCGGGTGCCGCGGATGCCATCCCGACCCTCGGCCGGCTGAGGTCGGTATGGCATCCGCGGCAGCACGGGTCGCATACGGGGAGGGGCGAGGAGCGACGCACGCTTCCGTGACCCGATCCGGCGCCGCCACCGGGCCGTCGACTTTCACCGTGCCCTGGCACGGTCAAGCTCGAGCGCGGCGTGGATAACCCGTGCCATTGCCCGGGAAATCCACGCAGCGCGCGAGTGGGCGTTGAGGAACACGCACGCAACGGCGGAGAAGGACACGAAAGGCAGACGACTCGACCCTTCTGCGCGTCTTCCGTGCCAGCCCGCCGCCCAGTCCGGTCGCCGCGACGCTTGCGGTGTTCCTTTTTCGCCCACAGGACGGTTTTCGAACACCGCAAGGCCCGGCGACCCGTCTCCTGTTCCTTATGCGCCTATGAGGCGCATAAGGAACAGGAGAACGCACGGGGCCTCGATGACGCGCACGGAACCGTCACGGATCCGTGGCGAAGCTCAAGGCTTCGTCCCAGTCCTGACGAAAGCCTGACGAACCCGTGGCATCTCCCGCACCACCTCCCGACCTGGGGCGGCTGATCGGGGGTCACAGCCTGCCAGGACCCCCGATCAGCCGCCCCGGGCGTCAGCTTTCCCGGCAGGCGCAAGAGGCGCCAGCTTCCCCGCGCAAACCCGCCGATGCGCCGGCTGGGCTCGAGCATGCGCCGCGCGCCGCGCGGCGGCGAGCGCCGCGCGCTCCGCCTACTCGTCGTCGTCGGAGTCGTCGCCGTCGTCGTCATTGCCGCCGGCGCGGCGGATGACGATCTGGTCGGCCTCGATGCGGACGGTGACGTCGCGGTTGCCGGCCCAGTGCTCGGCGTAGACGGGGTTGTCCTTGACCGAGGCGTCGAGCCAGAGGCCGTAGCCCTCGTCTTCGCCGTGGTCGAAGGTCGCCTCGTACTCCTTGCGGCGACCGCGACCGCCACGGCGACCGCGGCGACGACGTTTGCGCGGGCGGCTCGTGCCCTCGCCCTCGCCGTCCTCGTCACCTTCTTCCTCGGCGTCGGCCTCCTCGGCCTCTTCCTCGGCGGTGGCGGCTTCGATCTCCGCTTCGATCTCGTCGCGCAGGTCGATGTCGCTGGAGCCGGCGTTCTCGTCGTCGGGCGACAGTTCGTACTGCCGGCGGAACTCGCGCAGCTCGGTCGCCGAGATTTCGAGTTGGTGGGCGATCCAGGCATCGGTACGGCCCTGGTGGACCCAGGCGCGGATCTGGTTCAGTTGTGGCTTCAAAGAGCGTCGTGGCATCGGCGGGCGAGTCTATTGAAACCGGGGCGTCCGGCGTCCCGCGAGTGGCGTCGGGCCGGGGAGCGACTAGGAGATCAGGAGCGCCAGCGCCTCGAACATCGCGACCGCGACGACGACCACGGTCACCGTGAGGCAGATCGCCAGCACGCTGAAACGGACCGTGCCCGACTGCTGGGTGCGCTCGATCCGGCGGGCGCGGGAGCGGTTGGCGGCGCGGCGGCGGAGCTGCTCGCGACGGCGGCGCTCGAGTGAAGTCTCCTGTTCGAAGGCCGACTCGAACTGGGAGATGCTCTGTTTCATCTTCATAACGTGTGGGCCCCGGAAGGGCCGCGGGGGACCGTAGCAAAGGATCTTGCAAGGCTCATTATTCGCTCCACGAGGCCGATGATCGAACCGGCTCAACACGCATTCCAAAGCCCTTTCCCTGCTCTTGCGGCTTTTTGCTCGAGTTCTTCGAACCTATGCGCGAAACGGTCGTTTGGATGGAAGGTGAGCGTGCGGGCGAGGCCACGGCGCAGCAGGACTTCCTCCAGGAAGCGCGCGTGGGGGCGGCCTTCGACCCAGACATAGGCGAGGAGCCGCCCGTAGTAGTCGCGGGGTTCGACGCCGGTCAGCAGCCGCACCCGGCGCCCTTCGACGGCCCGGTGCTCGAACGCCGACGCGCGCGGCCCGAAGCACTGCACGGGCGTATCGGGCTTCACCGTCTCCGGCGTGTCGACGCCGATCAGGCGCACCGTCTCGGTCGTGCCGCCGTCGATCGCCACTTCGAGCGTGTCGCCGTCCACCGCCCGCACCACGCGCCCGGTCAGGTGCAGCGACGCGCCCGTCTCAGGCGCGCCGCCCCAGTCCCAGGGCCGCAGCAGGATCGCCGCGACGATCGACAGCAGCGCGATGCTCCCGCGTCCCTTCACCCCCGCCCAAGGCGGACGGAGGCGCAGTCACTCCCCCCTGGCGGGAGGAGGAAGCCGCAAATTACGGCGTGCGGCGCACGTTCGCGAGGAGGCTTTCCTTGATCTGCTCGATGATCGACAGCGCCTCGTCGTGCTCGCGCTGCCAGACGTTGCGGCCGAAGATGACGCCGCTGCCGCCCGCCTCCATGACCTCGCGGGTGTTGCGCAGCACGGTCTCGTCGTCGGCCTTGGAGCCGCCGGAGAGGACGACCAGCGCCCGGCCCGCCGATTCGACGCACTGGCGGATCGCCTCCTGCTGGTCGACCTGCATCTCGTTGTAGGGCGCCGGGGCATCCTTGTCCTTGTCCGGGTCGATCTTCGGCATGTTGAGCTTGACGATGTCGGCACCCATCTCCATCGCCATGCGCGCCGCGTAGTCGATCGCGTAGAAGGAGTTCTGGCCGCCCTTCGACTCGACCGCTTCGCCGCGCGGGTAGGACCAGATGACCAGCGGCATGCCGAAGCGGTCGCATTCCTCGCGCACCTCGCGGAGCTGGGCGAGGTCCTCGTCCTGGCGCGGGGAGCCGACGTAGAGCGTGTAGCCGATCGCGTCGGCGCCGAGCCGCACGCCGTCTTCGACGCTCGCGTTGCAGCTGGAGAACGCCTGGGCGGAGCTCGGGATGTCGGTCTTGCCGTTGACCTTGAGGATCAGCGGCACGCGCCCCGCGTAGTCGGGGTAGTACTTCTCGGCCAAGCCGATCTGGCAGGCGAGCGCGGAGTACCCGGCCTCGGCGGCGAGGCTGAACTGATAGTCGGGATCCTTGGAGGCGGGGTTGGGGAAGAAGTCCCGCGGGCCGTGCTCGATGCCCTGGTCGATCGGCAGCAGCATCAGCGTGCCGTTACCCGGACCGAACTCATACAGAAGGCGGTAAAGGCGGGCTCGTTTGCCGGGCGGAAGCGTCGCGAGCAGCGATTTCTGCTCGGTCAGGCTCTTCAACTCCACTGTGATTCCTCCTCGAATAAGGGTGGATTGCCAGTATGGCAGCGCAATCGACCATGGGGAGCGCGGCCGGCGGGTATCCTCGGATGAAGCCCATGAGTGAGACTGAGCTCAGCGTCATCTGCAAGAACTGCGGTTCGGAGGTCAGTCCGTATGTGACGGAGTGCCCGTATTGCGGTGCGCGGCTGCGAAAGCGGGCGCCGAAGCTGGAGCGGCGCGGGGATCAGTTCGAGGCCCAGCGGCCGAAGCGGCGCCGCCGTCGACTGCGGATCCCGCGGCCCTCGCGGCCGTCCCGCGGGCCGGTGACCTTCGCCCGTTCCGACACCTTCCGCCCCTACGCGACGCTGACCGTGATCCTCGGCTCGGCGATCCTGCTGCTCGTCCAGAAGGCGACCGGGGACCCGCTGTCGACCTACGGCGGCCTGATCGTGCCGATCGGGGACGAGTGGTGGCGCTACCTGACGGCGCCCTTCGCCTATATCGACGTCGGCTACCTGTTCGTCGTCGCGGTCGGGCTGGCGATCTTCGCGACCGGGGTGGAGCGGCGGCTCGGCTCGGCGCCGACCGCGGTGCTGCTCTTGGCGTGCGGGGCGCTCGGCGTGCTCGCCGCGGGGGGGATCGCGGCAGCGAAGGGCGACGTCACGGTGATCGCGGGCGGCAACGGGATGGCGCTCGGCGCCGTCGCGGCATGGTTCGCGATCCGGCGCGCCGAGTCCCATGGCGCCATCGACGAAGAGTACGACCTGATCGGGGTGGGGGTCGCGGCCGCGGTGCTGATCGCGCTGCCGCTCTTCGCCCCGACCGCGAACTTCTTCGCCTGCCTGGTCGGCGGCGCGGTCGGCGGCCTCGCCGGGCTCGCCGCGACCACGCTGCACCACAAGCCCTGAGGCGGCGTGGGGGCGCCTCGCGGCGTCCTCGGTCGCTCGCCTTCGGGTCCACGCACTGGTGTGCGCTCCCCTCGGCTCGCTTCCTGCGTCCTTGCGAGGCCGGCCCGCGCCGCCTCAGGGATGGTGCGGGGGTGGCCAGACGCCGGGGCGAGCCGAGCTCGCCGTCGTCTAGGCTCCGCCTGTGCCCGACGAGCAGGAGCTCGAGGCCGCGATCGAGCGGCTCATGGACGCCGAGCGCTTCGCCGAGGCGGAGCGGGTCGTCGCCCAGGCCGCGCCGCAGCTGCAGAAGGTGCTGGCGGCGGCGCTCGCCGAGGGCGGCTGGTTCGGCGAGCCGCACGAAAACGAGACCCTGCGCGCCGCCACGGTGCCCGACCCGGACGAGCGGCTCGCCGCGGTCCGCGCCCTGCTCGCCGAGGAGGCGCGCATGGGGATGATGGTTGGCGTTGCCGTCGGTTGGGCATTGAACGAGGAGCTGCGCAGCGATGTAGAGCGCGACGCGACGCGCCGACCCGACCCCAATGGAGGCACCTGAGATGGAGATCAAGTTCCACGGCCAGTCCTGCTTCGAGATCACCGAGGGGGACGCCGTCGTCCTCACCGACCCGTTCCTCAAGCCGAACAACCCGATCGCCGACGCCAGCGCCGACGAGGTGAGTGCGACCGTGATCGCGCTCAGCCACGGCCACGCTGACCACGTGGCGGACCTCATACCGGTCGCCAAACGAACCGGCGCCCAGTGCGTCGCCCTGGTCGAGATCGCCAACTGGCTCGGCGAGCAGGGGGTCGAGAACGTCAGCGACCCGAACTTCGGCGGCACCGTCCGCTTCGACTGGGGCTGGATCAAGCTCGTGCCCGCCTGGCACACCAACACGCTCCCCGACGGCACCGTGATCGGCAACCCGGCCGGGATGCTGATCAACATCGGCGGCAAGACGATCTACCACGCCGGCGACACCTGCCTCTTCGGCGACATGAAGCTCATCGCCGAACGCAACCCCGTCGACATCCTCCTCCTGCCGATCGGCGGCCACTACACGATGGACCGCCACGACGCCGTGGTCGCCGCCCAGCTCGTCGGCGCCGACACCGTGATCCCGATGCACTACAACACCTTCCCGCCGATCGAGACCGACGCCGCGGCGTTCAAGTCCGACGTCGAGGCCGCAGCCGCAGGGACGGTCGTGATCCTCGAGCCGGGGGAGAGTTACGAGGCGTAGGGGCGGGCCGGGTCGGGGACTGGCGCGGGCCGTCCTTCCCGCCGGGCCGGCCGTCCGCGCCACTTCGCGCCGGGCCGTCCGCATAACTGCGGCCCCGGCCGTCCACACCACTTCGGGGCGCCTGCGGCTGTCCTGGGCGCCTCATGGGGGTCCTGGCAGGCTGTGACCCCCATGAGGCGCCCAGGACGTGAGGGTTTCGTGGGAGAGCTTGCGCAGGGACGTGACGAAGTCGGACTTACGTCGGAGTGATGCGCG
>JBPYFM010000030.1:0-18636 GCA_051986435.1 Solirubrobacterales bacterium | reverse complement strand
CGTGACGGGCAGATCGCCACCGCCCACCTCCTCGGCGTCACCCTCGCCTGCGACCACCGGATCCTCTACGGCGCCCCCGCGGCCGAGTTCCTGGCCCGGATCCGGGCGCTGCTCGAGGAGCCGCTGGCGCTCGCGCTGTAGGTCCCTACACCCGAAGAACGTTTGACTGAACGGGTGGTTTCCCGGTAAGGATTGCCCGTGAGCAGGGGCAAGGTGACGCTGCGAGAGGTGGCCGCGCGGGCGGGCGTGCACGTGTCGACGGCGTCGCGGGCGCTGGACGGCGGGCCGTCGCGGATCGGCTCCGACACGGCGGCGAAGGTGCGGCGCGCGGCGGCCGAGCTCGGCTACTCGCGCGACCTCCTCGCCTCGGGGCTGAAGCGGGGGATGACGAAGAGCGTCGGGGTGGTCATCGCCAATCACGACAACCCCTACAGCGTCGGTCTGATCCGCGGGGCCACGCGGGTGCTGGAAGCCGACGACTTCGTGCCGCTGGTGACGGAGACCGGGGAGGACCGCGAGCGCTTCGAGCGGCTGCTCCGTCATCTGGTCGGCCGCCGGGTCGACGCGGTGATCACCGCCGCCGTCCACCTCGACGGCGCCGAGGTACTGGGTCCGCTCCTCGGCGCCGAGGTCCCGGTCGTGCTCGCCGCCCGTGGGCTGCCGGGCTGCGCCTACAGCGCGGCGCTGCACGACGACGTGACCGGTGCGTCGCTCGCGGCCGAGCACCTGCTCGCGCTCGGCCACCGGCGGGTCGCCCAGCTCGCCGGCCCCGACGACATCGACACCTTCGTCCGCCGCGCCGAGGGCTTCAGCGCCGCGGTCGCCGCGGGCGGGGGAGAGGAGACCCCCGGGCCCGGACCGACGAGCGTCACGCCGACCTTCGAGGAAGGACGCCGGATGATGAGCGGGCTGCTCGACGGGCGGGCCCGCCCGACCGGCGTCTTCGCCCCCTCCGACGTGATGGCGGTGGGCGCGCTCGACGCGATCGCCGCGGCAGGGTTGCGCTGTCCCGAGGACATCTCGGTGGTCGGCTACAACAACGTGCGGATGAGCCGCTTCATCGCGCCGCCGCTGACGACGATCGAGATGCCCGCCGAGGAGCTCGGCGCCGAGGCGGCGCGGATGGCGCTGGCGGCGATCGAGGACCCCGACGCGCCGCGGCGCCTGGTCGTGCTCCCCGCACGCCTGGTGGTGCGCCGCTCGACCGGCCCGGCGCCGGCCTAGATAGAGCCTCAGCCGCCCCCGAGGAGGCGCGCTTTCGCAGCGGCGAACTCCTCCTCGGTCAGGACGTCGTCGTCGCGGAGCGCGCGCAGGCGCTCGAGCCGGGCGACGAGATCGTCGTCGAGGTGGGTGGCAGTCGCTTTCGCGGAGCCGTTCGGCGCCGCGGCTTCCTCCGATCGGACCTCGCGCCCCCCGGTGAAGCTCCGCTCCGGGTGGCGGCGGTCCAGCCGGTCCATGTCTTCGCTGCTGACGTTCACCGCGTTGCCGCCGAAGAACCGGCGCTTCGTCATGTCGGAGCGGTTCGCCCGCATCGCTCGCGCCTCGTCGAGCCAGGCGTTGCACTCCGGGTTCGGGTCGCCGCCGCCTTCGCCGTGCAGCGAGTAGAGCAGCTTCTCGTAGCACTCGACCCCGCGCGCGATCAGCCCTTCGCGGCCCTCTGGTTCCGGCCCCGGCAGCGCCCGGTTCTTGTCCCAGGCCAGCAGCTCGATCGCCACGGTCGCGGCGATGTAGTTCCGGTCGGCGAGGTCCTTGGGGATTTTCCGGCCGCAGCCGCAGACGCATTCCATCCCGCGGAGCTTCGCAAATTCCCCGCGCCGGGCCTAGCGGTGCAGGTGGACGCGCTCGCCGTCGGGCCCGACGATGAGGATCATCTCGACCGGGCCGTCGACGGCGCCGAACCAGTGCGGCGTCCAGGTGCTGAACTCGGCCGCCTCGCCCGGCTCGACGAGGTGCTCGTGGTCGCCGAGCACGAGTCGCAGCCGGCCGGAGAGGACGTAGAGCCAGTCGCTGCCCGCGTGGACGCCGAGCTCCGCCGGCGGCTTGCGGCGGCGCGTGCTGATGTGGACCTTGTAGGCCGTGAGGCCGGCGCCGTGGCCTTCGCGGGTCAGCGGCCAGAGAGTCATCCCGTCGAGGCGCACCGCCTCGCCGCGGACGCGGGGGTCGAAGGAGGGGGGAGCGCCGATCAGCTCGTCGATCGAGACGCCGAGCGCGGCGGCGAGCCCCGGCAGGTGGTCGAGGGTGAGGCGGCGCTTGCCGGACTCGAGCCGGCTCAGGGTCGAGACGTCGAGGCCGGCCCGCTCGGCGACCTGGGCGAGCGTCAGGCCGCGTTCCGTGCGCAGGTCACGCAGGCGGCGGCGGACGCGGAGGTCGATCGATCCGCGCTCCTGGTCGCGGCGATCCCGGTCGCTGTGCGCATGCTGCTCGGCCCTTGCCATTACGGCAAGACACATTGACAGATTGACGCGAGCGGGAGACCATCGCGCCATGGCGTCCGAATGGGATTGCGTGATCGTGGGTGGCGGCGCGGCCGGGCTGAGCGCCGGCCTGGTCCTCGGGCGGGCGCGGCGGCGGACGCTGCTGCTCGACGTCGGCGGGCAGAGCAACCGCGTCGCCGAGGGCATCGGTGGGCTGCTCGGCAACGATCGGCGCCCGCCCGCCGAGTTCTACGCCGCGGGGCGGGAGGAGCTCGCCGCCTACGCGGACGTCGAGCTGCGCGATGTCGCCGCGGTGGACGGCGAGCGGCGGCCGGACGGCTTCGCGCTGGAGCTCGGCGACGGCACGCAGGTCGAGGCTCGCACCGTCCTGCTGGCGACCGGCATGGACTACCGCTACCCGGAGGTGCCGGGGGCGCGCGAGCGCTGGGGGCGCTCGGTCTTCCACTGTCCGTTCTGCCACGGCTGGGAGGTGCGCGGACAAGACCTCGCGGTCCTCGGCAGCGACGCGATGGCCGTCCACCGGGTGCTCCTGCTGCGCAGCTGGTCGGACAGCGTGAGCCTCCTGAGCGACGGCGGCGAGGTCGACGGCGAGGACGCGAAGCGCCTCGCGGCGGCCGGGGTGGAGATCGACCCTCGGCCGGTCGCCTCGCTCGAGGGCCCGGGGTCCGCGCTCACCGCGGTCGTCTTCGAAGACGGCTCGGAGCGGGCGCTGGGCGGACTGCTGGTCGGCGTCACCCTGCACCGCCGCTCCGACCTGCCGGACCGCCTGGGCGCGACCCGCGCTCCCGCCTCGCCGCTCAGCACCGAGGCGATCGAGGTCGACGCGACGGGGAACGCGGGCGTCCCCGGCCTGTACGCGGCAGGTGACCTCCTCGCGCAGGCGCCGTCGGTCCCCCTCGCCGTCTCCTCGGCTGGCTTCAGCGCCGCGCAGGTCGTCAGTCACCTCACCACCTGACGCGCGCGCCGGCGCCGGGATCGGTCGAAAACAGCCCGGTTTCGGCACCGCTTTTTCACCCCTGAGCGGGCGCCCGCTCCACGGAATCCCACCCGTCCTGGGCCCCGGTCCCATGTCCCAGACCGGTTACGGAAGCGAGCTATTCCTGCGCGCGTGCGACGTCGCCTCGGCCCGCCGTGAGATCGACGCGCCCGGCCCGTCGGCGACCCTGGGACGGCTGCGCGCCGGATCGCTGACGCCAGGCCGTCCGCACCAACATCGGCCACGGCCGCCGCGCCGGGTTCGCCGTCGCCCACAGCGAGGTCGAGGACTGAGAGCCGGGACTCGACGACACCCGCCGCGGGCTCCTCCACACGGCGTTCGTCGAGCGCCTCTGCGGCAGTTGCGACATCCTCCTGGTCAACAGCGACGATGCCTACCTGCTCGGTCCCGGCCACCAGCACTTCCAGCGTCTGCTCGGCTACGAGATCGCCCGCATCCGTTTGCCCCGCGCGCCCGTCGTGGCGTAGAGTCGGCGCGGGATGACCGCGACGAAGACGATCGTCGGGGTCCTCTGGCTCACCTTCTGGGCCTATTGGGGCCTCTCGGCGCTGGGCTCGAAGCGGGGGACGAGGAGCTGGCGGGGGATGCCGCTGCGCGCGCTGCTCGCGCTCGCACTGGTCCTCCTCTTCACGGGCGTCGACGCGAGCGGATTCACGGTCCACGACACCTTCCTCCCGGTGCTCGGCATCGTCGTCATCGCCGGTGGCCTCGCCTTCGCTGTCTGGGCGCGCGTCAACATCGGCCGCAACTGGGGCATGCCGATGACGGTCAAGCAGGAACCCGAGCTCGTCACCTCCGGCCCCTACCGCCTCGTCCGCCACCCGATCTACACCGGCATCCTGACCGCGGTCGTCGGCACCGCTCTCGCGGTCAACTTCCTGGCGCTGGCGGTCGCCGCCGTGATGGCCGTCTTCTTCGTCTACTCCGCGACGGTCGAGGAAAAGAACCTCGCCGCAATCTTCCCCGAGGCCTATCCGCCCTACCGGGCGCGGACGAAGATGCTGATCCCCTTCCTGCTGTGAGCGCGTTGACCGACCGCCTCGAAGTCGCTGTGATGAGCAGGCGCTACGCCGGCGAAACCGTCAGCCTCGGTCACACCGGCCGATCAAGAATCTCCGTGTTTAGTTTTGGTCCTATAGCGCCCAAAACTAAACACGGAGATTCCTTACCATCCGCGCGGGGGCGCCCGTCGCGACCGGCGTCTGGCAACCCCTCGCGCGGTCCGGTCATGGGGAGCGGGCGGCGAGGATCGCTTTGGCGCAAGCCCGCCGCTCGAAGACCGGCTCCGCCCGGAGCTCGTCGGCCACCGCGCGCAACTGCCGACGCGAGCCGACTTCCGCCGCCGCCTTGGCCTCCTTGCGATCTGCGGCACCCTCGCGCCGAGGTGTCGCATCTCGCTCTTCGGATAGCGCTTGGTCCCCGCGGCCCGCTCGGCGGTCCCGACCCCAGCCGGCGCTCTCTCGATCCCCTCGCCCTTGCGCACGCCTGCTACGTCGCCTCGCTCGCCGGGACCTCCGCGCTCCGACCGCCTGACCAGCGGCGATCTTCGCGCCTGAAGACCCGCACAACAGAAAACGCCCCGCCTGGGAGGGCGGGGCGCTTCTGGGGTTACTACAGGGAGGAGAGATATGTATCTCTATATATGTGGATCCGTGGGAGGTAGGTGAGCCCAGTTGTGTCGTGGGGCGCCAGATGTGGGAAGCATCTAGGGCCATATTTACGACGCGGGACTCGACCAAGAAGTTCTGTGTTTACTTTCCTATCGGTTGCTCCGACTGAATCCTTGAACAGCGTACGAACATGTGTGCTGATTGTCTGTGAGGGGGGTCACAGAGCCTCTTTTTTGGGGGTTTTCCCCTGCTCTGGGGCCAAATTTGGCTTGGGCAGGCGAAATAGGAGGTATTCCTTGTATACCAGGCCGGAGGGCCCGGCAAGGGGAGAGCGTTAAAACTCCGTAAACGGGTGATGGAGGCCCGGCGGATGTGTCGGGCCAGGCGGGCCTGGATGGGGCGGCTCGGCGTCGCTGTAGCTTTCCGACGGTGAAGAAGGCCCGGATAGACGCGGTCCTCGCCGAGCGCGGCCTGTTCCCGTCGCGCTCCGCCGCCGCGGGCGCGGTCCGGGCGGGCGAAGTGCGGGTCGGGACCGACGGGCCGTTGGCGCTGCGGCCGAGCCAGCTGGTCGAGCCGGAGGCCGAGTTCGTGCTGGAGGCGCGGCCCCGGTTCGTGTCGCGCGGCGGCATCAAGCTGGAGAACGCGCTCGAGGCGCTGGCGATCGACGTGACCGACCGCGACTGCCTCGACGTCGGCGCCTCGACCGGCGGCTTCACCGACTGCCTGCTGCAGCGGGGCGCGGCGCGGGTCGTCGCCGTCGACGTCGCCTACGGGCAGATCGACGCCCGGATGCGCAAGGACCGGCGGGTGACCGTGGTCGAGCGCCTGAATGCCCGCGCGCTCGGCCCCGCCGACCTGCCGTTCCTCGCCTCGCTGGCGACGATCGACGTCTCCTTCATCGGCCTGACCAAGGTCCTGCCCGCGGTCGCCACCTGCCTGGTGCCGGGCGGCGAGATCCTGGCGATGGTGAAGCCGCAGTTCGAGCTGGAGAAGGGACGCGTGGGCCGCGGCGTCGTGCGCGACCCCGCCGACCGCCAGGAGGCGGTGCTGAAGGTGGCGCTCGCGGCGCGCGAGCTCGGCCTGCCGATCCGCGGCTTCGCCTCCTCCGGGCTGCCGGGACCGAAGGGCAACCGGGAGACCTTCGTGTGGTGCGGTGGGCAGGGTCCCGAGGTGGAGGACCTCGAGTCGGCCGTCGCGGCCGCCGACGCTGCCGGGGTGGACGGGGCGCCCGAGGAGTGAAGACCGCCGCGCTGATCACCCACTCGCACCCGCCCGCCGCGACCGAGGCGGTGCCGGTCGCGGTCGCCGCGGCCAACGCCTCGGGGTGGCGGCTGGTCGCCGACCAGAGCGAGCTGGACAAGCACGGCGCAGCCGCGGCCGGCTGCGAGGTGGAGCACGAAGGGGAGACCCCCGACCTCTGCCTCGTCCTCGGCGGCGACGGCACGATCCTGCATGCGCTCCGTCGCTTCGCCGGCACGAGGGTGCCCGTGTTCGGCGTCAATTTCGGCACGGTCGGCTTCCTCGCCGCGGTCGAGCGCCGCGACGCCGCGAGCGGGATCCGGCGCGCCTTCGCCGGCGAGATCGAGACGATCGAGCTCCCCGCGATCCGGGTCGAGGCCGGCGGCCGCAGCGGCATCGGCTTCAACGACGTCACCCTGCACCGCCGCCCGCACGACCGCGTCGCCGAGCTGAGCTATCGCATCGCCGCCGACGAGGTCGGCCACGTCCGCTGCGACGGCCTCGTCGCCGCGACCCCGGTGGGCTCGACCGGCTACAACCTCGCCAACCAGGGCCCGATCCTCGCCTGGGGCGTGAAGGGCTACGTGGTCAGCTACATCGCGCCGCACTCCCTCACCGCGCGGGCGCTGGTCGTCGCCCCGCACGACGTCCTCACCGTCGGCAACGCGCCCGACCGCGAGCCGGTCGAAATCGCCGTCGACGGCACCTCCTTCGGCGAGCTCGAGTCGGGCGACGAGCTGGAGGTCAGCTTCGTCGACTCCGCCGGCTGTCTGGCGCAGCTGCCGGGCACGAGCTTCTACGGGCGTATTCGGGACAAGTTCGGGCACCTGGCTGTCTGATGGAGCGCAAATGGTGGACTCTCACGCTCGTCTCCGTGGCGACTTTCATGCTGTTGCTGGACGTGACGATCGTCAACGTCGCGCTCCCCGACATCCAGCGCTCGCTCCATGCCAGCCTTTCGTCACTTCAATGGGTGGTCGACGCCTACTCGCTGATGCTCGCCTCATTCCTGCTCACCGCGGGCAGCCTCGGCGACCGCCTTGGCCGGCGCCGCGTCTTCACGATCGGCTTCGGCGTCTTCACCTTCGCTTCGTTCCTCTGCGGCATCTCCAATGACCCGACCGTGCTCAACTTCGCCCGTGGCCTGCAGGGGATCGGCGGCGCCGGCATGTTCGCCACCGCGCTGGCGCTGATCGGCCAGGAGTTCCAGGGGAAAGACCGGGCGACGGCGTTCAGCGTCTGGGGCGCGACGGTCGGCGGCGCGGTCGCGGTCGGCCCGCTGATCGGCGGCGTGATCACCGAGAGCTTCGGCTGGGAGTGGATCTTCTTCGTCAACGTCCCGATCGGGATCGTCGCGATGTTCCTGACCGAGCGGAAAGTTCGCAACGTCTTCGGCAAGGAACCGGAACCGCTCGACATCCCCGGCTTCGTCACGTTCTCGGCGGCGCTCTTCCTGCTGATCTTCGGGCTGATCCGCGGCAACCCGGAAGGTTGGGGCAGCCTGCCGATCGTCGTCTGCCTGGTCGCCGCCGCCGTCCTGCTCACGGCCTTCGTCGCGATCGAGGTGCGCAGTCGCCACCCGATGCTCGACCTCTCGCTCCTCCGCAACCCGGCGTTCAACGGCGTCTCCGCGGTGGCGTTCACGCTCTCCGCCGGCGCCTTTGCGCTCTTCCTCTACACGACGATCTACTTCCAAGGTGTGCTCGATTACTCACCGCTCGAGGCCGGCTTGCGATTTCTGCCGCAGACCCTCCTCACTTTCGTCGCATCGATCATGGCGGCGCCGTTGCTCAACCGGGTCGCGATAAGAGTTCTCTTCGGGGCCGGCATGGCGCTGGTCGGCGTCGGCCTGCTGCTCGAGCACGGGCTCACCCCGACCTCGACCTGGACCGCGCTCCTCGCCGGCTTCGTGGTCGCCGGGGTCGGGGTCGGGATCGTCAACCCGGCGATCGGCCAGGCGGCGATCGCGGTGGTCCCGCCGGAGAAATCTGGGATGGGATCGGGCATCAACTCGACCTTCCGCCAGGTCGGGATCGCCACCGGGGTGGCCGCGCTCGGCGCCGTCTTCCAGTCGCAGATCAACTCGAAGATGGCCGAACTGCTGCCGCGGGCGCCGCACGGGCTGGGCGAAATCGTCGCCTCGGGGGGCTCGCGGGCGGTTGCCGCGCTCCGCCTGCCGCCGGCGCTCCACGCGAAAGCCGTCCATGCCTCCGACGTCGCCTTCGTCGGCGCCTTCAACTCGATCCTGCTGATCGGCGCGATCGTCTCGATCGTCGGCGCGGTCGCCGGCCTCGCGCTCACCCGCTCCTCCGCTTTCGTCCAACACGGAGAGGCCCAGCGCCAAGAGCCCGCAAGTAGCGCGCCCGACGCCGTCTGATCCGCCGCGGGCACTGCTAAACCGGGTATGTGCTGCGTGAGCTGCGGATCGAGAACCTGCTGCTGATCGAGCGGGCCGAACTGCGGCTCGGCCCTGGCCTGAACGCGATCACCGGCGAGACCGGCGCGGGGAAGACGGTGCTCGCCCACTCGCTCGACCTCCTGATGGGCGGCAAGGCCAAAGCCGGGATCGTGCGGCCGGGCGCCGAGGAGGCCTGGGTCGAGGGGGTCTTCGACCTGCCCGCCGGGCTGCTCGAGGCGCCGGAGCTGGCCGAGCTCGCCGAGCGGCTTCCTGCCGGCGCCGACGAGGTGGTGCTGGGACGGCGGGTCTCGGCGGGCGGGCGGACCAGTGCCTTCGTCGCCGGGCGGGCCGCCACGGCGGCCGACCTGAAGGGCCTCGGCGGGCGCCTCCTCGCCTTCTTCGGCCAGCATGAGCACCGCAAGCTGACGATTTCCTCGGCCCAGATGGAGGTGCTCGACGGCTTCGTCGGGGCGAAGCACCTGGCGCTGCGCGAGGAATATCGCGAGGCGCACCGGGAGGTCGGCCTGCTCGCCGCCGAGCTGGCGGAGCTGCGCGAGCGGGAGGGCTCGCGGGAGCGCGACCTCGACCTCTACCGCTACGAGCTCTCCGAGATCGAGGAAGTCGAACCGGACCCGGAGGAGCGCGACGCGCTGGTCGCCGACCGCGAGCGGCTGCGCCACGCCGAGGGCCTGCACGCGGCCGCGGCCGGCGCCCACGCCGGCCTTGCCGGCGCCGATCTCGAAGGCGGCGGCGCGGCGTCGTCCCTGGCCGAGGCCGAATCGAAGCTCGCCACGGCGACGGGGGTGGACCCGACGCTCGACCGGATCGCCGAGCGGGTCGCGGCGCTGAACGTCGAGGTCGGCGACGTGGCGGCGGAGTTGCGCGACTACGCCGAGAGCATCGCCGCCGACCCGGGCGGGCTCGTCGTGGTGGAGGAACGACTGGAGGCGCTCGACCGACTCGAACGCAAGCACGGCGGCAGTGTCGAGTCGGTGCTCGCGCACGCCGAGCGCTGTCGGACGGAGATCGCGCGCCTGGAGGGCGCCGAGGTCCGCGGCGCCGAGGCGACGGCGGCGCTGGCCGGGGCGGAGGCGCGTCGGGCGAAGCTCGGCAAGAAGCTGAGCGCCGGGCGGCAGAAGGCGGCGCGGCCGCTGGAGGAGCGGGTCGCGGCCGAGCTCGCCGGCCTGGCGATGGAGGGCGCGCGGCTCGAGGTCGTCCTCGATCCCCACTCGGACGAGTACGGGGCCTCCGGCCGGGAGACGGTCGAGCTGCGCGTCGCGCCGAACCCCGGCATCGAGCCCGCACCGCTCCGTGATGCCGCCTCCGGCGGCGAGCTCTCGCGCGTGATGCTGGCGCTCAGCGGGCTTGGTCCGGCGGCCGGGGCCGGGACGCTCGTCTTCGACGAGATCGACGCCGGCATCGGCGGCAGCACCGCCCGGGTGGTCGGCGAGCGGCTGAAGGCGCTCGGCGCCGAGCATCAGGTGCTCTGCATCACCCACCTGCCCCAGGTCGCCTCGCTCGCCGATGTCCACTTCCGGCTCGAAAAGGACACCGATGCCGACCAGGCGGTGGCGACCGTCGAGCGGCTCGCGGGCGACGGCGTGGTCGAGGAGATCCGGCGGATGCTCGGCGGCGAGGGCGGCGACGAGGCCGCGACCCGCCACGCGGAAGAGCTGCTCGCGGCGGCGTAGGGGGCGGGCGGTGCGTGGGGGCGGGGTGGGGGCGGTAGCGCTCGGGGCCGCTTCAAGCTGGCGCCCGGATGGAAGGGGATCAGGTCACCGTGGGTGAGCTGGCGGACGGCGCCGTTCGCGGTCTGGACGAAGAGCTGGCGTGACCCATCCCGCCGGCTGGAGAAGACGAGCTCGCCGCGGGTGCGGTCGGCTCGCGGTTGATGCCGGTCTCGGTCACCTCCTGCGGTCGGCCGCCGCCGGCGCCCACCGAGTAGATCTGGCTCTGCCCGTCGCGTACCACTGGGAAGTAGGCCTCGTCCTGCCCGTTCCCGGCACGATCGGCGGCGGGAGCGATCGCCTGGCGGGACGAGCGGCAGGAGGCAAGCCTGCGCGGGCAGCCATGTGAGGCGAGATCAGGGCGCGCCGAACCGTGGAAGCGGGGGTGGAAAGCCGCTGATCGCCCCGGGGTTCCCCGCCCGGGAATCAACAATTCGGTACGAGGGCGGCTGAAAATCGCGGAGCGCGATGGACACAAATTCAGGTCGGGCCCGTGCTAGGTTTCCGCGCCGTGGCGTCGCGAATCGTGATCGGGATCTCCGGGGCCACCGGCGTCGCCTATGGGGTGCGCGCGCTGGAGCTGCTTCGCGAGGCGGGGGTGGAGACGCACCTCGTCGTCAGCAATGCGGGCGGGATGACGCGGTCGCACGAGACCGAGATGACGGCGGCGGAGCTGCGCGATCTCGCCGACGTCCATCACCGGAGCGGCGACTTCGGCGCGGCGATCTCCAGCGGGTCGTTCCCGACCCTGGGGATGCTCGTCGCCCCCTGCACCGTGAACACGCTCGCCGAGATCGCCGGCGGCATCAGCAGCAACCTCCTGACCCGGGCCGCCGACGTCACCCTGAAGGAGCGCCGCCGGCTCGTGCTGATGGTCCGGGAGACGCCGCTGACGTCGATCCACCTGCGCAACATGCAGGCCGTCACCGAGGCCGGGGGAGTCATCGTCCCGCCGGTCCCCGCCTTCTACACCCGCCCCCGGTCGCTCGACGAGGTGGTCACCCAGAGCGTGGCGCGGGCCCTCGACCTGTTCGGCCTCGACCTGGTGCCCGCCCGCTGGCGCACCGAGGAACCCGTTGGCGTCGCTGAGTGAGCAGCTGCTGGCGCTGGCGCAGCGCGCCGACGAGGACCAGGCGCTGCGCGAAGCGCTCGTCGCCGACCCCGGGCGCGCCTTGAGCGACCAGAAGATCGAGCTGCCCGCGGGCGTCACCGCCCGGGCCGAATACAACGACGGTTACGGCCTCTACGTCGAGCTGAGCGGGCCCTCGCTCGGTACCCCCACCTCGCCCGCCGCCTCGCCTCCCGCCTCGGAGCAATCGACCCTTGACTGCCTCCACGTCTGATCGTCCGCATCTGCGGAGCCTCCGCGACTGGCTGACCATGCTCGACGAGGCGGGCGCGCTGGTCACCGCCGTGCCGGACGTGCCGCTCGAGTACGAGGTGCTCGGGCTGGTCGAACATCACGAGGGCAAGGCGGCCTGCTTCTTCCCCCGGCCCGGCGGGCACCCGGTCCCGATCGCCGGTGGGACGATCGCCCGCCGCGACTGGATCGGGATGGCGCTCGGCGTCCCGTCCTCGCAGGTGCTCGACCGCTCCGCGGCGGCGGTCGCCGACCCGCTCGACTGGGAGCTGATCGACCAGGACGCGGCGCCGGTCCACGAAGTCACCCATCGCGGCGACGACATCGACCTGCGCAAGCTGATGCCGATCATCACCTGCCACGAACGCGACGCCGGCCCCTACATCACCAGCGGTCTGGTCAGCGGCAAGAACCTGCAGACCGGCAAGCAGAACCTCTCGATCAACCGCATGCAGCTACACGGACCGAAGCGGCTGGGGATCCTGATGCTGCCGCGTGATCTGCACGCCTACTTCACCTACGCGGAGTCGGTCGGGGAACCGCTGCCGGTGACGATCACGATCGGCCACGAGCCGCTGACCGAGCTCGCCTCGCAGGCGGTCGCGCCGCGCGACCTGTGCGAGTTGCACATCGCCGGCGCCCTGCACGGGGCGCCGCTGCGCGTCACCCGCTCCTACACCAACGACGTCGTCGTCCCCGCCGACGCCGAGTTCTCGATCGAGGGTCGGATCCTGCCCCACGTGCGGGCGCCGGAGGGCCCCTTCGGCGAGTTCCCCAAGTACTACACCGGGACGGAGCTGCAACCGGTCATCGAGGTCGACTGCGTCACCCATCGCACGTCCCCGATCTACCGCGTCAACAACCCATCCGGGCTAGAGAACGTGGTGATCGGCGGCGTCCCCCGCGAGGTCTCGATCCGCGAGCGCCTCCAGCTCAACTTCCCCGAAGTCACCGACGTCCGCCTCACCGCGGGCGGCCTCGGTCGCTACCACATGGTCGTGCAGATGAAGAAGGGCCAGTACGGCTCGGCCAAGAACGTGCTGCTCGGGACCTTCGGTTGCCACTACGACCTGAAGCTGGTCACCGTCGTCGACGACGACATCGACATCGACGATGCCGAACAGGTGGAGTGGGCGGTGGCGACCCGCTTCCAGGCCGACCGTGACCTGGTCGTCGTCGACGGCGCGCTCGGCTCGAAGCTCGACCCCTCCGGCGACAAACGCGGCCTCAGCGCCAAGCTCGGCATCGACGCCACCACCCCCTTGGGCAGTGGCGACCGCTTCGTCTTCTCGCGGATCCCGACCGACCGCGATCCGGCGACGGAGGCCGCGCCCGACGACTCGGCCTTCCGCGACTATCTCGCCGGGAAGAACCCGGCCGGGTAGCGCCGCGAGGCGTCCGGGGGTCGCCCGGCATCTGGAGCCCGCGGCGGTCGGGCACATGGCCAAGCTCACCTTCTCCGCCAAGGCTCGGCGCCGCGGACTTCGACCGCGAGGCGCGGGATCGGGATCCGGGGACGCGGTAGGCGGTGGAGGCGACGGGGGGCGGGGGTTCGGGGGCGGGACGGCGCTCTTTGTGGCCCGGGGGCCGGCGGTCGTGGCTACGGGCCCGGGCGGCCATCCGAGAAGGCGCGGACCTACCTCGGACGGCCAGGTACCCCTATGCGATTTGGCTCCTCTTAACCGCGTCACATAACCTGAGGCCGTGGCAACCACCAGTCGTCGTCGCCTGCCCGCCTTGCTCGGGCGCCGCGGCGGAACCAGGACCACCGTCGTCCCGATCGAAGGCACGGCGCGACTCGGCGGGCGCACCAAGCACCTGGTCAAACGCCTGCACCCGGGCGATATCGCGGTGATCGACCACGTCAACGTCGACCGGATCGCGGCCGAGGAGCTGATCGCCTGCGGGGCCGCGGCGGTGGTGAACGCCTCGCCCTCCTCCGACGGCAAGTATCCGAACGCGGGCCCGCTGATGCTGGCCCGCGCCGGCATCCGCCTCGTCGACGCGCCCGAGACACCGGTCTTCGACCTGCTCCGCGACGGGCAGGCCGTCACGGTCACGGGGGAGGGCTCGGTCCAGGTCGGCGGCGAGGAGGTGCTGCGCGGCGTCGTCCTCACCGTCCCCGAGCTGGAACGCGAACTCGCCGCCCAGCGCGCGCGGATCGACGAGGTGCTCGCCGAGTTCGCCGAGAACACGGTCGAGCACGTCCGCCAGGAGACCGACATCCTCACCGGCTCGATCGACTTCCCGCCGACGCGCGTCTCCTTCCGCGACCGCCACGTGCTGATCGTCGTCCGCGGCGAGCGCCACCGCCGCGACCTGAAAGCGCTGCGCGCCTACATCCGCAACGTGCGGCCGCTGATCGTCGCCGTCGACGGCGGCGCCGACGGCGTGCTGGAGGCGGGGCAGAAGCCCGACGTCATCCTCGGCGACATGGACTCGGCCTCGGACGCGGCGCTCTCCTGCGGCGCCGAGCTGATCGTCCACGCCTACCCGGACGGCCGCGCCCCCGGCCGCGAGCGCCTGGTCGAGATGGGTCTCGACCACAAGGTCGTCCCCGCCGCCGGCACCAGCGAGGACGTCGCGATGCTGATGGCGCACGAGAAGGGGGCGGACCTGATCGTCAGCGTCGGCGCCCACTTCAACCTGATCGAGTTCCTCGACCGCAAGCGCGGCGGCATGTCCTCGACCTTCCTCACCCGCCTGCGGATCGGCGAGAAACTCGTCGACGCCAAGGGCGTGAGCCGCCTCTACCGGCCGAGCTCGACCCTGATGCCGGTGATCTTCTTCATCGTCGCCTTCCTCGTCCTGCTGACGATCCTGATCATCACCTCGCCGGCCCTGAACGACGTCTTCGAGTTGTTCTGGCTGAAGGTCAGAATCTGGCTGGGGATCTAGCCTTCCCCGGTACATGGGCTACAGCGCTCGCTACCACGCCACGTCCCTGATCGCGGTCTTCCTCGCCCTCGCGGTCGGGATCCTGATCGGCGCCGAGTTCGGCGGCGACGCGCTGACCGAAACGCGCAAGAACCTCGAGGAGAGCCTGGTCGGGAACCTCCAGGACGCCCGCTCGCGTGCCGACGACCTCTCCGGGGAACTCGGGCGCGCCAACGAATTCGACGAAAAGGTCTACCCGGTGCTGACCCGCGAACGGCTGCTCGGCAAGCGGATCGCGGTGATCGCGATGGGCGGGCTGCCGGGCGAAATCACCTCCTCGGTGGAGGACGCGCTCGGGCCGACCGGGGCGAAGCTGGTCGGCGTCGGGGTGGTGCGCGAGCCGGTCGACATGAGCGGGCTGGCGGGCGAACTCTCGAACACGCGCTTCGCCGAAATCCGCACGGAACCGGAACAACTCACCGAACTCGGGGTCGGGGTCGGCCGCCAGATCGTGATCGGGGGCGCCCTGCCGGAACTGGTCCGGGGCCAGCTCTTCTCGCGCGCGAGCGGCGAATTCGGCCCGCTCGACGCGGTGATCGTCGTCCGCGCCCAGCCGGAAAGCATGGGCCCGGTGCAGCGCTCCACCGCCAACCAGCTGGAAACGGCGCTCCTCAAAGGGATCACGGCGACGCGCGTGCCCGCGGTCGGGGTCGAGTCGACGGGCACCGAACCGTCCTCGATCTCCTTCTTCCAGTCCAACGACCTCTCGACCGTCGACGACGTCGACAACACGGCGGGCTGGGTGGCGCTCGTCGCGGCGCTGAACGGGGCGGAGGGCAGCTTCGGGGTGAAGAGCACCGCTGACCGTCTGCTGCCCGAGCTCCTGACGCCGGGGGGCTAGGTGCCCGTCCGAGAATCCCCGGAAGGGGCCTGAGTTGCACTGGGTGGGGTTCCCGCTCGCGATCGCGCTGGCGGTGCCGATGCTGCCCGCCGGGGCGCGCGGCCTGCGCGACGCCGGGCTGGTGCGGAAGAACTACCGCGGCGCGACGCTCGCCTTCCCGCTGGGGGCGATCCTGGCGACGGTCGCGCTGGTCGCCCTGGCGCCGCTGGCGGTGCTGAACGACCGCGCCGGGCTCGACCTGCTGGCGCCGGAACTGCGCCGCTGGCTGCCCTACGTGCTGGGGATCGCCTTCCTCGGCTTCCTCGACGACGCGCTCGGCCAGGGCGAGGCGGCGGCGACGCCGCGCGGCTGGCGCGGGCACTGGGCGGCGCTGCGCGAAGGGCGGCTGTCGACGGGGGCGATCAAGGCGATCGGCGCGGTCGCGCTGGCCGCCTACGTCGTCTCCGGCCAGGGGCTCGCGACCTGGCGCTACGTCGCCGACGTCGTCCTGCTCGTCCTCGCCACCAACCTCGGCAACCTGCTCGACCTGCGCCCGGGGCGGGCGGAGAAGGCGCTGGCGCTGCTCGGCGCCGCGCTCTGCCTCTTCGCCTGGACGCTCGCACCGATCGAACTGCTGGGGATCTTCGCCGGGCCGGTGCTGGTCGGCGCCTGGCTGACGCTGGGCGAGCGGGCGATGCTGGGGGACACCGGCTCGAACCTGATCGGGGCGATCGCCGGGGTCTGGCTGCTGACCGTGCTGTCGCCGGACGCCCGCCTGATCGCCCTCGGCGTGGTCGTGGTTTTGACGGTCTATGGGGAGTTGCGCTCGATCTCGGCGACGATCGAACGGGTTCCGCCCCTCCGCTGGCTAGACTCGATCGGCAGAGCATGAGCCCAAGCACCCAAGGCGACACCAGATTCATCTTCGTTACCGGAGGTGTCGTCTCGGCTCTCGGCAAGGGGATCACCGCCGCCTCGATCGGCCGCCTCCTCGTCTCGCGCGGCTACCGGGTCCAGCTGCAGAAGTTCGACCCCTACATCAACGTCGACCCGGGGACGATGAGCCCGTTCCAGCACGGCGAGGTCTTCGTCACCGAGGACGGCGCCGAGACCGACCTCGACCTCGGCCACTACGAGCGCTTCACCGACGAAAACACCTCGCGGCAGTCGAACGTCACCGCGGGCGGCGTCTACAACTCGGTGATCCGCAAGGAGCGGCGCGGCGATTACCTCGGCGCGACGGTCCAGGTGATCCCCCACATCACGAACGAGATCAAGCAGAAAATCCGCATCGTGGCCGAGTCCCAGGCGGTCGACTTCGTGATCACCGAGATCGGCGGCACGGTCGGCGACATCGAGTCGCTGCCGTTCCTCGAGGCGATCCGCCAGCTCTACACGGAGCTCGGCCCGAAGCGGGCGATGTTCGTGCACCTGACGCTTGTCCCCTACATCGGCCACGCGGGCGAGCTGAAGACGAAGCCGACCCAGCACTCGGTCAACCAGCTGCGCGGGATCGGGATCCAGCCGCACGCGCTGGTCTGCCGCTCCGAGGGCCGCCTCGACCGCGAGATCCGCGAGAAGATCGCGCTCTTCGCCAGCCTTCCCGTGGAAGCGGTCGTCTCCGCCCACGACGTCGACAACATCTACAAGATCCCGCTCGTCTTCCGGGCCGAGGGAGTCGACGACCTGGTCCTCGACCACTTCGGGATGGAGGCGCCGTCGCCCGACCTCTCCGACTGGGAGGCGATGGTGCGGCGCGCCGACGCCGCGACCGGCAAGGTGCGGATCGCGATCGTCGGCAAGTACGTGCAGCTGGAGGACGCCTACAAGTCGGTGATCGAGGCGCTCGAGCACGGCGGCATCCACCACGGCGTGAACGTCGAGATCGAGCTGGTCGACTCCGAGCACCTCGACGAGGAGGCGCTCGAGGGCCTCGACGGGATCCTCATCCCCGGCGGCTTCGGCGAGCGCGGGATCGAGGGCAAGGTGCGGGCCGCGCAGATCGCCCGTGAACGGAAGATCCCGTACCTCGGCATCTGCCTCGGCATGCAGATCGCGGTGGTCGAGTTCGCCCGTCACGTGGCCGGGATGGACGGCGCCAACTCCTCCGAGTTCGACCCGGAGACGCCCTACCCGGTGGTCGACCTGCTGCCGGAACAGAAAGAACTGCGCGACATGGGCGGGACGATGCGCCTTGGCGCCGACCCGGTGCGGCTGCACGAGGGCACGCGCGCCTTCGAGATCTTCGGCGAGGGCGTCATCTACAAGCGCCACCGCCATCGCTACGAGGTGAACATGTTCCTGCGGACCCGCCTCGAAGACGAGGGCCTGGTCGCCGGCGGCACCTCCCCCGACGGCCGCCTCGTCGAGATGATCGAGCTCCCCGACCACCCCTTCTACGTCGCCTCCCAGTTTCACCCCGAGTTCAACTCCCGCCCGAACCGCCCGGAGCCGATGTTCCGCGAGTTCGTCGGCGCCGCCGCCGAGCACGCCGGCGAAGACCCCGCCCACGGTCGCGAGCTCGCCGAGCCCGAGGGCGCCGACATCGGCATCAGCCGCTCCGGCACCGAGCACCCGGCGTAAGCGCCGGGTGGTCGGTGCCGGGAAGACGCGGCCCCGCCGGGTGCCGCGGATGCCCTGCCGCCCCCCGGGGCGGCTGTGGTCGGCAGGGCATCCGCGGCAGCACGGGGCGCCCGCGGGGAGGACGACGGAGCGACGACACGCCTCCGTCACCCGCTCCGGGCCGCGATACGCCCTGCGTGGATAACCCGTGCCATGGCACGGGTTATCCACGCAGGGCGAGACCGGCCCTCCCGGAACCCGCACGGAACCGTGGAGAAGGACACCGGAGGCGCACGAGGCCACCCCTCCGCGCGCCTTTCGTCGGCGGTCGGGCCTCCGGCCCGCAACCCATAGACCTTTGTCACCCACAGGGTGACAAAGGTCTATGGGTTGGCCGCGGCGGTCGGGAGACGTCACGGAACCCTCACGCCTCCGTGGAGAAGCCCACGGAGGCGTGACGAACCCTCGGCGTCTCCCGCACCACCTCCCGACCCGGGCGGCTGATCGGGGGTCACAGCCTGCCAGGACCCCCGATCAGCCGCCCCGGGCGA
>JBPYFM010000029.1:0-6231 GCA_051986435.1 Solirubrobacterales bacterium | reverse complement strand
CGTGACGGGCAGATCGCCACCGCCCACCTCCTCGGCGTCACCCTCGCCTGCGACCACCGGATCCTCTACGGCGCCCCCGCGGCCGAGTTCCTGGCCCGGATCCGGGCGCTGCTCGAGGAGCCGCTGGGGCTCGCGCTGTAGGACGCACTTTGCGGCATTTCAATCGAGAAACTTTACTGTAGAGTTTTCGGTACGGTAAAAATTTTCCCGCATGGTCTGGGGAGCCCACATCGCCGGGATACCGGTCGAGGAGACCGCCCTCAGCTTCGCCCCTGTGATCGCGGCGACCGGCGGCGTCGCGGGGATCAAGCTGTGGATGCGGATGGCCAGACGAGGCGACCGTCCGCGTCGTCGCCGCGCAAAGGCCGGAGGTGAGCGATGAGTCCTGCCGCGACCCCCACGGTCGCGCCGCTCGCGCCGAAGGCCCTTCGACATCGTCGCAGCGCCCGCCGCCTCAGCGCCGCGCAGCTCAAAGACCTGCGCGACGCGATCACCGCTGCCCAGGCGATCGGGGACGACCGCGGGTACCAGTACTGGGCGGGTATCCATGGACTGCCGCTACCGGAATGGTGCCAACACGGCTCGCCGCTGTTCCTCCCCTGGCATCGGGCCTACCTGTACTTCTTCGAGAAGCAGCTTCAGGATCGCGTCCCGGGCGTGACCCTGCCCTGGTGGGACTGGACGCAGGCCCACGACGAAGGCATCCCCGCCGCCTACGCGGTCAGAACCGTCGGGGGGAAAGCGAACCCGCTGGCTTCCTCGCCGATCCAGAAAAGTGGGCGGGCCAACCCGGGCGAAACGAAAACCCGGCGGGCACCCGGTGATCCGCGACTGCTGCCGAGCCCCCAGAAGGTCGAACGACTCCTCGAAAACCGAGACTTCGCCACCTTTCAGATTCAGCTCGAGAACATCCACAACGGCGTCCACATGTGGGTCGGCGGAACGATGCAGAACATCGAAACCGCGGCCTATGACCCCCTCTTCTGGGCCCACCACTGCATGATCGACCGCCTCTGGTACCTCTGGCAGCTCGACCATCCCGGCGTCGTCCTGCCGCCGGCCTACCTGGGTCAAGCACTGCCACCGTTCGGGATGACGGTGCGCCAGACGCTCGACGTCACCGAGCTCGGATACGACTACGCTGCGGCGACCGCCGCGGTGGACGGGCCCGGACATGGTTGAGCGCTTCCACTCCAAGGCGCTCGAGCTACCCGATCCCGAGCGACCGATCAGTCGCGTCGACCTCGTCTTCTACGAGATCGACCACTCCGGTGAGTCCTACGAGGGTCGGGTGTTCCTGGGCAAGAAACCACCGCGGGGTGCGGGTGCCGACCATCCCTCCTACGCCGGCTCCTACTTCGTCTTCGGCCACGGGAGCTGCCAAGGGGAGGAGGGTCACTGTGACGTCCCGACCGAACGCGACCCCTTCGACCTGCGCCTCCCCCACCACCTCGAACCGCACCTGGCGATCCTCACCGTCACCGACCACGTCCGCGAGTTGATCGCGGCTGGCGCCACCGAGGCCCCGGTCACCGTCACCGCCCACGCCGCGGACGACACGCCGGTCGAAGCGATCGCGTTCACCCGCGTCCGGCTGCTGACCTATGCCTGAAGCGGCGACCAAGGCGAAGACGGAGGCGCCCGCCGAGTTCGCCTGGGACGACCTCGCCCAGTACAAGGCGGAGAAGCGCTTCCTCGACGGCTATCCCTCAGAACAGCGCAGCTTCTTCTCCCCGCGCGACTCGATCCACCCGATGCTGGCCTCGCTGCTGGCGAGCGCCCAGCACTCGCTCGTCCTCAACATGTACGGGTACGACGATCCGGAGCTCGACGAACTGATCCGCGGCAAGCTCGCCTCCAAGCACGTGTACGTGCAGATGAGCCTGGACAAATCGCAGGCGGGCGGGGTGCACGAGAAAGACCTGCTGGCGAAATGGTCGAACGACGAGTTCGGCAACTCGATCGCGATCGGCACCTCCGAAGTGCACCACGCGATCTCCCACCTGAAGGTGCTGATCGTCGACGGCGTCTACACGGTGACCGGCTCGACCAACTGGTCGATCTCCGGCGAGTCCGAACAGGACAACCAGCTGACGCTGAGCCGCAACGCCGTCGTCGCCTCGGAGCTGCGCGCGGTCCTCGACCTGAACCACGACTGGATGCTGAAGCAGATGGCCGAAGCGCGCGCGAAGGACTCCGGATCCTGACCCCCGAGGAGCGCCTCCAGCAGATCAAGCACGTCGTCGTGCTGATGATGGAGAACCGGTCCTTCGACCAGATGCTCGGCTACCTGCAGGAGGACGGGATGCCGGAGGTGGACGGGATCGCGAACGCGCGAGCGAACCCCGATCCTGACGGGAGCCCGGTCGCGCCCTTCGAATGGGGGCCGGGCGAGACCGCGCCGGCGCCGCCACCGGGCCACAAGCCGAAGATCCTCGACCCCTGCCACTCGCCCCGGTGCGTCCACGAACAGCTCGCGAACGGCAACACCGGATTCGTGGCGAACTTCGCCGCCACCCGGGTCGACGAGGAAGGCAAGCCGATCCAGCTCGACCCGGCGTTCCTGCGCGTGCCGATGGGCCGCTTCGGCGCCCGCCACCTGCCGGTGTACGACCACCTCGCCCGCAACTTCTGCGTCTGCGATGCCTGGCACGCCTCGATCCCGGGCGACACCTGGCCGAACCGGCAGTACTCGATCGCCGGTGAGGCCGGCGAGCCGGTCACGCAGCACGGCGGGTTCCTCCACGACATCCTCGCGCGGCTGAAGGAGCTCGGCGTCGGCAACCTCGGCGGCCTCCCGATCTTCGAGGTCAAGGCGTTCACCCGGCAGCTCGCGGACCCGCAGTGGCGCTGGTACTCGCACGACCCGGCGACGCTGCGGGCGGTCGACGCCGAGTACCGGGAGTTCCGGCACGTGAATCGTGACAACTTCGCCTACTTCGATCGCAAGAAGGTGGGGTTCGGGACCGAAGTCGCGGAGGCGGCGATCGTCACCCACGACAGCTTCCTCGACGACGCCGCCAAGGGGCAGCTGCGCGACGTCTCCTGGATCGATCCGAACTTCATCGACCTCGACGTCCTCGATCCCAACTCCAACGACGACCATCCGCCCTCCGACGTGAAGGCCGGGCAGGCGCTGGTGCTGGAACTGTACGAGGCGCTGACCAAGAGCCCCGACTGGGAGGACACGCTGCTGGTGATCGTCTACGACGAGCACGGCGGCTTCTACGACCACGTCGCCCCGCCGCCGATCGCCGACGACGGCTCCGGGTTCGCGACGCTCGGCGTGCGGGTGCCGGCGCTCGTGGTCGGGCCGCGGGTCCACAAGCACGTCTCGCACGAGGTCTTCGACCACACCAGCCTGATCGCGACGATCCTGCGGCGCTTCGCCGCCGACCCCGAGGCAGCGCTGGCGGCGATGCCGAAGCGGGTCCGGGAGGCGCCACACCTGGGAGTCCTGCTCGAGGACTCCCCGCGCACCGACATCGACCCCCACGACAAGGTCCACAAGACCATGGCCGAATGGAGGCATCAGGCGCACGAGGAACGACGCGCCCGGAAGGACGATGCCTCGGCCGCGATCGACGGCGCGGGGCACGCCATGGACCTCCACGACTTCCAGGAGGAGTTCGCGAGGTTCGCCCTCGTCATGCGCCGGGCGCTGCCGCCGAGCCAGCCTTGACCGTCTGCATTAGTTCCCGCATAGCGGGATCAAATGCAGACGGTGAGCAGGCAGAGGCGCTCAGCAGGTCTTCCGCGCGCCGGTCATCGCGTTCCAGGCGCCGCCGAGGCTGAAGTCGGCGTCGACGGAGAAGGTGCCGGGGCGGGAGACGCGGGCGACGGTCCAGTTGCCGTCGCGCAGGAGGCAGCCGGTGCCACGGCCGATCGACCAGTACGGGGTGAAGTTGACGCGGACGCGGAACTCGCCGGGGCGGGTGACGTGGAGGGCGAAGCCCTGGGGGCCGATCGAGACGGTGCTCGCGCGGCCGGCGCCGAGGGGCGACACGAGGGGCTCCGGCTTCGACACTTCGTAGATGCGCCAGTGGTTGTCGTGGAAGCGTTCGTGGAGGTAGGAGGGGTCGGAGAGGATGAGGCGGCGCTCCGCGACCGAGGAGTAGTCGAGCGGGGCGTTCGGCAGCGCGACGTAACGGATCGCGTTGTTGCGGAGCCAGTGCTCATAGCTGCGGTCGGTGAGCGCGCCTTCGGTGTAGAAGATGTCGTCGCGGGCGGTGTCGAGCTGGCGCAGCCAGCCGCGGGCGAGCTCGAACTTGGGCGCCAGGTAGGCCGACTCCCAGTGGTTGGCGGTCGGCGGGACCTCGATCCGGGTGCCGCGCCCACCGTGGTCCATCAGCCAGCGCGCGGCGGGCTGGAAGAAGGATTCCTGGGTGGAGGGGTCGCCGACCGAGCGGGCGATCTGGGCGACGCTCGCGGTGAACTGCCAGTAGAGGCTGCCCCCGAGCGCGAGCGCGAGGACCGTCGTGTAGAGCCAGGCCGGGACGCGGGCCGGGCGCGGCAGCGGCCGGTGGGAGAGCAGGACCGCGGCGAGGACCGGGCCGCCGAAGAGGGCGCCGAGGCGCATCGCGTTGCCGCCGAGCGCGTTCGGCGTCAGGTAGATCGCGGTCGAGGCGACGACGTAGCCGACGATGACGCGGCGCAGCCGCGCCTCCCCCTCCGCCCGCCAGGTGAGCAGGAGCGCGCCCGCGCACCACAGCGGGATCGCGACGAAGGAGGAGGAGACGAACGGGAAGCGGCCCGGTTCCGGGAAGGCGAGGTTCGGCGCCACGGTGAGGACGAGCGCCACGGCCGCGGCGGCGATCGCGGTGCGGTTGAGGCGCTCGCCGCGTTCCCAGACGCCGGCCGCGAGGACGCCGGCGAGGAACGCGCCGGCGACCGGGCTGGCCAGCGGGCAGGCGGCGGCCGCGGCGATCGCGAGCGTCGTCCTCCCGGACTGCAGCGAGCGCAGCGCGGCGAGCCCGAAGGCCACGCCGAAGGCGAAGGTCAGCTGCCCGTCGGCGAGCAAGGTGACGACGCCCGCCGCGAACCAGAGCGTCGCCCAGCGCGCCTCCGTCCCCCAGCGGTCGCGCACGAGGCGGTCGAAGAGGTAGGAGGAGGCGACGACCGACAGCATCCCCACCACCTGCGGGCCGAGCGCCGCCGCCGCGGGCGGGAAGAGCAGGCTGTAGTTGAGCGTGTAGTGGCCCGCGTACCAGGAGCTGTTCCAGATCGCCAGGCCGGTGTGCTCGAAGAGCTCGGTGTGGAATACCTGGGCCGCGAGGTCCCCGACTTGCGGGTTCCAGATCAGCATGAGGGCCGCCAGCGCCGCGCTCAGCGCAACCGCGGGCAGCCATTCGGGGCGGTACGCCTTGGACTGGACCATGCGGGGACCCACAGCATATGCAGGCGACTTGAGACAATCCTTAACGTGAGCCCGGAGATGCTCCTCATCGACTGCGGCACGGTCCCCTACCGCGAGGCCTGGGACCTCCAGCTGGCGCTGGCGGAGCGGCGCGGCGCGGGGGCGATCGCCGACACGCTGCTGCTGTTGGAGCACCCGGCGGTGTACTCGCGCGGGCGCCGCACCAAGCCCGAGGAACTGCCGATGGGCGACGCCTGGTACGAGGCGCGGGGGATCGAAGTCCTCGACACCGACCGCGGCGGGCTCGTCACGTACCACGGGCCGGGGCAGCTGGTCGCCTATCCGATCGTCGACCTCGGGCCGATGGGCGGCGACGTGCACTCCTACGTGCGCGGGCTGGAGAAGGTGATGATCGGGGCGCTGGCCGAGCACGGGGTCGGCGCGCAGACGATCGACGGGCTGACCGGGGTGTGGACCGACGGGCCGGCGCCGGTGCCCGGGCTGGCGGGCGCGGCGAAGAAGATCGGCTCGATCGGCGTCCACGTCAGCAAGGGGATCACCACCCACGGCCTGGCGGTGAACGTCGACAACGACCTGCAGCCGTTCGAGTGGGTCGTCCCGTGCGGGATCGAGGGCGTGTCGATGACCTCGATCGCGAAGGAGGGCGGGCGCGACGCCACCGTCGCCGCCTACGGCGACACGGTGGCGCGCCACTTCGGCGAGGTCTTCGGGCGGGATCCGCGAGCCGCGAGCTGGGGGGCGAGCAGGACCTCGATGCCTTCGCCGGGACGCTCGCCGCTCGCTTCGCCAAGGTCTTCGAGCGCACCCCGGCGGCGGCCGACCCAGCCGACCTGGGTCTCGACAACGCTAGGCTC
>JBPYFM010000028.1:0-16486 GCA_051986435.1 Solirubrobacterales bacterium | reverse complement strand
TTCCGTCCCTTTCCGGGCCCGGATCGAGGGTCCCCCGGGGTGCGGTCGTCCTAACCGGCGCTATAGGTCGGTTAGGACGACCGCACCCCCGTGCGTGTCGTGCAACACGGGAGGAAGCGTGGGCTTCGCACGCTCTCCGTGACGAGGTCCCACCTCCGTCACGGATCGGTGACGGATCCGTGGGACTCCCGTCGCTCTCCCGTGACGCCCCCGCGTCCCTTCCTCCACTGATCGAAGACCCGGCCCTCTCGGCCACGGCCACAGCCTGCCCGGGCCGTGGCCGAGAGGGCCGGGTCCCTCGGCCGTCCGTGATAGGCCCCTTGGCAGGACGCCGGCCAGCAAGGTCCAGTCCCTAGCCCCCGGCGGGGCCGTAACTCGATCGCCTAAGCCGCCGCGGCCGCTTCGGCGGGCTCCCCCGCCTCCAGCAGCCACCGCCTCCCATAAGCCCGCATATCGTCGATCAGCGGCACCAGCGCCTCGCCTTTCGCGGTCAGCGCATACTCGACCCGCGGCGGCACCTCGGGATAAGTGTGCCGCTCGACGATCCCCTCCTCCTCCAACGCCCGCAACCGCAGCGACAGAGTCCTCGGGCTGATCCCCTCCAACGACCGTTCCAGCTCACAGAACCGGCAATTCCCCTCCGCCAGATCCCGGATCACCAGCAGCGTCCACTTCCCGCAGACGACCTCCGCGGTCTTGCACACCGGACAATCTGCGTTGCTGCTTGCACTCATGGCTCTGACGAACGGGTAGGGGCCGCAAACTTCGCTTCACCAAGTGTAGCTATGTGGCTTCATTTACTGAAGCTTTGGGGACTCCCCGCTGGCGGCTACTTCGAGATCCTGCTCGGGCGCAGCCCGTCCACCACTCTCGCCTGAGGGCTTGGGCCGGACCCGACATCCGCTTCGTCGCCGTTTTCGAGGTTCTTGGGGAGTTCGATCGGAACGCGTTCGATCTTGGTGACGGTGATCTTGAAGCGCTCGCCGGCGGAGCCGTAGACGAAGGTGACCGGCATCCCCGTTTCGACTTCGAGGAGCTGGCAGGCTTGCGTGCCCATCAGGCACTTCCCTTCGCCGAACACCGAGGTCACTTCTTCGGAGACCATCAAGATCAGCTTCCCCGTCTTGAGATTGGCTCCGAGATAGGTCACGACCGGAGTCTTTTCCGTCGGCAATGGCGCGGGCGCGCGCACCTGGCGAAGGGTCACCGGTTCGCCGGTTTTGACGCTCCCGTCAGGCAGCGTGACAGCCGTCTTGATCCGGACATCGACAGCGAATCCGACCCAGCGTGATTCGTTGCCTTCCGCGCCGCTGCCGCCTTGACCGGTGCCCGTTTCCCCTTCGGAAGTGGATGGGCCCTGTGGAGCAGGAGCTCCCTGCGTTTCGCTTTCGGCGGTGACGGTTCCGTTCTGTTCGCGGACCGTTTTCGTCGTGACGCTCGTCGCGGTCGACCTGATCGTCGTCGAGGTGTTGGACGAGGTGGTAGACCCGGTCACGGTCGAAGCTTCGTTTTCCCCCGAGCCCAACTGGGTGCCCGCCAACTGCGGCGCGGTGAAGTGCTGCTTGAATGGATCGGTCGCTTTGCGGTGGAGGCGCTTGCGGTAGTCGCGCAGCCCGGGATTGGAACGCACCACGGTCAGCGATGCGTGAGCATCCGAAGCCGTCGGGCCACCGACGACGGGCTGGGTGACTTCGGGCTGATCCGACCCACCGGACAGTAGGAAGGGCACCGCGATGATCGCGACGATCCCCAGGGCTACCAGCGGCAGGAGGCGGCGATCCTTGAGGTCGTAGTAGAGGTCTTCGACGAACGCCGGGGCCCTCACGTTACGGAGGTCCGGCAGCTTCAGCTCGGGTCCCGCCTTCAACCGCTTCATGGCGTCTCCCCCGTCGTCGCGGAGGCAAGTTGCGCTCCTTCACCTGACGGTCCCGTCGGCGAGGCTCCGCCGGTCAGGCCCTGCCCGGGCGGGGTCAGGTAGGTGGTGACGGTGAAGGAGGCGAGTAGATCGGGGAAGCCCGCGGATCCGGCCGCCAGGGAGAAGCTGTCGACGGTGATCAGACGGCCGTTCACGGCGACGTCGGCGTTGGTCGTCTTGACCAGGTTGTCCAGGCCTTCGATGAACTTGGCGATCTTGAAGAAGTTGCCTTCGAAGGTGAGTTCGTAGGGCATCACCGCCAGGCCGGCGGGTCCGATCGAAGCGCCCAGCGGGAGCAGGGACGCCGCCGCCTCGGTCGGCGAGACCATCCCGCCGGTAGGCGTTGGCGCGGCGGTCGTTTCGCTCGCGCCGGCGGACGAATTCAGGGTCAGCGACTGGAAGTCGACGTGCGACCGCGCGGCGATCCGGTTGAGCTGTACGAGCAGCGACGGCGTTTCGGAATCCCCCGGCACGGCCTTGCCGAGCACGACCAGGCGGGCATAGTCGCTCGAGAACGATTTCCGCGCCGCTTCGGCGGTTTCGGCTTCTGCGACGTGGCCGGCGAGCGACGATTCGAGCGTGCTCACCCGTGCCTGCAACTTGTCGGCTTCATCCCGCTTCGGGCTCAACAGCACGATCCAGAAGAAGGTGGCGAGGGCCGCGATGACGAGCATCGCCCCGATCACCAAGTTGGTGTTCTTCTTCGAAGACGCCCTCATCTCAGCCGCCTTCACCGCTCACGGTGGTGGTTTCGCCTTCGCTCGTCGCCCCGCTGGATCCGGAGCTTTCCGTCGATTCGGACCCTTCGGTCGATTCGGTGGACGGCGCCGCGACCGTCGACCCTTCGACTTCGGCCGTGATCGGGGTCGGTGCGGCGTCGAAGGCGACGACCAATTTGAACTGCACGATGAAGTCCCGGGATTCGCAGCCTTTTCCGCCGGATCCGCCGCCCTCGCCGCCCGCCCCGGCGGAGCTCGATTCGAGACCCACGCGCGTCACGCCGTCGATGTCCTTCAGCGCCGTGACGAATCCCGCCACCGCGTCCTGTCCGGTGGCGCAACCGCTCATTTCGAGCGAAGGCCCGTTGATACCGCCGACGCCGCTTTCCCCGGAGCCGCCTTCGCCGGCTCCCGGCGCAGCGCTCGCGGCAAGTTCGGTCAGCCAGACGTTCCCCGGCAGGACCAGCGAGAGTTCCCGCATCACCCGCTCCCAGTCGAAGCGGCTGTTGGCGAGTTCGCTCACCGTGGCCACGCGCTGTTCGGTCATCGTCCGGAACTGCGTGTAGGCGGCGAGTCGCTGCGCCTTCGCCTCCGCCGCCCTGTCTTCGTGCCGAAGCTTCACGACTTCCGCCTTGCGGTCGGAGATCTGGTTGTTCGTGAGCACCAGAAGCGTGACGCCGATGAGGACCAAGGCCAGGGCGCCGACGAGGATGTAGGGCAGGGGTCCCGTGCGGAGCGGTGCGTTGTCGCCCCTTCGGAGGTCCGGCGGAATCAGGTTGACGGGCCTCATCTCAGTTCTCCAGGCCGAGTCCGTAGGAGAGAGTCAGGCGCGCGGCAGAGGCGTCGTCGAACCCGGCCAAAGCCTGGGCACGCACGAGGCGGATCTCGGGACCGAACCGTTCCTGGATCCGGCCGGCCAGCCCCGGGATGGCGCTGCCACTGCCGGTGAGGAGGATCCTCCCGACAGGCAGCGCCCCCTCCTGGGCGCCGTAGTAATCGAGCGAACGGCGCAGCTCGTCGACCAGCGCCCCCACACCGTCCTCCAGCGCCGCGCGGGCCTCGGCAACCGTCTCCGGGTCCCCTTCGATCTCCTCGACCGGGCGCTCGAGCCCGACGTAGTGGAGCCACTGCCCGGCGTGTTCGGCAGACAGGCCACGGGTAGCGATGAGGCGTTCGCAGATCGGCTCGATGCCTGCGGTCGAGACCCTGGTGAAGAGGCAGGAGCGCCCGCGGGCAACCGCAAGGTTGCTGACGTCGCCGACGTTGCAGTAGAGGGTCGCGTCGGTCGGCCGCTCACCGGCCGCGAGAGCCTCCGGCGAGAGCGCCTGGTCGGCCAGCGCACGGATCATCGCGAACGCGGAGAGGTCGATTCCGACCGGTTCCAATCCGGCACGCCGAAGCGGCTCGAGGAAGCTGTTGATCGTCTCGCGCCGCACCGCGACGACCACCACGTCGAGCTGCGGCATCGCGCCCTCCTCGGCGGGGACGCCGCCGACCACCTGATGCTCGAGGACCGCCTGGTCGAGCGGCATCGGGATCTGCTCCTGGGCCTGGAAGCGCACCGCCGCCTCCATCTCCTTCGCGTCCTCGATTGCCGGCAGCCGGAGGGTGCGGACCAGCACCTGCTGGTTGCCGATCCCGAGGCGCACCCGCTTCGAGAGCTTGTGTTCCGCGAATAGCCCCTTCAGCGAGGCCGCCAAGGCGCCTGCGTCGACGACCTCGCCCTCGTGGAAGACACCGGCGGGCAGTGGCGCGATCGCCGAGCCGGTGACCTGCGCGGCGCCGTTCGGGTGGATCTGGGTCGCGGCGACGCTGCCGGTCTCGATATCGAGTCCGGTGATCTCGGTGGGCTTCTTCTTCCTGGTCAGCTGCATGGGACGGAGCCGCGGTGGGACGGCCATTGCTGAATCGACAGGAACGCCGGAAACCTTTCCCCCTGCACGTACTCAGTACTAGGAGAACTTTCGACGGACTACGTAAAAGTGTTCAGGTAGAGGTCGACGAGTTGGTCCCCGAGCAGCAGGCCGACCACTCCGCCGAGGGCGAGGAACGGCCCGAACGGGATCGCCATCTTGCGGCCGGCGCTTCCCTCCCGCGCGATGATCGCGATCCCGACCAACGAGCCGGCGAGGAGCGCCACAAAGATCGCCGGGATGACGTTGCGGCCGAGAAACAGGCCCATCGTCGCCGCGAGCTTGACGTCGCCGAGTCCCATCCCGCGTGGGTAGGCGAGCGCGGCGAGGAAGAAGAAGCCGCCGGCGCCCACCGCTGCGATCAGCCGCACCGGCAGGCTTCCCGGATCTCCGATCGCCGCCACCACCAGCGCGGCCACGGCACCGACGGCCAAGATCCTGTTGGGGATGATGCGCCGCTCGAGATCGGTCAGGGTGACCGCGAGGAGGAGCGGGACGAAGATCAGGCCCTCGACCACGTCCGTCGGGTCGTCCCAGAGGACCAGCACGGTGGCGACATAGAGCACAGCGACCGCGAGCTCGGTCAACAGGTAGCGCGGTGAGATCGAAGCACCGCAGCAGCGGGCGCGCCCGCGAAGCACCAGCCAGGAGACGACCGGGACGTTGTCGTAGGCGGCGATCTGCACCCCGCACGCGGGGCAGCGCGAGCGCGGCCCGACGATCGATTCACCGCGCGGCACGCGATGGGCGACGACGGTGATGAAGCTGCCGACGAGCAGGCCTCCGACGAAGGCCAGTACCGCCACCGGGGCCAACCGCTAGTTCCCTTCTTCGAACGGCGTCGTGGTGTCGACCTCGAGCCGCGTCGGGTAGTTGGGATGGTCGTACATGATCGGAATGCTGGCGGGGGTGGTGCCCTCTTCGAGGCTGAGGGCGACGCCCAGCCGGTCACCGGCCGGGATCGGTTTCGGTTCGGCGATGTGCATCGTGAGCCGCAACTTGGTCCATTCCGTTCGCGGCCAGGAGTTGCTTCCCTGCTCCGCATAGGTCCAGTAATAGGAGCCGGATACCGCGTCACGCATCTTTTCGTCGGTCCAGTGGATACCGCCCCCCGCCCCAGGTTCTTCGTGACGATCGAAGAGATACACGCACACGGTGGCGGGATAGCTGTCGTCATGGACCGTCCGGGAATAGAACTCGAGCGTCACCGTGCCGTTGATCTTGAATTCGCGCGGCATCGGGTCGGTAACCCAGCGGTGGACCCGGGCCTCCGGCTGGTCTTTGACGCTGGTCGGTTCGTAGTTGCATCCCGGCGTGCTGTCGCGCAGGAGCTGAAGGCCCTTGTCGGTTTCCGGCGATTCGGGCAGATCGAAGTCGCTCGAGTAGTCGTAGAGCGGCGGGTTCGATTCGTCGGTGGGAGCAGGGTCCGGCGGCGCTTCCCGCAAGAGCGCATCGGGCGCGCCGGCGACTTCCGATCCGGTCTGCAGCCCGCTGGCGCAGACGGCAAGGGTGTTGTGAAGGAGGTGGTCGCCGGTGATCGGCTGCCGGGTCGTCGTCCCGCTCGGCGAGCACGGCGTGTCGGAGAGGAAGAACTGTTGCGCGGTCACCGCTTTGCCGGTGTTCAGTTTTTCGCTTTCGTCTTGTCCGCCTTCGGGTTCATTGCCGCCTCCGACGCCGGGTTCATCACCCTGGGTCGAGCGCTGCGCCTGCGTGTTCGGATTTGACACCTGCGACTGCACTTCGACGTAGTTCGTCTCGCCTGCCTGGGCCACTGGACTGTTCAGCTTCACCGCGACGATGAGCTGCTTGTAGTCCTGATTGCCGGGACAGAAATCTTCGGTCCCGACTTCGCTCTGCGGGCAATTGGGGTCGTTGCGCCACACGATGTAGCGGTAGATCTGGCCGCTGACGTTGCCGTCGCTGAAGCTGATCGGCCCGGGTACGACGACGCCGCCTTCGATCGTTTTTTCGGTCTCGCCGTAGATCGGCCCTTCGTTGACCACCAGTTCCGATTTTTCGCTCAACGGTTCCCGCTTGACGTAGAAGCTGCCACCGCTCACGCGGTAGTCGGGGTCCTTGGGGTCGGCCGAGGGCGGCGGCGTTTTCGTCATCGCCAGTTCGGAGTAGGTCAGCGCGTGCAGCTTCTCGATCTCTTCCTGCGCCTTGTCGAGCGCCACCTGCGTCGCCTGGGCGCGCGCCGCATTGCGGGTCGCGGCGCTGAGGACCCCGAACACGGCCAGCGAGGCCAGGGCGAGGATCACGGCGGCGATCAGGACCTCGATCAGGGTGAAGCCGTCCTCGGCGCCGAGCCGGTTGCGGAGCTTGTGCCTGAGAGCCTTCATCGTCATCCGGTGGTGAGGGTCGTGGTGCGGAGGTTGGCGCCGTCGGTGATCGTCAGCAGCCCGGGACCATCGGGATTCGGCACTTCGAGGTGCACGCCGACGTAGTTCGTCTTCGCGGCTTCCTCGGCCGTCCCGCATTCGCTCGTGTCTTCCGCCGTGCTGGGCACGAAGCAGAAGACGTCCGGATCGCGCACCCCGGACAGGGCGGTCGCCGTTTCCGCCGAGCCGGCTTCGTTGCGCGTGCACGAGCCTTCCGCGCACCGGTAGGTCACCTGGCACTGGATCGCCGGCGCGCCAGGATTGCTCGCTGCCTGGCCCCCGCACTGGACCCGCCGGACCTGGGTGACGATCGTGAGTTCGCTCGGGCTCGCCACTTCGACCTTCACCCCGTTGCGGATTTCGCGGACGATCCTTTCGAGCTGCCAGCGGGCGGTCGTCACGTTCTGGGCCTTGGTGCTCAAGGCGGGCTGGTCGCGCACGGCGCTGATCAGCATCGCCGTCGCGCCGGCGACGATCACCACGCTCATCGTGATCGAGACAAGCACCTCGATCAGCGTCATGCCCGCCTCTCCCGGCCTCGCCCGCAGGCGAAGTCGAAGCCGCCGGATCATCGGGCCACCACCCTGAACGCTCGCTTCACCGCCCGCGTCGCAGGTACCCCTACGCCGTTCACAGCGAGGATCTCGAGCACGTGCCCCCCTGGGCCGAGGCGCTTCAAGCGCAACGGCGAGACGCAGGACTTCCACCCCTTGTGGTCGAGTTTGCACCGGAAGGTGGTCCCCGTCTGCCCGGTCGAGTCGGTGAAGCGGAAGACCGGACTACGGAGGCGCGTCTTGGACGCCGGAGCGAACGTGATCCGCGTCTGGGGGACCAGGAAAGCCGGCTTTGAGACACGGGTGTCGGTGCTGTTGCCCGACGGGCTGGACGAGCGCGCGGTGCCGCCTCCCCCGCTGCTGCCTCCCTTGGATTCGCCACCCGGGGTTCCTCCGCCGCCATCTTCCTTGATCTGGCGATAGGCGATGGGCTGAGAGCATTTGGAGACGAAGCCCGCGGCTTCGGCGGTGGCGCGGAATTCGGTCAGCGACCCGGGCGACACGCTCGCTTTCAGTCCTGGCCCTCCAAGTTCAGCTGCGGTTCCGGTGGCGACTGGTTCCCCGGAGCAATCGGTGGTCGCGTAGACCTTGACCCGCGTACCGGCTTCGGCTTCACCGAGCACGCGCGGGTTCGTCAGAGTGCTCGGCGAATCCGGGTCGGTCGCCTTCAAGGTGGGCACGGGCGGACCGAGTTCGAGATTCGGACCGTTCCCCTGCGAAACGAGCCGCGTCACATCTTCGCCGGGAGAGTTGCCGAGGAAGCGTTCGTAGATGTCGGCTTCGTTGTCGCCGTCTTCGAGCGTGAACCGCTCGACGCTGAGGAAGTAGACGCGCCGGCCGTCTGGCGAGGCGCCGACGAAGTTCGCCCCACAACTCCCCCTGGGCAGAGGGCAATAGCTCGGCGAGGTGGTGATCAGGCTGGTCGATTCGTCTCCGGTATCGCGGAGATAGATGTCGTCTTCGCCATCGGTGTCTTCGCGGAGGATGCCTTCTTGGGTGCTGAAGATCACCCGCGAGGCATCGGCCGAGCTGCGACTGAACTTGACATCTGCGGTGCCGTTCCAGCAGGTGTTGCAGCTCGCTTCTCCACGGGAGACGAGCACCGGTGAGCCCCCTCCCACGTGCTGCCGATAGATGTCCTGCTGCGCATCTTCGTCTTCCGGGGAGAGCTGAGCCGCGGTGTTGAAGACCACTTCGGTGGAGTCGGAGCTGGCCGCGTCGAAGGTGACGCCGCACCGGCTGGCGCAGGGCGACGTCGTGACGAGCGACAAAGGCGAGCCTTCGGTCCACTCGTAGATGTCATTGGCGCCGTCGGTGTCGCCTTCCACGAGCTTCTCGGCGCTGGTGAAGAAGACATGGGAGCCGTCGGCCGAAGCCGCGGCAAAATTGGTGGGGATGTTTTCGCTGCCGCCCGAGATGAGCATGGTCGGCCCGTTCGGCAGGTCGCGCGCGTAGACGTCGGTGGTCGAGTCGCCGTCCGCTTCCGCCAGCTTTTCGTCGCTGCTGAAGAAGACGCGGTCCCCGTCCGCGGAGCTGCCGTCGAAGACCGGCACCGCGCCCCCGTTCCCGCAGCCGACACAGCCGCCCCGGGACACCAGGTACGTTTCGCCATTTTCGAGATCGTGGGCGTAGAGGTCGAGCGCGGTGTCGCCGTCCGCCGAGGAGAGCCGCTCGGCGGTCGCGAAATAGGCGTATGACCCGTCGGCCGAGATGCCCCGACTGGAGACGTCGAATTCGCCGTTGCCACAGCCGGCGCTACATCCAGCTTCGCCAGTCGACACCAACTTGGTTTCCCCGGTGTTCAGATCCCGCACGTACAGATCCACCGAGCTGTCCGCGTCGGCCTGCACGAGCCGCTCCGCGGTGGTGAAGAAGACCTCCGTGCCCGCTTTATTCGCCCCGGCGAAGGTCACCGCGAATTCCCCGTTCCCACAGCCCGGCGCGCAGCTCGCTTCCCCGGTGCTGACGAGCGTCGTCGTGCCGGTCGTCAGATCCCGCATGTAGACGTCGACCTGGCGATCGGTGTCTTCCGGCACCATCCGCTCCTGGGTCGAGAAGAACACCATCGTCCCCGCCGCATCGGCCGCCTCGAACTGAGCGTTGTAGGCGTCGTTCCCCCCAGTGGGCCCGAGCGACACCTCCCGCGTCACGTACTCCCCTACCTGCAAATCAAAGTACCGCTCATAAACGTCCCGCTTGGTGTCGGTGTCCCCGGGCACGAGCTGGTCTTCGGTTTCGAAGAAGACCGCTTCGCCGCTTTTGGAGACGGCCTTGAAGTTCGGAACGGCAGCCGTTGCACCGGGCGTGCCGACGGTTACCGACGCCATCATTGCCACCGCACACAGGATCCAAAGAGCTTGTCCCCTATGTCTGCTTGGCATCACCATGTCTCTATCGAGTCAATCGCTCGACGCTCAGCATTTGGTCGAAGACAAAAGGGGGCGGGCTCCCGCCCGCCCCTTCTCCGGTAATCCTCACGAGGAACTCCGATTAGCTACGCCACTCTTGGGTACCTAGCCGTTTTCCCAATTTCCTTGGGCAGGGCAGCCACCGTGTTTTTCGGGCGTGCAGGTGTAGGACATCACGCCAGCATCGGTGCGACCAATGGTAAACGTGGTGTTCGTCGATGAGGTGACGGTAATCGAGTAGCCCTTTTCTTCGGTGGTGGGGGTGATGGCAACTCCGGTTGCCGGAAGGGTCGTCTCGTAACTCGCGCGGAGATTGGCGTAGTCGCACGCACCGTTCGCACCCACGGGGTATTTGCCACCGTTATCGGTGGAGCAGCTCTCCAACGCAACCTGCGCGGTGTGCGCAGTCTCCTTCGCCTTCGCGTCACCAGCCTTTTCCTTCTGATTGAAGAACGCCGGCAGGGCGATCGCGGCGAGGATGCCGAGGATCAGCATGACGACGAGGAGCTCGATGAGCGTGAAACCGGCCTCGCTATCACCGTTTAGCCGGGCGCCAATCCGGGCCCGGATGTTCTGGAGCGACATAGGTACCTCCTGATGGACCTATCGTTTGCGCCCGCGCCCGGACTTTTGCCTCATGGCCCCCAAGCACTGGCAGTATTTACGGAGGTCTCATCGACCACTGAGGCCGCAGCTTTAGCCCTCTCCGAGAGAATCTCTAGCGACGGGGTTTTTCGGGCTTCCGATCAAGAAAAGTAGGGTTCGGGACACCGAAAATTCGGCATACTCGGTGACACCTGACAGACAGCCACCGAACAGATGTCCAGTGCCGTGGACATCTGTACAACGGCGCCGCACGCCGGCTCGGGTCACGTCGTCAGGTCGTCAGCGACATCCGGTGCCGCCAGCCACGGTAAGTCCATGCTGCCTCGCCGCCTCGGCAAGCCGATCGTCGTAGGTGAAGAGCACTCCGATGTCCTCGCGGATACTGAGTGCGGTCGCGAGGTGGATGGCATCGAGGGTCCTGAGGAGCGGGGGGCCGAGAGAACCGGCCTGGTCGAGGATCGAATCATCCAAGGGAAGAAGTGCCACTCCTTCGAGCCATTCCCTGGCGTCGTGGGCGTAGACCTCTCCGTAGCGCCCACTTGCTCGAATGGCCTCGGTCGCCAGCAACGCGCTCGACACGTATCCCTCCCATTCCGACAGCGCCTCACGCAGCCGTTCCTGCTCGGGCTCGTGCAGTGGCAGCTTTACGTATGCCGACGTGTCGAGGTAGGCGAGTCGGCCGGCTATAGCCGGTCCTCCCTCATCTGCTCCAAGACCTCCTCACTGGGCGGACCGGAGGCAGGTCGACGTCCTGAGCGTCGGGAGAGTCCGAGAAGATCGGCGCTCGGCATCGTGGCCCCGCGCTCGGCCACCAGCCGAGCGAGCGGCGAATCAGCAGGTCCGGAGGGAGTCAGCCGAGCGACCTCCCGTCCACGCTCGGTCACGACAAAGCTCTCTCCCGCCTTGACCTCAACCAGGTAACGGGAGAGATGCTGGCGCAGCTCTCGGACGCCGACACGATTCATGTGCGTCACCGTAGCACTTCGCTCTCGACCCGACATCGACTGAGATCAACCAGCGAAGGGTCCCCGGCCCGACCAGCTGCCCTCTAGCAGCAGGCCCCAGAGCGCGAACGTGCAGGCGCTGGCAACAACCATCGTGGCACCGAATACGTAACGCTCCTTCGAGACCTCGCGTGCCGCGCCCAAGGCGAGCATGCGACCACGAGCGCGATGATCGCCGTGCCGATCAGGTAGCCGACCAGCACGGCGCGTCCTGCTCAGCGGATCTTTTCGTAGATGCTGAACATCGGCAGGTACATCGAGATGACGATGAAGCCGACGATGCCGCCGACGAAGACGATCATGACGGGCTCGAGGAGGCTGGTCAGGGCTTTCACCTTGGCGTCGACCTCGGCCTCGTAGAAGTCGGCGATTTTGTCCATCATCGTCTCCAACTGACCGGTCTCCTCGCCGACGGCGACCATGTGGCCGATCATCGGCGGAAAGATCGAGTTGGCTTCGATCGGGGCGGCGAGGGAGCCGCCTTTCTTGACCGAGGCGTAGACGTCGTCCATCGCCTGTTCGATCACGACGTTGCCCGCGGTCTCCCCCGTCAGCTTGATCGCCTGGAGCATCGGTACGCCCGCCGACACGGCGCCGGAGAAGGTGCGCGACCAACGCGCCAGGGCGACCTTCTGGATCACGTCGCCGATCTTGGCCGGGAGGCGCAGGGTGAAGCGCGTCCATAGCTCCCGCCCGCGTTCGGTCCGCTTCCATTGGATGAACGCGATGACGCCGATGACGAGCCCCGGAATGAGGATGAACCAGTATCCGGTGATCGCTTCCGACGCCGTGACGCAGATCTGCGTCGGGATCGGCAGGGCCGCGCTTTCTTCCGGGTGTTCTTCGGCGAGTTCTTTGAAGATGTTGGCGAACACCGGGATCACGAAGGCGACGATCGCGATCAGGACCACGGCGGCGAAGCTGAAGACCAGCGCCGGGTACATCAGCGCCGATTTCACCTGCCGCCGGAGGGAATCATTTTTCTCGACCTGGAAGGCGATCTGGTCGAGCGCGCTCTCGAGGCGGCCCGACTGCTCGCCGGAGCGGATCATCGCCCGGTAGAGGCGGTCGAAGACCTGCGGGTGGCGCGCCATCGCCTGCTCGAGGGTGCTGCCGGCCTCGACGTCGGCGCGCAGCCCTGCGCACGCCTCCTTGATCATCTCGTCCTGCGTCTGCTCTTCGAGCGTGTGCAGCGTCCGCAGCATCGGCATGCCGGAGGCGACGAGGGTGGCGAACTGGCGCGAGAACACCGCCAGTTCCCGCATGTCCACTTTTTTCCAGCGCTTGAAGAAATCCTCGATGTTGACCGGGTTCGTTTTCTCGCTGACGTCGAGGACGATCAGCCCGCGTTGGCGCAGCTGCTCGGTGACCTGGGCCTTGGACTCCGCCTCGACTTCGCCCGCCGACGCGACGCCGGTGACGTCCATGGCCCGGAACGCGAAGGTGCTGGCGCCGGCCATCGCCTATGCCACCTGGGTGTACTGGGGCGCCGCCGCGGTCGCTCCACCGAGCAGACGCTTCAACTCCTCGGGGACCGAGGCCCGCTGCTCGGCCAGCGACGGAGTGATCACACCGTTGCGCACGAGCCGCGCGAGGTCGGCATCCATCGTCTGCATGCCGACGGCCCCCGAGGTCTGGAGCGCCGCGTAGATCTGATGCGTCTTGCCCTCGCGGATCAGGTTGCGGATCGCCGGGGTCGGCACCAACACCTCGGTGGCGACGACGCGCCCCATCCCGTCCGCGGTCGGCAGAAGCTGCTGGGTGACGATCCCCTGGAGGGCGATCGAGAGCTGGGTGCGCACCTGACCCTGCTGCTCGGGCGGGAAGACGTCGATGATCCGGTCGACCGTCTGCGCCGTCGACTGGGTGTGGAGGGTGGCGAAGACGAGGTGGCCGGTCTCCGCCGCGGTCAGCGCCGTCGAGATCGTCTCCAGGTCGCGCATCTCGCCGACCAGGATCACGTCGGGGTCCTGGCGCAGAGCGGCGCGCAGGCCGAGGGAGAAGTCTGGGGCGTCGGAACCGATCTCACGCTGGTTGACGATCGAGCGTTTGTGGGTGTGCAGGAACTCGATCGGGTCCTCGATCGTGAGGATGTGGTCCTCGCGCTCGCAGTTGATCGCGTCGAGCATCGCCGCCAACGTCGTGCTCTTGCCCGAGCCGGTCGGACCGGTGACGAGAATGAACCCGCGCGGTTTGGTCGTCAGCTCGTGCAGGACGGGTGGCACCGCCAGCGACTCGAGGCTGGGCACGTCCTGCGGCACCAGGCGGAAGGCGGCGCTGACCGAGCCGCGCTGGAAGAAGCAGTTGACGCGGAAGCGGGCGACGCCCGGGATCGCGTAGGCGAAGTCGAGCTGCTGGTTGTTCTCGAACCGTTTGCGCTGGTCGTCGTTGAGGATCCCGTAGACGACCTCCCGCGTCTGCTGCCCGTTCAGCACCGGGAAGCCCTCCATCGGGTGGATCTTGCCCTTGTCGCGGATCGCCGGCGGGAACCCGGCGGTGAGGTGGACGTCGGAGGCGCGGGTCGCGACCATGTGGCGCAGCACCTCGGAGAAATCGAAGTCAGGCGGTGACACGGAGTACCTCCTCGAGGCTGGTCAGGCCGGCGCGAACCTTGGAGACGCCGTCCTCGCGCAGGGTCAGCATCCCCTCCTCGCGGGCGATCCTGGCGATTTCCGGCTCGGGCGCGCGCGCGACCGTCATCTCTTTCAACGTCTTGCTCATCGCCATCACCGAGTAGATCCCGACCCGGCCCTGGTAGCCGGTCTGGTTACAGCGGGCGCAGCCGACCGGCTCGTAGGCCTCGACCTCGGCGCCGACCCGGACCCCGGCCTCGGTCAGCGCCATCGGCGGAATCACTTTGCGGGTCTTGCAGGTCGGGCAGAGCTTGCGCGCCAGCCGCTGGGCAACGACACAGTCGACGGCCGACGCCGTCAGGAAGGTCTCGATCCCCATCTCGGTCAGGCGGGCGATCGCGCCGGGGGCGTCGTTGGTGTGCAGCGTGGTCAGCATCATGTGGCCGGTCAGCGCCGCCTCGATCGCGATCCGCGCCGTCTCCGCGTCGCGGATCTCACCCACCATCACGATGTCCGGGTCGGCGCGGAGGATCGAGCGCAGCCCGGTGGCGAAGTCGAGGCCGGCCTTGCGGTTGACGTTGATCTGGTTGACCCCGTCGATCCGGTACTCGACCGGGTCCTCGATCGTGATGATCTTTTTCTCGACCTCGTTGAGGTCCCCGAGGGCCGCGTAGAGCGTCGTGCTCTTACCCGAGCCGGTCGGCCCGGTGACGAGGACGGCGCCGTAGGCCTGGCGGAAGGAGTCCTCGAAGCGAGCGCGGGCGGAGCCGTCCATGCCGAGCTCGTCGAGCGAGCGCTGGGCGTTCGATTCGTCGAGGATCCTGATCGTCGCCCCCTCACCGCGCTGGGTCGGCAGGGTGGTGACACGGAGGTCGATCCGGCGCTCGTCGATGACGACGCTGACGCGGCCGTCCTGCGGAATCCGCTTCTCGGCGATGTCGAGCTCGCTCATGATCTTCAGCCGCGAGATCACGGCGCCGATCATCCGCCTCGGCACGTGCGCCGATTCCTTCAGCACGCCGTCGACCCGGAAGCGGATTCGGAGCTCACCCTCCTCGGGCTCGAGGTGGACGTCGGAGGCCCCCTCCCCCACCGCCTGGGCGAGGATGCTGTAGACGAGCTTGATCACCGGTGCGTCCTCGGCGCCCGCCTGCATCTCGCTGACGCTGGCCAGTACGTCTTCCTCTTCTTCGGCGGCGTCCTCGGTGATCACCGCCTCGGCGGCGGCGCTCTGCAGCGTCCCGAGTCGGGTCAACAGCCCCTCGACGTCGGCCCGGGCGGCGACCGCGATCTGGCAGTCGAGCCCGGTCGCGATCTGGATGTCGTCGACCGCGAGCACGTTGGCCGGGTCGGCGGCGGCAACGAGCAGCGTGCGCTGGTCGACATAGCCCACCGGAACCGCCTGGTAGCGGCGCGCCATCGTCACCGGGAACAGCGCCGCCGCGGCGACGTCGACGTTGTAGAGGGCGAGGTCGACGTGATGCAGCCCGTAGCGCTCGGCGGTCGCCCGCGAGAGCTGGTCTTCGTTGATCACACCCTGCTCGAGCAGCAGCCGCTCCGGCGGGCCGCCCGCGGTCCGGGCCGACTCGATCGCGCTCTGGACCAGTTCCGGTGAGGCGTAGCCGAGCTCGACCAGGACGTCGGTGACGAAGCCGCGCGAGTGGCCGCGCTGGCGCGGCGGGGTCAGACCAGGGGTGGCGGTCTGCTCGGGCCCGAGCTCGGGCGCAGCCGAGCCACCCGAGTCCGGAACCGGCTGCAGGTGGCTTGGGTACTGGGTTCTGTCGTTCGAGCTCATCGCGATCAGTCGGGGTGGTAGGTGGCTTCGGGGCCCTTGTAGGCGGCGTCGCGAACCGCCTGCTCGACGCTCTGCGGGGTCTGGAACCCGTACTCGACGGTCGCCTGCGGGACCCCGTGACTGAGCTTCTTCGGTTTCATCAGGACCAAGGCCGGGACCTGGCTGAGGTCGAGGCCGACGGTGACCGCGGCATAGCGGGCGATCTTCGCCGCCGGGACGACGATCAGCTCGGTGTCGGGGACGCCGGCGACCGCGCTCGTAGCGGCGGCCGTGTAGGCGTCATCGATGCCGCCGTCGTGGACGACGAAGAGGACGACGGTCTTGCCGGCGTCATAGGCAGCGCTGAACCGGTGCGGCGGGGGTGGCACCGGGATCGAAGTCGGGATGCCGCCACCGGCTCCGGTGGCGGGTTCTTCGAGAGCGGGTTCTGCGACGCTTTCGGTCGCCGTGACTTCGCCCGACGCCGACGGTTCTTCGGCTTCTTCGCCGCCGCCTCCCGGTTTGAGCAGGACGACGACGCCGAGAACGAGCAGGACGCCAACCAGCGCCAACTGCGCCATCGGGTTGTCGTTGAGCTTGTCCCTCACGGCGCCACCGGCTCCTGCCGCGCCGCTTCGA
>JBPYFM010000027.1:0-81709 GCA_051986435.1 Solirubrobacterales bacterium | reverse complement strand
GCCGCGCCACCCGCGGCCGCCGCGCCGCCGCCCGCCGCCGCACCGCTTGCCGCCGCGCCGCTCGCGGCGGAGCCGCCGCCGAGCCCGAGCTTGGAGGCGACGAAGCCCTTGAAGGCGAGCAGCGCCGGGACCGGGAAGAGCGCCGCCAGCAGCTTCTCGTTGGAGCGGACCTGGGAGCGGAAGTCGGCGCATTCATCGCACTCGCGGACGTGGCGGCGCACCGGCGCGGAGATCTTGCGCAGGCCCTCGGCCGCTTCGGAGAGCTCGACCCGGACCTCACCGCAGGTCAGCAGGCGCGCCTGGCTCGCCTCGGCGAGCGAGATCCGCGCCCGCACCAGCAGCGACTTGACCGACGGGACCGTCGTCTCCATCGCGTCGGCGATCTCCTCGTAGGAGAGCGCGTCCATCTCGCGCAGGAGGAGCGCGGAGCGCTGCGTCTCCGGCAGCTTGTTGACGTCGGAGACGATCTGCCGGAACTCCTCGCGGTTATGGACCTTCTCGGCGGTCGAGGCGGCGTCGACCTCGGGCACCATGTCCATCGATTCCTGCGCGTCGGCGCTCGGTTTCCGCAGGTGGTTGAGGCAGCGATTGCGGGCGATCCGGTAGAGCCAGGGGCGGAGGTTGATCTCGCGCTCGTCGGCCAGCATCGCCCGGTAGGCGTTGACGAAGACCTCCTGCAGCACGTCTTCGGCGTCCTCGGTCGAGCCCAGCATCTGGCGGCAGAAGCCGAGCAGTCGGCCCTGGTAGCGGTCGACGATCATCTCGAACGCGCCCGCGTTGCCGCTGCGGGCCATCGCGATCAGCTTCTCGTCGCCCTGCAGCTTGAGCAGCGGCGACTTGCGGGCGAGAAGCCCACGGCGACTGGCGTGACTGAGTGCTGAAGCCTCCAAGATCCCCCTCCAGGGAAGGCGTTGGTCCGGTGGTCTCTGAGGACACGGTAACAACGGCCAAGTTGCGGTTCCCCAACTTTTATTGCCCTTTTACTGGCGATCGCAGGCGTTTTTGCACGCTCCGAGCGGGATTTCGGGCGGAGCGCGCAGCCCTTTGCGCCGGTTACCATCGGATGGCCCGGGTGGCGAAACTGGTAAACGCGGCGCCCTTAAAAGGCGCTACCGCACTGCGGTTCGCGGGTTCGAGTCCCGCCCCGGGCACTTCTGGCGGCGCCGCGACGCACCCGGGCGGCGTCCTCGGTCAAATAGCGCTGCTGCTCGGCCTTCCTGCGTCCTGGCCGGCCACGCCGCGGCACGCGCCAGAAGATCTTGCGCTGCACGTTTTCGTGTCACATATAAGATGAGCCGCGATGGGAGACCACGGGGGGCGGATCGTCGCCAAAGTCTTGAAGTCGCGCGGGGTGGACACGCTCTTCACGCTCTCCGGCGGCCATCTGTTCTCCATATATGACGGCTGCAAAGCGGAGGGGATCCGGATCCTCGACGTCCGCCACGAGCAGACCGCCGCCTTCGCCGCCGAGGGGATCGCCAAGGCGACGCGCGGGGTCGGGGTCGCGGCGCTGACCGCGGGCCCCGGGGTCACCAACGGGATGAGCGCGATCGCGGGCGCGCAGTCGAACGACTCCCCGATCGTCATCCTCGGCGGGCGGGCCCCGGAGATGCGTTGGGGCTCTGGGTCGCTGCAGGAGATCGACCACCTGCCGTTCGTCGCGCCGCTGGTGAAGTCGGCGGAGACGGCGAGGACGACCGACGCGATCGCCGCCCTGACCGCGGCCGCCCTCGACACCGCCGCGGCGGCGCCGAGCGGCCCGACCTTCGTCGACTATCCGATGGACGTCGTCTTCTCCGAGGCGGAGTACGAGGTGCCGGAGCGCGCCGTGCCCGAGGCCGCAGCGCCGGAGGGCGTCGAGGAGGCCGCGGCGCTCCTGGCCGGTGCCGAGCGTCCGGTGATCATGGCCGGTACCGGGCTCTACTGGGGGCGCGGCGAGAAGCAGATGCGGGCGCTCGCCGAGGCGCTCGGCATCCCGGTCTTCCTGAACGGCCTCGGCCGCGGCTGCCTGCCGGCCGACCACGACCTCGCGTTCAGCCGCGCCCGCTCGACCGCGCTGAAGGGCGCCGACGTGGCGCTGGTGGTCGGCGTGCCGCTCGACTTCCGGCTCGGCTTCGGCGGGAGCTTCGGCGAGGAGACCAAGCTGATCCGCCTCGACGTCGCGCCGAACGCGCTGACCGCGAACCGGCTGCCCGACCTCGACCTGGTGGGCGACGTCGCCGCGGGGCTCGCGGCGATCGCGGCGGCGGCGGGGGAGGGGACGCGCTCGAGGCCCTGGCTCGAGCAGCTCGGCAACGTGGAGCGGGAGGCGCGCGAAGCGGAGCGCGAGCAGCTCGAGGATGGGCGCTCGCCGCTGCACCCGGTGCGCGTGTACGGCGAGCTCGACAAGGTCCTCGACCGCGACGCGATCGTGGTCGGCGACGGCGGCGACTTCGTCTCCTACGCGGGCCGCTACATCAACACTTACGAGCCGGGGTGCTGGATGGACCCGGGGCCGTTCGGCTGCCTCGGCGCCGGGCCCGGCCAGGCGATCGGCGCGAAAGTCGCCAATCCCGACCGGCAGGTCTGTCTGCTGCTCGGCGACGGCGCCTTCGGCTTCGCCGGGATGGAGTTCGACACGATGGCCCGCCACGGCCTAGGGGTCGTCGGGGTGATGGGCAACAACGGGATCTGGGCCCTGGAGCACCACCCGATGAAGTTCCTCTACGGCTACTCGGTGGCGGCGGAGCTGCGCCCGGAAACGCGCTACGACGAGCTGGTCGAGACGCTCGGTTGCGAGGGCGTGGTGGTGAAGGACCCGGCCGAGCTGCGTCCGGCGCTGGAGCGCGCGTTCTCGTCGGGTGCGCCGACCCTGGTGAACGTCATCACCGACCCCGAGATCGCGTACCCACGCAAAGCAAATCTGGCCTGAGGCGGGCGCCTCGGGGGCGCGGGGCGCTGGGCGCGGGGGCGCTGGGCGCCGGGGAGCTGACGCATCGGGGCGGCTGGTCGGCGACCCGGGCGGGCTGAGGTCGCCGATCAGCCGCCGAGCCGCCCATGACCGGCTCGAGTGCACGCGTCGAGACGGCCCGCAGGAAAGGTGCGCGGAACGGTCAACTCGCGCGCCTTCCGTGTCCTTCTCCACAGATCCGCGCGTGTTCTTCCACGCCGGATCTCGGGCTTCAGCGCATACCGGCGCCGGTTCGGTCACGGAGTGGGCGCTCCTCTCGACAGGCGCGCCATCTCGGAGGGTCGTCCGGGGCTGCGCGGCGGCGGCTGCGCACCGGCGAAAACGACCCCACAAACGAGAATCGCCCGACATTTCTGACGGGCGATTCGCGCGGATCCCTCAGGACGGGCAGGGGTACGTCTTCAGGGACCCTTGATTTGTGGGCTCAGACGGCGGGAGGCGCCATGATGCGGCAATCGCCTAAGCCCTATGCCAAGGGCAAGGAGAGACTGACCCCTCCTCGTCCCCGGTGCGGAAAGTATTGCCAAGGCAGGTGGGACTTGTCCACTCATTTGTGCGTGGACTACCTAATTTGGGACCGTGAAATAACCCATTTGTGGGGGTAGGTCCCTACCAACCACCCGTTTGTCCTGTTGGCCGCACGGCCAATGTCCACCAGGGAGTTGAACAGCTTCGAATGCGTCGCCAGTTTACTTAAGTCGATTCCGATAACGCAATCGCCGCTCCGTACAAAATGTCGTGCTCCGACACGGTGATCCGCTCAAGGTCGAAGGCGCGCATCGCCTCGACCAGCGTCACCACGCCGGCGACGATGGTCGGGGCCCGGTCGGCGTGCAGACCCCGGATCCCGGTCCGCTCCGCGAGCGGCGTCGCCGCCAGCCGCGAGAGCATCCGCTGGATCGACGGCAGCTCGAGCACGTGCCCGTGGACCCGCTGCGGGTCGTATGGCTCCAGTTCCAGCTCGATCGCCGCGAGCGACGTCGGCGTCCCGGCGACGGCGATCCCCGCCTCCGCCCCCGGCGCCTTCGCCCGGGCCAAGTCGATCAGCCCGCGCAGGTCGCTCGCCAGCGCTTCCAGCTCGACCGGGGTGGGGGGGTCGTGCACGAGGTGGCGCTCGCTGTGACGGACCACTCCCGCCTGCAGCGACGCGTGCCACTCGACCCGCCGCCCCTCGCCGACCACCAGCTCGGTCGACCCGCCGCCGATGTCGACCACCAGCGTCGGCACCTCGGGCGAGGTCTCCGACGTCGCTCCCAGATAAGTGAGCCGCGCCTCTTCCTCGCCGTCCAGCACCCGCGCCGACAGCGCGAACCGCTCCCGCAGCTCCGCCACGAACGCGCTGCCGTTCGACGCGTCCCGCACCGCGCTGGTCGCGATCGCGTCGACCTTCTCCGCCCCCAACTCCTCCAACGTCGCCACGTAAGGATCGACCGCCGCGCACGCCGCCTCGATCGCCTCCGCCGCCAACACCCCGCTCAGATCGACGCCCCGCCCGAGCCGCGTCACCGTGCTCCGCCGCTCCACCGGCGTCACCCGCCCCCCGTCCACATCTGCCACCAACAACCGCGTCGAATTCGACCCGATGTCGATCACCGCCACCCGCTGCGACTCCTGCGCCATCCGCGCACCCTATTCAGCCGTCACCCCCCGCCTCCTCCAACCCGAGCCCTCGAAAATCAACGCCACCTTGCTAAAATCCAGTGTCCGCCGCGGGGTGGAGCAGCCAGGTAGCTCGTCGGGCTCATAACCCGAAGGTCGCAGGTTCGAATCCTGCCCCCGCTATTTCACGAAAGCCCCGCAAATGCGGGGTTTTTGTTTGCTCCAGGGTGCAGACAAAAGGCGTCAAAAACGCCCGCGGGGCAAGCCCTGGGGCAAGGTGAGGTCGCCGAAGACTCTTGACAGGCCTTGAGATGGCGGGTCCCGCTCTGCACCTTCGTCGCGGTGCGGGCAAGACGACCAGTGCGAACCGGGGGCTCTGTGGGGGAGCGGTTGCGTGGGCTCGCCGACGACCTGATCGATCGGCTCCCCATCCGCGACGGGCGCGGCCTCGACCGTAGGCAGCGCCTCTTCCTCCTCCGTGACTTCCGCGAGGACCTCGCCGACCAGGTCGACGACGCCGAGCACAGGGGCATCAGCGAGAGGGGTGCCGCCCGCCTGACGACCACCCGCGCGATGATCCGCTGGCTGGGGCGGGGCGAGCTTCCCGGCCCCGATGCCGTGCCGCTGCTCGAACGGATGCTCGCTTCGATCTCCCGGAACACCGACGAGCGGGAACTGGCCGAACGCGAGGCGCTGGTCGCCGCGATCCACGACCTCGGCGGCGACGATCGCGCCGCCGCCGGCATCTGGCGCGAGCCCGCCGAGGAGGACCCCGAGGCGCTCGCCGCCTACGGCCGGGCGCTCCACAAGCTGATGCTGACGGCCGGGCTGACCGTCGCCGAGCTGGCGGACCGCACCGACCTCGAACCCTCCACCGTCGTCGCCTACCTCTGCGGGACCGAGGAAGCGAGGTTCGTCGAGACCCTGTGGCTCCTCGACGCGCTCGGCGTCCCGCCGGACGAGTTCGCCGAGCGCGTGGAGGCCGAGCGCCACGGCGATCCGGGGGAGCGCCCGGGCGACCGTGGGCTGAATCCGACGCGGTCCGAGAGGGAGCGCCCATGATGGCCAGGGTTGCGGAGGACGAGGTTCGGGGGGCACGGGAAGAGGTCCAGAAGGCAGCCGCGCTCGACGGCTTCGCCGCCAACGTCCTCGCCTTCCGCCAAATCGCAGGGCTCTCTCAGGAGGAGGCCGCCGTCCGCGCCGGGCTCCATCGCACCGAGATCAGCCTCCTGGAGAGGGGCGGCCGGATGCCCCGCCTCGACACGGTCGTGCGGGTCGCGGCGGGCGTCGAGGCGGGGCCCGCCGACCTCCTCGAAGGGCTCGCATGGGAGATCGACCCGGAGCAATGGCCACAGGAGCGGCCCCCGCGCGAGCACGCCGACCGGGTCGTCGATGGTCGCCGGACGATCTGGGTCGCCGGCGGCTGGACGAGGGTCGGGCGTGGATAGGTCCCTGTCGCGGCGCTTCGGCCTGCTTCTCGCGCTGCACCGGATGCAGGCTGGCCTCTCCCAGGAGGAGTGCGGCCGGGTAGTCGGCCTCCACCGGACCGAGCTGAGCCTGCTGGAGCGAGGCGGCAGGACGCCACGGCTCGACACGCTGCTGGCACTCGCGGCGGCGATCGAGACCCCGCCGCGCGAGCTGGTCACCGAGATGAGCTGGTCGCCCGCGGTGGTCGAGACGAGCGGCGGGTACCTGGTGGGTGGGACCGATGCCTAATCCGCCGCCGCCCGATCCGCTGCTCGGTCGCCTCGCCGAGTGCCTGCGGGCCATCCGCGAACAGGAGGGGATGAGCCTGGCCACGCTCTCGCTGGGGGCCGATGTCGGCGAGGAGCTGATCCGCGAGCTCGAGCTCGCGGGCGGCCACGTCCCGAAGGTCGCCACCGTCCTTCGGCTCGCCGGGGCGCTCGGCGTCCGGCCGGGGGAGCTGGTGGCCGGCGTCCGCTGGGTGCCGATCGAGGTGGTTAGGGAGCGGGGCCGCTTCGAGGTGGCCGAGGACCCCGCCCTGGCGGCGGAGGTCGCCGCCCTGCGTGCGTCCGCGACCGGACGGGGGCGATCCGCATGAGCATCCGTCGATGAGCGACCGCAGGAACTGGGACCTCGGGCCGGACGCCAGGCGCAGGCTCGGCCAGAACGTCTCGGTGCATCGCCTGCGGGCCGGTTTCAGCCGGGCCGAGGTCAGACGCCGCGCCCTGATCTCGGAGCCCTGGCTGAAGACCGCCGAGGAGGGCAGGGCGGGCGCCGGCCTCGACGCCTGGGTCAGGGTCGCCGGCGCGCTCGACGTGACCCTGGACGATCTGCTCGAAGGGGTGACCTGGGTCCCGGCGCCCCCGACGGACGACGACGGCGAGGGTGGTTACGTCCTCGACTGAGTCGGGAGGAGTGGTTCCGTCTGCGGCTCTCTCCGTGGTTCCGTCTGCGGTTCCTCCTGTGGTTCCGTCTGCGGCTCCCCGCCTCTCGGGAGGCAGCCGCCGCTGAACCGCTTGGGGCCTGCCCTTGCGGCACGCGGGACGCGCTGACATCTATCCCTCTGTCCATGTCATCCCGTCGTCGCCGTGACCTCGCGGGCCGCCCCGCTGCCGACAACCTCGGCTCCGCTCTGCTGTGGTTCGCTCCCTGCGGCGTTCGCCGCGCGGCTCGTCATGACTCGCACCGCGCGCCTGCACGACGGTCCGGCAATGCTGCGACAGGGGGGCCACTTTGCGATCTCGCGCCCCTGTATGGGTATGAGCGTCGTCACGCCGAAGCGCGATCGAGTTAAAGGGCCGTGGAGGAGCCGGTCCTGCTGCTCGCCGTACGGCTCGCACAGCGGCTCGTCGGGCGCCTCGCCCTGTTGCTCGCACCCACGATGCCGAGGGGCCGTCCAGGCCGCTTCACGCCTGACATCGCAGGCGCCACGGCGCGCTGACATGTATCCGTCGATCCATCCTCATCGTCTTTGCCTCGCCTGTCGCTGGCGGCTCGCGGGACGCTCCGCCGCCGATGGCCTCGCCTCCGCTCTGCCGTCCTTCGCTTTTCCGGCGTTCGCCGGGCGGCTCGTCACCGCTCGCCGCATCCATCGCAGAGCTTGGGACCGGACCGCGGTCCATGTAACGTCGATCAGGACAAACGAAAAATGGCGACGGCGCCGCGCCAACGGCCCGCCGCCCGGCTCAGGAGGCATTAGCTCATGAGCACTGCAGAGCGTAGGTCGGCGAGCGCCGATCGTCCAGCCACCCGCGACAGGCGGCGGCTGAGGAAGACCAAGACCCCCGGCGTCTACAGGCGGGTCGACGCGGACGGGAAGACGGTCGGCTACGTCGCCGTGATCGAAGTCGCGGGCAGGCAGCGAAAGAGAGGCGCCCGCACCTACGAGGAGGCGCGCCGGATCAAGCGCGGCGATGAGACCGACCGCGACCGCGGCGAGCTGCAGGAGCAGACCAAGGTCCGGTTCGTGCGCTTCCTCGACGAATGGGTCGAGCGCTACCAGGGCCAGGGGAGGCGAGGATTCCGCGATCACACGCGCGACGAGTATCGGCGCCTGATCGCGGCCTACGCCCATCCCTACTTTCCGGAGCGGCTGAAGCTGGTCGAGGTGACGCCCTACGTGCTGGCGCGCTTCGTCGACTGGCTGGCCGACGAGGACGAGCAGGGGAAGCGCCTCAGCGACAAGACGATCGCCAACATCGTGATCCCGCTGCGGACCGCCCTCAGGACCGCCGAGCGGGAGGGGCTGATCAGGCACAACCCCTCCCAGGGCCTCGCGCTCCCTCATCGCGAGGAGGACCCCGACGAGCACGAGGTCGAGGTCGTCAAGGTGTTCAGCCGCGAGCAGCTGGCGGCGGTCCTCGCGATGGCCCCTGCCCGTCACCGCCTCCTGCTGGAGATACTCGCCGGCTGCGGACTGCGGATCAGCGAGGCGATCGCGCTCCAGCGCCTCCACTTCCAGCTCGACGACGGGCCCCCCGAGGTCTGCATCCGGCGGGCACTGGTCAAAGGCCACATTGGGCCGCCGAAGACGAGGCGCGGTCGCCGCGACGTGCGCCTCTCACCCCGGCTCGCGGCCAAGGTGCGCGCCCACCTGGAGGCGAATCCCGGCGAGTCGGCCGACCTCTTCTTCACGGTGGAGGGAGGCGGGCCTCTCGACCCCAACAACCTGCGGCGGCGGATGCTGAAGCCGCTGGTCGAGGAGGTCGGCGCGCCGTGGGCCGGGTTCCATACCTTCCGCCACACCTTCGCCTCGCTCCACCTCAGCGAGGGCACGAACCTCGTCGCCCTGAGCCGGGCGCTCGGCCATCATTCGCCCGCCTTCACGCTCAGTCGCTACACCCACCTGTTGCCCGGCGAGGTGGCGGCGCCCCTTGACGTCGACTCCGTCCTATCGCAGATACCCGACTCTTCTCCTTCAAGGGCGCGGGCGCCAGTAGCAGCGGCGCTGTGAGCCGATTCCAGGCGGTCCCGACGCTTCACTGATACGAATGCACACGATGGTTAAGTGGAGAGGTTCGGGACTCCTCCGAAGAATGTTCTGCTTTGCGAAGCACTGTGCTGCTCCGGCCGATTGGTAAACCGACTCGCGAGTCGGTTACCTCCAGGCACTCAGGAGGTACGCGCTCAAGCCCGTCGATGCTGATGCGGCTAGGCGCGCCTCGCGAATCCCTACTGCTGGCGACGAGGCGCGTCCATGGCCCGCGCCAGCCGCATTGCGCAGTTCGGCCAATCGCTGGGCCGTTGAGGCAAGACTTCGGCCGAGATCCCCGGCCGAAAGATCGTCGCCAGCAGTACTGCGATGGGCCGACTTGAACAGCGTGGGTAGCGACGGACTGCCGCCAATGTCGATGCCTGCTCGTCCAACCACAACCTTGCAGGATGCCTCTAGGAGGTCCTTTGCCGCCCCGATCGCGGCAGAACCGTGCTCAGCGTCGAGTGCCGTTCGTAGCGCCGCCAAGGGATCCGTCACCGCTCGCCTCTCGGCGTCCGTCATCCAGGGCCGGACAAGGTCGGACAGAAGGCCACCCAGCGCCGCGTCATTTAATCCGTCGCGCCGGCGTCGACGTACGGTCTCGGCCTCCGCGTGTCCAGCGGCCGTGATCATGTATTCGCCGAAGCGATAGATGTCCTGGGGCGTCCAGGGACCTACTGGGAGGGGCCTCGGGTCACCTGCGCTCTTGGACCCGTGAGAGAGAAAGCCGAGGTCCACCAGCTGACCAGTCCATCGCGCAGCGGCTTCATTCCCTGGCTCGGCGAGTCCCGCGTTCCAGGCGAGGGTATTTAGTTCGCCGCCCTGCTGGATGACGCCGATCGCACTGGAGCGAACGTGAGCGTCGAGGGCCTCCAGGAAATCAAGATGATTCGCCATGACGCCGATTTCGGTCAGGGAATCGTCTTATAGGGCGCTTCCGGAAGGAGCCCGCCCTTGACCAGCCTGAGATGAGTCAGGTCGCTCCAAAGCCAGTCATAGACGATCTCCTCCATCGCGAGGTGCCCGAGCCCTTCCCAGATCTTGTCCGAGAAGCCCATTCCCAACCAACGGCTCTGCTCCGGCCTCAGCGACTTCAACGATTCCGTGGCTTCGTCGGCCCCATTGATCCAGTCCTCCCGCCATCGCCCGGTCAGTTCTGGGTCGCCCTCATTTGTGATGGTTATCTCGGTCGTGGACGGCGTGCCGTACGGAAGCGCGAACATCGACCACTCGAAACTCCGGGGAGGCCGTGGACCTGGTCCGCGGGCATAGAGGTGGCCGTCGAAACGGACAGGAAGTCTCGCGGCGATAGGCATGAAGGAAGCAAGGCCGGCGAAGAGGCCGTCACGCAGCTCTTCGTAACATTCGAGCGCGGCTTGGTAGACGTCGGTAATCCGTCCTCGCCTGACTTCCTCGACGGCCGATCCCGGCAGGAATAGGTTTCCGCTCGGCTCGGTCTCTAGTCGCGCTGGATGAAGGAGACTGTGTCCCTCAGCAGTCATGCGGTCGAGGATCTCAACTAAACGCTCCAAATCGATCGCATGGGAACCGTACCCGCGCAGGTTCGGGTCCGCCATCGGCTGCAGTTGGATCGCACGTTCGCGAATGCGTGAGATGGGCAACGGCTGCGCGTGGGAACCGGGTAGACCCAGCAGGCCTATCGAGGCGAGCCAGATCCGTGGATGCTCAAGGCGAGTTCCGGCGACCGGTAGTGAACGGTCCTCGATGCACTTGCGAAGACGGTTTGACAATTCTTCGGACGTCCACCGCCATCCCCACGCCGCCTGAATGGGCGGATCGACCGAACGGATCCACTTCCAGCCCCGATCGATCGGCGTTTCCGAGCCGGAGAAGAATAGCTCTATCGGAAGGTGATGCACCTCCTCTAGCTCGTCGTCACCTTCGTACCAACTTGCCATCAGGCGAGGACCGTCTTTCGCGACGCCAAGTGGAGGGAGTTGCCCCGTGTTGGCATTGAAGCCCGGTACCAAGACAGGGGCGAGATCACCGAAGCCGCTGGCCCAATAGCTCATCGCTTGGCGGATTCGAAGACCCGCTTCGGCGGGAGGTATAGCGCTCTCCGACTTCCCGCCCCACCGCGTGATCGACTCATCGACGATCTGAGTAACGAAACCGGGATAACGCTCGGCGATAGGCCCGAGGACCCTAGTGACTTGATCATGGGAATAGTTGGCGATCAGCATTGCCAACGGGTACCGCCAGAGCTCAAGGTCGCGCGGATTTCCTGCTAGCCGCTCGCCGCTGTGAAGGCCCTCGGCCAAGGCAGCCGCAGCAAGCCACTGGGCGGTTATCGCCAAAGGAAACCACGCCAAGCCGTCGCTAACCACGACGAGACGAGAGGATTGCAGGACGTCAGTTTTGGACGGGCCGCCAAGCTCGGACAGCGGTATGCGGGTACCTCCGCGCTCGATCGACAGAAGGGCGAGCTGTTGCAGCAATTGCAGTGCGTCGGCTCCCTGTGATCCAACGGAGCGATCGGCGAGATCTGCGAGGAGCTCAGTCCGAGACGTCCGAAGATCTTCAGTACGTCTCAAGCGCTCGCCTACGAGCAGTGCGAAAAACGGAAGCCTGATTGCCTCCTTGATTGGCTCCGCCCAGCTCGAGTGCTCTCCCATAGCTATCTCGCGACCTGCACCGATACCGACGACCTCCAGTGCATGTTGCTCGTCAAGGAGAGGGACGTGGACGACCTCCTCGATCCCAACATAGGTCGAGTGTGGGCGCGACGCCAGAAGTATCTGTGCATCCGGCCAGGCTCGGACGAGCCTGCGCGCTTCTGAAAGGAGCTCTTGCGACCGCACGCCCGCTTCGTCTGCTCCATCCAGCACGAGGCGCAGGCCTTGGACAGCGGGATCGCCGAAGCGTTTCGCATCCGACTCGACGGCTTGCCGAAGGTTGCCAAGCGCCTCGGTGGCTGGAAGGAACACTGGGACGGGACCGCTTGGGGTGTTACCGAGATTCCGTATTGAATCCTGGAGGTACCGCTCGCAGCCAAGGGACTTTCCCGATCCCGCCTCTCCGACCAACACGGTCAATGGGCGGTTTGAGTTGGGCAGGAGGGCATCGGGCAAAGCGCCAACCCGTGAATCCGCAGCCAACGTAATTGCGAGATCGGCGGTGAGGCCCGTTGCTTGCCACTTCTCGATGCAGCGAGCATGGCTGGCGCGCCAGAGAGCCGACACCCAGTCAGGCTTGCCTTGCGACGCCGGAGCTCTCAATGCCCGGCTCATCTCATCGGCAATGGCGGCCTTGAGCTCGGTGCCGATCTCAGCGGTGTCGGTTAGTTCTCGATACCGGACTCTTGAGCGGACTCGATCCAGCAATGCACCCGTTGGCTTATCCCGGTCGTCAGCGGGCAGCAGGAAGACGAGCAACCGCCGATCAGCGACCAGCGCTTCGTTGATCTCATCTTCAACCGGTTGGGTCGTGGTTTCGCCGACAAGCCAGATGACGAAGTCGGCCTCTCGGACTTTCCGGAGGTAGCCCTCGACAACTGGCTCCGAGCTCGCTGGGGAGGCCTCGAAGGCCCACGGCGCGATGTTGCTCGCCTGCTCGATAGCGGCAATCGCTGCTGCACGGACTGGCTCAAGCTCAGGCGTCATTACGCTCGAGATGAATGCCGTCATCACAGGCTCTCCTGCGAACGGCCCCTGCCTCCCTGCCCCCATCTGGCCAGCTTAATTTGTGGATCAGTTGGAGGCACACCGCTGGCGCCAGGGTCGATGGCGCCCATCAGTCGGCGGGAGAACGTGCGCACTGGCGTAAACCGTGGCGGGAGGCCATGGCAAGGCTGGTCGGAGGTGATCGCAGGAGCGCCGGAGGGACTCTTCAGGTTTCGGCGGGTTCGGCTGTGTCTTGAGCGTCCGTAGCGGTCGGCAGATGTTCGTACTCGGCCGTGATGTGGCTCGCGTCGATGCCAAATTCGCTGAGCTGCTTGGCGATCAGCCCTGACATCTCCTGCAGCGCTCGCTGGTTTTCCATTGCGCCCGTTTGCCACACGGGCCGGTCCAGTTTGCCGAGATCAACCAGACGACCTATGCGTGCACACAGCAGGCCGACCGTCGTGGTCAAAAACATCGCGAGGAACCACTGCTCTGGCGACTCGTCCAGCAGGGTGGGGCCGACCCTGACGACGATATGAACGTCGTCGCTCCCGTCCCGCCGTTCGCCGAATGAGTTCAGGCGAGCGCCGTTGAAGCGAGGATGGGCAGCCTCGCAGAAGTGGCTGTACACCTCGTCGAAGGAATCGCGTCCCAGCTTCTTGCGTACAGCTCCCGGCGAGAACTCGCGGTATCCCTCGGCCGTTTCTTCCCATCGCTCTGCTTCGCCTGGCTTCGTGGCGAGAAGCTCAACTAGGTCGAGCGTCTCGTAGCCGGTCCGCAAGGTGTTGTATGCCTGGCTCAGGTAGCCGTGCGTGAGGAGGTGCAGCGAGGCGAAGAGATCGTTACTCGCCCTGGCCAGGAGCTGCGGCACAGCGAAGTTGGAGACGCCTTCGCCCTTTGGCTCGGCAGTCATCATGAGGTCCACAAGCGGTCCCATGGCCGCTACGAATCGTTCCTCAAGCTCACGATGCTCTTGACGTAGCGCGCCAGCAGGCAGAGCCATCTCGTTGAGGATGCGTCGAGCGTGGCTAGTTCCGTCCTGATTGCTCGGCGTCGGCTCGTCGCTCATGGACGAAATGCTGACAGATCGCTGCCTTAATCTGGTACTGGTGAAGAATGCTGATTAAGGGCCGTAATCAGCTTGCGTCCATGTTGACGCGCAGCCGAGACGCAGCGTTGGCCCCAATGCGCAATCGCTGGAGTCGGCGGTTCCATGGGAAAGGACAAGCTCCGGTCTCGGGAGGGCCGATTTGGGGTCTACGATCTGCCAATGACCAAGGCTGAGCTTCATGCGCGATCGATGCGATGACCGAGGAGGGACCGGCGGAGGTGAAGCTGATCTTCGCTTCTGACTGGGCTTCGAGGACGACCGCGATCGAGGAGATCCGGAAGCGCACGGGGACGACTCCGATGAGCCAGGAGGAGTTCGATCGGCACTTCGGCTCGCTGCCGACCGATGGCGAGGGGTAGGCGTGACGGCCGCGGGCGCGCGTCCGCGCTTCGCCGTGCGGGTTGCTGACGACGTATTGGCCGAGGATCTCGCTCATTGCACGCCCGCAGTGCGGTGTATTTTCAGGTGTATTTCGTGGTAGTCTCTTCTCAAGCCGATCGAAGGAGCCACCATGCCCGTCCTCACGCCCCCAGCCGCCGAGCGACTCGACCACGACGCGACGACGCTGCCGATCGCCGAGATCGCCGACTACCTGCAGGACCGGCTCGGCCAGCGGATCGCCGCGCACCTTGCCGGACTGCGCGACGCCAAGCAGATCGGTCGCTACCGCAAGGCGGACGGCCCCACCCCGAGCCAGGTCACCGACCTGCGCCTTCGCGAGGGCTACAAGGTCGTCCGCATGATCGTCGAGAGCTTCGACGAGAAGACGGCCCGCTCCTGGCTCTTCGGTACCAATACGCGCCTCGACGACGAGGCGCCGATCGACGTCCTACGCCGCGCCGAGGACCCGGCGCAGTTTGCGGCGGTCCGGGCCGCCGCCAGGCAGCTTGTTAGCTTCGAGGGGTGAGCGGGGGAGAGCTTTGGCGGGTCGGGCATCGCGGCGACCCGCTGGCCTTCACTCCGTTTGAGCTCTGCGCCTGGAACCATCGCTTCGATGACGCGCGGCGGCGCTTTCGGACCGTCTACTGCGCCGAGCGACCCGAGACCTCGCTGCGCGAGGTCCTCGCCGACTTCCGCCCCGACCTGGACGCCCGGCGGGCCTTCGCCGAGGCCTTCGGCGCGGACGCGCTGGAGGACCTGCCCGCCGCGCCGGTGACCGCCCGCTGGCGCGAGGAGCATCTGCTCGCCCCCGCCGAGATGGTCCTCGACGGTGAGTTGATCGACCTCACCGATCCGGCGGTCCGCGCCGACCTCGAGCGGCGCCACGCATCCCTCCTGGTCGAGCACGGCCTCGCGCATCTGGACCTGCACGAGATCACCTCGCGGCGGCGCGTCGTCACCCAGACGATCGCCGCGGATCTCTTCGACCGCTGCGATGCCGGCGCCCTGCGATTCCCCTCTCGCCTGGATGGTCAGCCCGCGCTCGTCGTCTTCGAGGGCCGTGGCGAGCTGGTCGAGGCGGGCGAGCCGATCGAGCTCACCGATCCCGCTCCCGAGGTGCTCCTCTCTCTCTGTTGGGAGTGGGGGTTGGAGTTGGAGCCGACCGAGAGGCGATAGCGCTCAGATGTGGGGCAAGGATTGGGGCAAGAAGCCCCACGTAGTCCAGCCGATCTCAGCCGAGTCCGATCTCCCGGATTTGGCTTGAGACCTAGCTCTACATAGCCGGGCATAGTCCCAGGCGCGGGCTCATAACCCGAAGGTCGCAGGTTCGAATCCTGCCCCCGCTATAGAAAAACCCCGCATATGCGGGGATTTTTCGTGCCCTCGATCCATGCAAAATCATGCAAATTCGTGGTGGGGCACGAACGGGTCTGAAACGCCCTCGAAAAGGCACCGCTCGCACCGACGGCGATCTGGCGAAATCCGCTCTGGAAAGCGCTTCGACGTCTGCGGAAACCGCCCAACGAGCGCCCGCTCCTGTGACTGTCGGGTAACTCGAAGGTCAAACGTCGCCCGCTCATATGTCTGATTTCGGCTTCGCCGGGCCGGCGTTGGCGATGGCCGAGGTCTGATCGGTGCCACAACGGAGCGAGAAGTCGACCGGCCCGATGAGCCGGTGCGGGCTTGGTCGAACTGAGGCGGGGCGATGGCTGGAGTCGGGCGGACCCGCGTCGGCCCCGTGGGGCCAAGAGTTGGGCGCATCGCCTTTGTGGTGGTTAACTGCACTGGACGAGGGAGATCCGTTGATCGAGGCGATGCTGGCGGCCATCACGATCGGGACGTTGCGAGAGGTCGTCGCGGCATGGTCCGTCGCGCTCGTCGCCGGTGTGCTCACCACCCAGGTGGCGCGGTACCTTCGCCGGCGCAACCGGTCGAAGAAATGTCTCGATTGGCAGAAGGATTCTTGACGGGGCGCTCTCCACGGGTTTAGGTTCTCTCCGCGGCGTCTCGTCCAGGTCGCTGATATGTCGGGAAGCATGGAGAGGGCGTAATGGGATCCTTGTGGACGAGAGTGTCGATCGTGGGCGTCGTGGTGATCGTCCTCGCCGTGGGGATCGGCTTTTACGTGGCGAACCTGGTGACCGAGCCGCCGACCGTCTCGGCCACCGCGACCGCTCCGCACGAAGCCGACCTGACCCTCAAGACCGAGGCCGCCGTCGGTCCGCAGGGAGAAAACCCGCCCTGGGTCTCCTACCTGATCAAGGACCCGGAAGGCAAGTGGATCCACAGCACCATCTACAAGGTGCCCGCCCACGCCCTCGTGCACGTCACCGTCTACCAGTTCGATGGCGACAGCGGCCTGCGCAATCCCTTCCTCTCGCAGGTGCAGGGCACCGTCGGCGGGACCATGGAGGTCGATGGCAAGTCGATGCGCTCGATCCCGCCGGAAGAAGCCTCGCATACCTTCGCCGTCCCCCAGATCGGGCTGATCGTGCCGCTGCGGGGAGTGCCCGAAGAAGCCGAAGACCAATGCGAAGAAGGGCCCTGCTCGTTGGAGCAGGCCCACGAGACGATCACCTTCACGATTCACACCGGCAAGCCGGGGCGCTACCGGTGGCAGTGCTTCGTGCCCTGTGCCGCCGGGTTCCTCGCCGGCTTCGGCGGCCCGATGCAGACGATCGGCTACATGGACGGCTTCCTCGAAGTGGTGTGAGTTGAACGAGCCCAACCACATGCGCAGGATCGCGATCGTCTGGTTCGCGCTGAGCGCGATCCTGACCCCGATCGTGGTCGCCGTCATCGCTCCGACGCTGCCCCCCGGCGATGCGACCAGCGCCGCCGCCAACCAACTCTATGACGACACCGTCCTACTCGGGATCGTCACCCCGATCGCCGTCGCGATCATCGTCTACTTCGGCTACACGATGCTGGTCTTCAGGCGCCGCGGGGAACTCGCCGAGGAAGGTGTCGCCACCCGCGACAACCCCCGCGTCCATATCCCCTGGCTGGTCGGGACGACCGTCATCGTGCTTTTCCTCGCCACTTTCGGGACGGTCGAGCTGGCGGATGCCGGGGCCGGTGGCGGCCAGGGCCCCGAACCGGCGTTCAAGCTCTCCGGCGACGTGCTGCCGGTCCAGGTGATCGCCCAGCAGTGGGAGTTCACCTACCGCTATCCCACCTACGGTGGGGTCGAGACCGCGCACCTCGAGCTGCCGGTGGGCAAGAAGGTCGAATTCCACGTCACCTCGCTCGATGTCATCCACTCCTTCTGGGCGCCTCGACTGGGGGTCAAGGCCGACGCCAACCCGGGCGTCGACAACGTCGCCTTCGTCGAACCTCGTCAGGAAATGCCCTTCGACATCCGGTGCTCGGAGCTCTGTGGTCTCTGGCACGGCTACATGTTCGACACCGGCCAGGTCGTGAGCGGGAGCGCCTTCGACGAATGGATCGAAGAACAGAAGCGCGTGTTCGCGCCGGCGACCAAGGTCCTGCCGAAGTACTCGACGCACTACTTCCCCGAACCTGAGAGGAGGGGTGGATGAACGGTGAACCAGCCGTCCGGCCGCTCTGGCGGCGCCTGATCGGATTCAACCTCCTCACCGGGATCGTGTTGGGGATCGTGGGCTTCTACTTCGGCTGGTGGCTGGGGCATCAGATCCACGCCGAGAGCATCGAGTTCTTCGAAGACACGAACCAGAATGACGTCGCCCTGCTGCTCGGCTACCTGTTCTCGGTGGTCGGCTTCCTCGCCGGCCTCGGCTTCCTCAGCTACCCGCTCTCGCGGATGCTCGGCGGGCCCGCGACCCAGGCCGAAAAGGAGGAGGGAGGCATCGGCCGCTACTTCACCCTCTGCACCGACCACAAGGTCGTCGGCATCCAGTACCTGGTCGGCATCGGGTTCTTCTTCTTCATCGCCGGGATGAACGCGATGCTGATCCGCGCCGAGCTGCTGCGACCCTCACCACAGCTGTTCGGGGCCGGCAACTATCTGACCCTGGTCGGCCTCCACGGCACGATGATGATGGGGATCATGACCTCGGGCATCCTCGGCCCGTTCGCCAACTATTTCCTGCCGCTGATGATCGGCGCCCGTCGGATGGCGTTCCCGCGGATCGAGTCGTTGACCTTCTACCTGCTGATGGCGGCCGGGGCGATCCTGATGACCACGCTCTTCTTCGGCGGCTTCCCGACCGGCTGGACCGGTTACGCCCCGCTCAACGACGAGGCCAACTTCGGCTTCGACTCCTACATCTTCTTCTTCGCCCTGGTCGGCATCTCGATGACGTTGCTGGGCATCAACATGATCGCCACGACGATCACCATGCGCGCGCCCGGCCTGACCTGGGGACGGCTGCCCATCTTCTGTTGGGGCGCGGTCAGCACCGGGATCCTCATGGTGCTCGCCGCCCCCGTGCTGATCGCGGCGCTGTTGATGGTCGCCTTCGATCGCGGCGTCCAGACCTCCTTCTTCCTCTCCAGCGCCGGCGGCAGTCCCTACCTGTTCCAGAACCTGTTCTGGTTCTTCGGGCATCCGGAGGTCTACGTGCTCGCGCTGCCCGGCTTCGGGATCATCCTCGAGATCCTGCCGGTGTTCGCGCGAAAGCCGCTGTGGGGGTACCGGATCGCCGTCGCCGGCATTCTCGGCGTCGCCTTGCTCAGCTTCTTCGTCTGGCAGCACCACCTCTTCGTCAGCGGCCTCAACTCCTCGCTGCGGCCGTTCTACATGTTCTCCACCGAGGCGATCTCGGTCCCGACCGGACTCATCTTCCTGGTCGGGATGGGGACCCTCTGGCGGGCGAAGATCCGCTACACGGTGCCGATGCTGTTCTGCCTCGCCTGGTTCTTCAACTTCTTCATCGGCGGGGCTTCAGGGGTGTTCCTCTCCGACGTCCCGAGCGACGTCGCCACGCACGGCAGCTTCTTCGTCATGGCGCACTTCCACTACACGATCATGGGCGGTCTGGTCTTCGCCTTCTTCGCCGCCATCTACTACTGGGTGCCGAAGATGTTCGGCGTCGCGCTCAACGAAAGGCTCGGCAAGATCCACTTCTGGACGATGTTCATCGCCTTCAACTCGACCTTCGCGCCGCTGTTCGCGCTCGGGTTGATGGGGATGCCGCGACGGGTGGTGACCTACCCCTCGCACCTCCAGCCGCTCAACGACTGGGTCTCGGTCTCCGCCTTCGTGCTCGGCGCCTCGATGCTGCTCTTCCTCTACAACGTCGTCTACTCGCTGGTGATCAAGCGGATCCCGGCGCCGGCCAACCCCTGGGACTCGCACTCGCTGGAGTGGCAGCTGCCGACCCCCGTGCCGGTCAAGAACTTCGATCGCCCCCCGGTGATCGACACCGATCCTTACGACTACGGGGTACCGCCGGTGGTGCTGCCGCCGATCCCACCGACCGAGGCGCCGGCCCCCGGATAGGAGAGACAGATGGTAGACGTGACCAGCGAAGCGCCCGACGCGTACGCCGAGACGCCGGAGCTGCACGAGCGGATCGACCGCATCGGCTTCGGGCTGGCCGGCAGCGCCACGGTGATGTTCTTCTTCGGCTTCGTCTTCGCCTACTTCTACCTGCGCTCGCTCGACACCAACGGGCTCTGGCGCCCGGCCGGGGTCGAACCCCCGAGCGGCTACGGGATCGCGATCGCGGCCGCCCTTGTCCTCAGCGCCCTCTCCTTCGGTCACGCGGCGCGCCTCGCCAGGCAGGGACGGGGCGGCTGGGTGGTGCCGTCCGGTCTCGCCCTTGCCCTGGGCCTCTTCGCCTGCGCCACCCAGGCGGTCGAGTACGCGCACATCCGGTTCGGGCCGCAGAGCGGCGGCTACGCGAGCGTCTTCTTCGGCTGGACCGTGCTCTACCTCGTCACCGCGCTGCTGGCGCTCTACCGGGTCGAGGTCGCCTTCGCCGCCGGCCTTCGAAACCGCCGTCGCGAGGAGGCGGCGGTCCCGGAGGGCTTCGTGCCGGCGGCGATGTACTGGGGCCTGCTGGCGGCGATCGGGGTCCTCGCCTGGATCGTCCTCTACCTGGTCTGAGCCGTGTCGGCCCTGACCACGCCACTCGACTGGACCGGCGGCCCGGCGCTGCTCTGGGTGCTGGGGGCGGGGCTGCTCTACTCGCTCGGCGGTCGTCGCCGACGACTGCATTCCGCCGGCCAGGCCTGGCGGACCGCCGCCTTCGTCGCCGGCCTGCTCGCGATCGTCGTCGCCCTCGACTCGCCGATCGACGGCCTGGCCGACGAACTGTTCTGGGTCCACATGGTCCAGCACATCCTCCTGATCGGCGTGGCGACCCCGTTGCTGGCGTTGGCCCGGCCCTGGAACCGGATGTGGCGGGGCTTTCCGCTCGGCTTCCGCCGCGCGCTCGCCGGTGCCGTCACCGCCCCAAGCCGGCAGTCGCCGCGGAAGGTCGCGAGCTTCTGCGGCGGGGCCGTCGTCTCCTGGCTGCTCTTCAACGTCACCTTCTGCGCCTGGCACCTGCCGGTCCTCTACGAAGCGGCCCTGCACTCCGAATTCGTCCACGCCTTCGAGCACCTCACCTTCTTCGTGACCGCGCTCGTCTTCTGGACCCGCGTCGTCTACTCCCCGCCTTGGCGCTCGACCCTCACCGAGATCGGCAGGCTCGTCTACCTCGGCTCGACGATGGTCGTCGGCTGGGTGCTGGCGATCGTCCTCGCCCTGGCGGGCTCCCCGATCTACTCGTTCTACGCCGACGAGGCGAGCCGTCCCGGCCACATCTCGGCCATGACCGACCAGCAGCTCGCCGCCGGCGTGATGTGGGTGCCGGGGTCGATCGCCTACTCGGTGGCGATCATCGCGATCACCTACCGCTGGCTCGAGCCGGGCGACCCCCGGAGCCCGGCGACCGGCAAGTTCAGGGCCCTTTCGAGAGGAGTTGGATGATGCATTTCGAGGCGCTGATCTACGCGGCCACGGGTTGGACGAGCTTCTCGGGCGTCTTCTCGACCGTCTTCCCGCTCGCCGTCGTGATCGTGGTGCTGCTCTGCTATGCGGCGGTCAGCAGGAGAAGGCACCAATGAGCAGCGACATCCCGTGAGCGGCTCGTCGGGAAGCCGGCGCCGGGTCGTGGTCGCGATCGCCGCCGCGGCGGTCGTCGGCGTCCTGCTCGGTCTCGGGCTCCACGCTCTCACCACCGACCGGGCGGCGGGCGGCGGCGGGTCGTCGGCGGCGGCGGAGGTGCGCGGCCAGGCGGTCTGGCCGGAGGGACTCAGGCGGGCGCCGGAATTCTCGCTGGTCGACTCCGGCGCGAAGCGCTTCACGCTCGCCTCGGCGCGGGGCGAACCGGTGGTCATCACGTTCATGGATTCGCGCTGCCACCAGGAGTGCCCGCTGGTCGGCCGGGCACTGGCGGCCGGGCTGCGCCAGGTATCGCCCGCCGAGCGGCCGCTGGTGATCGCGGTCAGCGTGGATCCCTGGGAGGACACGCCGGCCTCCGCCCGCGAGGCGATGAAGCGGTTCGGCCTCGCCGGCTTCCGTTGGCGCTGGCTTTTGGGCACGAAGGCGCAGCTCGCACCAGTCTGGCGTAGCTACCACATCCAGGTCCGGCGGACGACCGGCGACATCGAACACACCGACGCGCTCTACCTGGTCGATTCCAAGGGCTTCGAGCGCGCCGGCATGGTCTATCCGTTCTTACCGACCTGGGTCGCCACCGACCTGAAGACGATGGCGGGCGAATCCGGGTAGCCGGTGGTCCGGTTGAAGCCGCTAGTCGGAGATCGGGCGCAGGCCGTGCTGCGTGGAGCGCTGGGAGTGCCGTCGCCGGGTTCTCCGCGCCCATGTCTGCCGGCGCAGCGCCGCCTTTTGGCGATGCGTGTGGCCGGTCGCAAAATGACGATGGAGTCGCGTCGGGGCGAGCATCACCGCCGCCAGGAGCACGGCCAGAATCGCCGCCGCACCAAGGTTCATGAGAATGATCGCTGAGATCGACATGATTCTCGCGTACCCAGTTTTAGGAGTCGGTAACGGGCCGGCCATCGCCGGCCTGGCGATGCCGCCGAGGCCGCGCGGAGCGCTCGTGCGGGCGCCCGGAGGGTGGCGTCGCCGCGGTCTGGTGGACCTCGAGGTGCGGGTGGCGATGGAACGCTCCCCTCCAGGGTGGCGGCGAAAGCTGTGTCGGGTCTCGAGCGAGCCCAAGAAATCCGCTTGGTGCCGGCATCGCGAGGCTGAGTGTGCGTGCCGCGGACCGCAATCGAGAACGGGAACGGGAGGATGGGTAATGCCGAGATTCGTCTACGACGCCGCGCAGGTGAGGATCCTCCAGCGCGAGGGCCGGGTGGTGCCCGTCCCCTGGCCGCCGCCCACCGATTGACGGTCGGCTGCGTTGCTGAAGCAGGGCTTGATCGTCGGTGCCGCCGCGATCGTCGCGATCGTGCTCGCGGTGGGCGGCAGCTCTGAACCGTTCGAAGCGGCGGAAGCGGCGGTAGCTGCCTGCGGGCGCTCCTCGTCGCCGACCACCACCACGGCGCGCGCCTGGTCGGGGGGCTCGCCGGCCGCCGGGGCCCTCCGCGTTCCCGCTCGGCCACTGGCGAAGATGGTCGAAGTCGAAGCCGGGCAGTTTGCGGCGCGGTTGCCTGTCCTCGTCGGCGGCCACGACTACATCGTGCTCAGTGTGCCGCTCGCCCTGCGCAAGCGAGTCTTTCTCTACTACGGTCGACTCGCCGACGGTCCGCGGTCGCTCAGCTCGCTCCGCGGCGCGGCGGGCTTTGCGGAAGTCGAGTTCCAGCCGTGCCGGGATCGGCATCGCACTGTCTGGCCCGGCGCCATCCGCGTGATCGGTCGCGCTCCGGTGTGGTTGCTGGCGACGATCGAGGGGCGACCGCGATCGATTCCACTCGCCCTCGGATCGCCATCTTCGACGCAAGAGGCCCGGGCCGAAGATCTAAAGCTCCCTATCGGGCAGCCATAGGGTCGGCGCCGGGTGGGCGCCGTGAGCGTCGGATCGCCCTGCCGTTGCCGGCGACCGCGCTCCGCAATTCCGGGGCGGCGGCCAAGGCCAACGGCGATGAGTACCGCGCCGAGGTGCTCCGCCGCCTGACGCCGCGCGAGCGGGAAGTCGCGGGGCTGGTCGCCGCCGGCGCGCGCAACGAGGAGATCGCGGCGCAGCTGCACCTGAGCGTGGGCAACGGTGAAGGGCCACGTTCACCGGATCCTCGGCAAGCTCGGGGTCGACTCGCGCGTGCGCTTGGCGATCGAGTTCCCGGCGTCGGCGATCGGCGCCTTGAACGCCGACTCCGAGTCTTAGTGTCCCCACTCCTAACCAAAGGGATGCCCGTAATGGCGGAGTCAGCTCCAACCCCAAGGCGAAGCTCAGCCACGCCACGGCATCGGCCAGAGGCGTGAAAACGGTCGGGGCATCGGACGCGCCGCTGCTCTCGTCTGTACGGTGGGCGATTCGTGAAGCCGAGGAGTGATCGCAGCGGAACGGGATGGGCGCTCCGGCGGTTGCCGTCGGGATCGCGATCCTGATGACGATCCTCGCCGTACCGGTGGCGTCCGCCACCTCATCGGCGCCATCCTCCGCCGGTTCGATCGAGGCCCCATCGCGGGTGGCGGGGGCCACCGTGGCACGGCTGGTCACGCCGCTCCGCGCCCGGACGCGGCTTGATCGTCAGGGAGGCACGCGCCCCGTCTCGGTCGAAACCTCGTGGTCTGGCCAGGCCACGACCTTGTTGGTTCTCGCCGCGAAGACGTACGAGGAACGCGAATGGGTGGAGCTGCTGCTTCCTGAACGGCCCAACGGCTCGACTGGCTGGGTGCCGGCCGAAGACGTGGTTCTCTCGCACACCCTCTATTGGGTCGAAGTCAGCACCGGCGATCGCACCGTCAGCGTGTATCGGGACGGTCGTCTGGCACGTCGTTTCCACGCGGTGGTCGGCAAGCCGTCCACGCCGACCCCGCGCGGCCTCGCGGCAATCTACGAACGCAACCGTCAACCGGATCCGCATGCGTTCGTCGGCACTTGGGTCCTCGCCCTGACCGCCGAGTCCGACGTGCTCAAGCATTTCGAAGGCGGCACGGGGCGGATCGGCATCCACGGCCGCGCCGGTGCCAGCCTCCTCGACCCGCTCGGCAGCGCGCGCTCCCACGGCTGCATCCGGATCGGCAACGGTCCGGTCGACTGGATGGCCGCCCACGTCCCGGTGGGCACGCCCGTGAGCATCGGCTAGCTGGTTGCGCGCTTCACGCGCGCTCGGGTGCGGCTTTCATGTCGTTCAGGTGTCGATCTCGGCCGTCTCGTGTGCCGGGTCCGGTGCGCCTGTCTGTCGCATGACCTGTTGCCTATCGCCGGCCACGCCTCGTCCGCCGCAACCAACTTCGGGCGATCCCCGAAGCAATCAGACGAAGGTCGCCTGCAACAGCACCCCGACGACCCCGCAACCGAGCACAACGTTGAGCACGGTCGTTTTCGCGTGCCCGCGATTCAGCGCGAGGAAGGAAGTAGACGCAGAGCTCGTGCGCCTCGGGGCCGGGGGAGCGCTTCGGACTCGACCGTCAGGGCGAGGACCCGGGTGCCGAAGAAAGCGTGCCGATCAGGCCGGCGATCGCGTCCGTAGATCGCCCCGGGGCCGTGAGGGGTCGGCGTCGAGGGCTTGCCGGCCACGGCGCGGACCCGACGGACGATGCGGCCGTCCGGGTAGACGCTGATGGTCCGGTGGCCGGTGCTGACCGCCACCCAGTAGGGGTATGGGACGGAACCACGTCTTCGGCCGGAACCCAGCCGGCCGAAGCTTCGGCGGCGGCAAGCTGATGGTCCACTTTCGTCAAGCGCGCGGCAGGGCGGCGCGGCCTGCAGGCCGCGCCGCCCTTCTCGCCCGTACCTGCCTCAGCCGGTGACCGGCGTCGGCTTCGGCTTCTCGGGCCGGGCCACCGTGACCGCAGCCGCGCCCCGGACCGGCTTGCCGCCGGGGCCCTTCGCGGTGGCGACGTTCCGCTCGGCGCCTTTGGCGCTCCGCAGCACCTTGGCGGTCACGTGGTAGACGACGCTCTTGTGACCTCCGAGCTTCGCCGCCGACCAGCAGGGCGTGCCCTTGGTGAGGGTCGCCTTCGGCTTCGAGCCGATGTAGGCGAGGCCGCTCGGCATCCGGTCGCAGGTCCGCACGTTCCGGGCGAGGTACTTCGACAGGTTGGTCACCCGGATCGTGTAGTGGAGGATCCCGCCGGCCTTGACCGACCTGCGGTCGACCGTCTTCGCCACCCGCAGCTTCGGGGTGACCGTGATGTCGGCGGTGTCCATGTTGTTCTTCGGGTTGGTATCGGTGCCTTCGCCGGTGGCGCTGGCGGCGTTGCGCTCCGGGCTGTCGGATTCCAGCGGCCGGATCACTACCGTGATCGTCACCGTGGCGCCCGCTTTGAGGTCGCCCAGCGAGCAGGTCAGCGGCATCGCCTTTTCACAGCTTCCCGCCGACGGCGTCGCCGAGACGACGGTGCCGTTGTGGTTGAACGTGTCCTTCATGATCACGTTCGGCGCCGTGTCGGGGCCGTTGTTGTCAACGGTGATCGTGTACTTCTCCGTGGCGCCCACCACGATCGTCTTCGCCGCCGCCTTCTTGGTGACCACGAGGTCGAACTGCGGGGTCGGCGGGGTCGGCTTCGGTTCCACCTTTACCGATGCGGTCGACTGGTTGTTGCCCGGTTCCGTGTCTTTGTCTGCGCCGCTGACCGTGGCGGTATTCGGGACGTCGCCCGAGGCCGCGGTGGCCTTGGCGGTGACCAGGATCTGTGCCGAGCCGCCGGACACCAGGGTGCCCAGCGAGCAGGCGAGGTGGCCGCCGGCGATCGAGCACGACCCCTGGCTCGGGTTGGCCGCGACCAGTTCGAGCCCGGTCGCGCCCGGGTCGACGACTTTCACTTCTGGATCGTCGCTCGGGCCCTTGTTTTCGACGACCAGCGTGTAGATGACCTGCCCGCCGGGGGTGACCGTCTGCGGCGCGGCGGTCTTCTTGACCGCGAGGTCGGCCTGCGGCTCGGTCGTCGGGGTGAGCTGCGAGGTGTTGTTGGACTGGTTTTCGTCCGGCGTCGTGCTGGTGACGCTCGCCGTGTTGCTGGGGCTGCCCGAGAGCGAGCTCGCCAGGTTTACCTTGATGTCGAAGGTCTTCGAGGTGCCTTCGGCCATCGTGCCCGCGTTGCAGGTCACCGTGCCGCCGGCGAAGGCGCAGCCTTCACTGGCGGAGACGAAGCTGACGCCTTTCGGCAGCGGGTCGGAGGCGACCACGCCTTCCGCCGTGCCCGGGCCCTTGTCGGTCACCTTGAGGTGGTATTCGCCGGCCTTGCCGGGGACCAGGGGCGACGGGGTCGCGCTCTTTTCGATCGCCACGTCGGGGGCGATGAATTTCACCGCCGCTTCGCCCGGCGGGTTGAGGCCTGTGGAGGTGACGTTCGACGGCCCGTTGTTGAAGCTGCCCTGCTTCGTCGCGGTCACGTCGACCGTGACGGCGCAGGAGGCTTCGCGGGCGTTGAGGTTGCCTTTCATCGCCACCGAGGTGCCGCCGGACGCCGCCGTAACCTGACCGCCCGGGCAGGTGGTCGACGCTTTCGCGGGGCTCGCGACCGTGAGCCCGGAGGGCAGGTTGTCGGTGAACGACCAGCCTTCCTTGGACGCGAGCTCGCTCGTGTTGGTGATCGTGAAGGTCAGAGTCGAGGTGCGGCCGACGTACTGCGTCGTCGGGCTGAACGACTTGTCGAGGGTCGGGCTCACGTCGAGGATCTTGATGTCGTCGAAGGCCGCGTCGTTGCCGATCCCCGATCCGTTCGCGTTGGTCATCCTGATCCCGAGCGTGGAACCGGTGAAGAGCACCGAGCCGTTCGAGGTGTAGGTGCCGACGCTGATCGGCTCGGCCGCGACCGGCCCGCTGGCGGGCGCTTCCACGGTTTTGCCGGAGGTGCAGGCGTTCAGCAGCCCGCCCACGGGCGAGGTGCTTGCGCCGTTGAGCAGATAGAACTGGTATTCGGGCGCCGAGACCGAGCAGTTGACCGCGGCGGTGTTCACGCCGAAGGTGAGGTAGCGACCGTTGGCGGTGAGCGAGATCGGGTTGACGGTTTCGAACTCGACTTCGTCAGGCCCCGGGTTGTTGTCGGTGTAGGCGGTGACGGCGTGGTTGGTCGCCGGATCCGCGGTGCCGTTCTGCACGCCGAGAGCGTAGGCCAGCTGTCTCGTGTGTCCGGTGCTGTTCGTCGCGCCGCAGTTGCCGAGTTCTGCGAACGGCGTGTTGAAGTTGACGATTTCGCCGTTGCAGTGTTCGAGCCAGGCTGGAGCGGCGGTGTATTTCTCCCCCGCCGCACCGGTGTAGTTCGTCAGCAGCGTGCCGGTATTCCCGGTCCCGTTCTCGAAGTTCTCCTGGTAGACCGTCGTCGGTGCGGCCGGAGTTCCCGGCGTGGCGAGCGCGGTGGGGACCGCCACCAAAAACAGCAGCATGAGGCCCAGTGCCGCCGAAAGGACCAGGGGGAGCCGCTTTCTCCACGCGCATCTGCTGCGGCGAGTCGTGCCGTCGGATAGTCGGGACATCCTTTGAAACCTCCTCAGGTTTGGCTGAAAAAGGGGCCCCGAAAGGGGCCCCTACTCGATAAGTGGTAACCGCATCGGGATCTTCTGCCAGAAAACTGGCTGGAAATCCGATTTTCTGGCCGGGTGTTCTACCCGCGAGTTCAATGCAATCGCGCTTGCAAGGCCCGTCGATGCCCCTGCCCGCAAGCGATGCCGCGCTCCTCGAGCTCCCCACCGGTGCGGATCGCGTCGAGCGCCGCCGTGCCCGGCGAACCGCAGCTAAACGGTGAGCACCGCGTTTCCGATCATCTCGCGGTCACGTATCGCTGCCAGGACTCGCGGCGTCTCGGTCCAGTCGGCGATCTCTCCGAGGAAAGGGTGGAGTTGGCCGGTGGCGACCAGATGGACCAGCGTCCGCAGATCCTCGGTGTCGCGTTCTTCTTCGGCCCAGTAGAAGAAGCTGCGGAGGGAGACCTCGACCGGACCGGCGGCAAGGGCGAAGAAATCGACGCTGATCGGCTCGAGGCTCGCCTGGCCGAACCAGATCAAAGTGCCGCCACGGTGAAGTTTGGAGAGCAGCGTGTCGAGCTCTCCTCCGCCGGCGTCGAAAGCGAGGTCGAAGCGGCCCTCGACTTCCGCGGTCGAGCGGAGGACCCGGGCGGCGCCAAGTTGCCGCAGCGATTCGGCTGCCCGCTCGGATCGCGTGACGGCCGTGACCTTCGCGCCCACGTGTGAGGCCAACTCGACGAAGTAGTGGCCTACCCCGCCCGCGGCTCCGGTGAAGATGAGCGGTCGCCCCGCGATCCCGCCCGCTGCCCTGATCAACCGCAGCGCAGTCAGGCCGGCGAGCGGAAGGGCCGCGGCGACCGTGGCCTCCAGTCGGTCTGGGATCTCCACCAGTCGATCGGTCGGAACCGCAACCCTTTCGGCCCACCCTGCCCCGGGAAGGTGGGCGACGACGCGCGCGCCCGTGCCTGGGCCCGACCCATCCGCCGCCTGACTGATCACCCGGCCGGCGATGTCCTTGCCGGGCGGTTCCTGCCGTCCCGACTGCAGAAGGATCATCTCCCCACGATTGACGGAGAAGGCCTCGACGGCGACTATCGATTCGTCATCCGCGGCGATCGGGTCGGCGACCTCGGAGATCTCCACGAGGTCGGAGTCGCCGGTCGGCAGGAAGGCTCGTTGACCCACCCTCAGTCGCCGTCGTCGACTTCCGACAGACCTTCGACCAACACGTCGCCCGCGGCCAGCACGTGCTCTCTCATCAACATCTCGGCACGGATGCCGTCACTGCTTTCTATCGCCCGAAGGATGTTCCGATGCGCTTCGCCGGATAGGCGCCTCTGATCGGAGAACCTCCATATGTAGGTGCGATAGATGAGCGGGAGCTCGGTTACGCTCCTGACCATCTGGCTGAGGCGGGGATTCGCCGCCAATCGAAGGATGATCCCGTGGAAGGTCAGATTCTCGGCCACCAGGCGCTCGATGTTCCCATCGGGAAGCTTGTCGAATCGGTCGCAGCTTTCCGCCAGTTCCTTGATGTCCTCGGGCCCCGCGCTGCCGGCCGCGAGGCGGCTGGCGTGACCCTCCAACAAGGCCCGCAGCTGGTAGATGCCAAGCATGTCGGCGGGGCTACGCTCCGGAACCACGGCGCCGCGGTTGGGGAACGACTCGATCACGCCCTCGGCCTGCAGTACGAGGAGCGCCTCCCGGATGGGGGTTCGGCTCAGGCCGAGCTCTTTGGCCAGGCTCGACTCTTTGAGGCGCCTTCCGGGCTCCAGTCGCCCGGAAAGGATGGCGTCCCTGATCACCTCGACCGCGACAACGGTCGCGTTGCGCACCAAGGGCGCGCTTCCCCCGATCCCCAGCGATCCTTCGTCGGCCATCCGTGCCGATTGTACGGAATCGACCAAGACGCGCTCGCAGATCCGGTCCGCCAGCGGGCCGCAGGGCCGATGATTCGGCACGGACTCGTGGCTCGGCCGGAGCTTGGACAACCATCCCGATTGGACGATTGGCATATCGCATGCATTATGCGATAGTCTCGCCGCGCTTCCTTTGCGGGCTCCGCATGGAGCGCCCGTCGAGGACTTGGGAAATGGACAGTTGAGAGAGCTTCGGACATTCCGTCACTCGCGCGCCGGCTTCCCTCAGGAAGCTGCCCCCGCCGCCCGGCGCGGAACCCGGCCCCCCGGGACCTCGCCCAACGGGCGCGGACGGAAAACCGGACGGTGGTTGTCAATTGAGAGGAGAACGGTTGATGGAAGGTCCCAGTAGATCAAGGCTTTTATTGGTGCTGACGGCAGTCGGCATCTTGGCGCTGTCTGTGCTTCTGAGTGCCTGTGGATCGAGCGGCAGCTCGAGTTCATCCAGCAACTCGGGCAGCGAAGGTGGCGGCGGGTCGACGACCGCAAGCAGCGAAGAAGGCGGGTCCTCCGCCGGGAAGGCCGCTGCCGAAGCTCTGGTGAAAAAGGCCAGCGCCCCGCACACGACCTGGACCGGGCCGACCTCTTCGCCCCCGCCGGCAACGGGCAAGACGATCGGGATCGTTCCTTGTGGCCTCGCGGTTCCTGGCTGCGCGCTCCTCGCCGAAGGTGCCGAAGAAGCCGCCAAGGCGCTTGGATGGAAGTCGATCACGGTCGACGGCCGCTCGGACCCGCAGGCAACCGTGCAGGGGATCCACTCATTGATCGCGCGGCACGTGGACGCAATCGATCTGGTCGTCGTGCAGCCAGAATCCGTTTCCGAAGAGATCAAGGAAGCAACGGCAGCGGGTATCAAAGTAGTCACCACCTTCACTCCCGACGTGACCAAATACGGCGGCGTCGCCACCGTCCGCCAAGATGACGAATTCGCCGGCGAAATTCAGGCGGCGTACGTGATCGCCAACGGGTGTGGCGGAATCATCAGCTTCACCTCCGAAGAACTCGTGCAGGTCGGTGAACGAGGCACCGGGTTCTCGAACTACCTGGAAAAGAACGGTGGCGAAGAATGTGACGTGCTGGATCACCAGTCGATTCCTCTGGCCCAGGTAGGTCCACCCGAGGAACCGATCGTCTCCTCGCTCCTGCAGAGTCACGCGGGCCAGGCGGAATGGTTCGTGGCGAGCTTCGACGCGCTCCTGCGTCCGATGCTGACCGCGGCCGAAGCACAGGGAGAAACCGGCATCAAAGGCGTCGGTTCGGACGGCGACCTCGAAAGCATCGAATTGATCCGGAAGGGTCAGGGCCAGGTTGCCACCACCGGTTCGCCGCTGAAGTGGGCCGGCTGGGGTGCGATGGACCAGCTGAACCGCGTGTTCAACGGCGACCCAGTCGCGAAGAGCGAGGGGATCGAACCGAAACTGTTGACCAAGGAAAACCTTCCGCCGGTGGGTCAACCCTATGGAGGCGATCTCGATTTCAGGGCCAAATACGAAAAGCTCTGGAGCGAAGGCTAAGGCGAGGTAGTTGGCCGGCGAGGTGACAGCACATAGCCACCGGCGACCCGAAGCCGGGGTGCAGGCAACGCCTGCACCCCGGCCCGGCCTGCTCACCTGCCGTGGCATCGACAAGTCTTTCGGTGCGCAAAGGGCCCTTCGCGAAGTCGACTTCGATGTCGACGGCGGCGAGATCCATGCGCTCGTCGGAGAGAATGGTGCGGGCAAGAGCACGCTGATCAAGGTAATCGGCGGTCATGAGGTCCAAGACTCGGGTGCCGTCTTCTTCGACGGCGTGGAGCAGCCGGTTCGCCACCCTTGGGACGGTCACAAGCTCGGGATCGGGATCGTTCATCAGCATCCGGAGGTGGTGGAAGGTCTCTCGATCGCCGAGAACGTCGCCCTCGGCACGGGACTGGTCACTCGTCGGGGGCGCATCGTCTCCTGGGGGAGAGAGTTCCGTAGATCTCAGGAACTGCTCGAACGAGTGGGTGTCGATCGCCGCGCGAGCGATCCGGCATCGGTCCTCTCGGTGCACGAGCGGCAGCTCGTCGCGCTCGCCCGGGCCCTCCGGCTGGGGCTCAAGTTGTTGATCCTCGACGAGATAACGGCGCCGTTGACGCAGATCGAGATCGGTCGCCTGTTCAACCTTGTCCGTGAGATCTCCGCCGAGGGCGTCGGGGTGATCTTCGTCAGCCATCGGCTCGGTGAGGTTTTCGAGTTGACGCAGAGAGTCACCGTCATGCGAGACGGCCGGAAGATCGCCACCGAGGAGACCTCGGGCCTGGACCGAGAGGACCTGATCTCGCTGATGATCGGCAGGCGGTCCAACACACTGGTGCCCGAGGAGGTCGGTCCCGTCAAGATCCGCGCCAAGCCGGCGGTGGAAGTTCGCGGGCTGTCGGGTGGTCGGGCGGAGAACATCTCCATCGACATCCACCCGGGCGAGATCGTCGGCCTCGCCGGGCTCTCGGGATCGGGCCGGACCTCGATCCTCGAGACGATCTTCGGGTTGCATGGAGCGGGCGTGCACGAGCTGCGGCTCGACGGGGAGGCGGTCGAGGTGGCCGAGCCGAGAGAGGCGATCCGCAACGGCATCGCCTTCGTCAGCGAGGATCGGACCGTCTCCGGATACGTGCCTCACTTCTCGGTCGCGAAGACGGCGACGCTTCCGTTCCTCACCGGTCTGCGGAGCAAGTTGGGGATGCTCGCGCCCACCACCGAGCTGCGGGCCGGACAGGCGGTTATCGAGCGTCTGGACGTACGCCCTCCGGACCCCCGTGCGGCGATGAGCAGCCTGTCGGGCGGAAACCAGCAAAAGGTGATCCTCGGGCGTTGGCTCGACCACCCGCTGAAACTGCTGCTGCTCGACGAGCCGACCCACGGCATCGACATCGGGGCGAAGGAAAACATCTACAAGCTGCTCCAGGAACTATCGGCGCAGGGCGTGCCCATCGTCATGGCGTCCTCCGAGTTCGAGGAGCTCGAGGCCCTCTGCACCCGGGTGATCCTGCTTCACGAGGGGCAGATCGTCGCTGAGATGAAACAAGAAGAAGCAACGACGGACAGGATGCTGGGCTCACTGCTCAGGCTCTACACAGGAGAAGGGGACGGAGATGCAAGTGCCGACGACGGCGACTGATCAAGACACCTCGGACGCAAACCGCGGTTCGCGTACGGTAAGGCGGCGCCTGCTTTCCCATGACTACAGCACCTGGGGGCCGGTGGTCGCATTTGTCCTGCTGTTCGCGCTTTTCTCGATCGCCAAGCCGGACGTCTTCCTCACCTCCGACAACCTCACCTCGATCCTCAACGATCAGGCGGTGCTCGTCATCTTGGCGTGTGGTCTGACGGTCGTCGTGATCGTCGGTGAGTTCGACCTCTCGATCGCTTCTGCGATGTCGCTGGGGGGTTTGATCGGCGCCGGGCTCATCTCGAAATCCCACCTGTCCGTAGTGGCGGTGATCCCGATGGTGATCGTCATGGGTCTGATCATCGGGTTCGTCAACGGGGTGTTGGTCTCGGTCTTCAAAGTGCAATCGCTGATCGCGACGTTGGCGATCGGCAGCATCCTCGACGGGCTCTCCCTGGCCTACTCCGGTGGAAACACCATCTTCTCCGGCGTCTCCGAATCGTATCTGCAGATCAGCCGGTGGAACGTCGGCTCTTTCAAGGCCCCGGTGTTCTACGCGGCGGCCCTCGCGATCCTCCTCTGGGCCTTCTTGCGGTACACCCCGGCCGGCAGGTCGATCGAGGCAACCGGCGGGAATCGACTAGCGTCGGCCATGGCCGGAGTGAGGGTGAATCGGTACATCATTCTCTCCTTCATGATCTCGGGCGCTTGCGCCACTTTCGCAGGGATGCTGCAGACCTCGAAGACCGGGTCGGCCCAGCCGCTTTTCGCGTCCTCCTTCTTGCTCCCCGCGTTCGCCGGTGTCTTCCTCGGTTCGGCGACGCTTCGAAAGGGCCAGTTCCACATTCCGGGAACGGTCTTCGGCGTCTACCTGGTCGCGGTCGGCTCCGCCGGCTTCGTGATCCTCGGCGCGCCCTTCTACACCAACCAGCTCTTCAGCGGCGCGGTACTGATCTTTGCCACCGCGAGCGCCGGGGTCCTCGCCCAGATGCGGCCGCGACGTCGGAAGCCCGCGCGTCCGATTGACCACTCCGCCTCTCCGAGGCCGGATGCGGTCGAGACCCCGGGCACCCCGGGCTAGGCGCCGGCACCGCAAATCGCAGCAGCACGAATACGGAGGAACACCTTGAAGATCGCATCAATCGAACCGATCCCGCTGGCTTACCCCGAGCCCAACGATCATGACCTCACGCGCTACCTACTGCTCGTAAAGGTCACCACCGACGACGGGCTCGTCGGTTGGGGCGAGACCTGGAGCCGCTTCCCCGAGGCGACCAAGGCCTGCATGGACCTGATCGACGGGATGGCAGAGGTGATCAAGGACGCCGATCCGCGCGAGACCGAGCCGATCTGGCGCAAGCTGCGGGCGCACTCCTACTGGTACGGGACCGGCGGATTGGCGTCGTTTGCCATCAGCGCGATCGACATCGCGCTTTGGGACATCAAAGGCAAGGCGGCAGGACTCCCGCTCGTGACCATGTTGGGCGGAGCGGTCCAGGAGAAGCTTCCGGCGATCGTCTCCTCCCACGCCGACAAGGCCGACCTTCGAGAGGGCGCCGAGGAGATCGGGAACTGGCTCGACGAGCGTGATCTCAAAGGCGTCAAGTACGGAATGACGTGGGAGGGTCCGGCGAAGCTCGGTAGGGAGCAGGGGCGCGACGTGGAGTTCGTCAAGGAGATCCGCGAACGCATCGGCCCGGATCGCGACATCATGGTGGACGTCCGCGCCGCTTTCCCGTGGGACGTCGGTACCGCGACGCGCCGCGTGCTCGGTTTCGAGGAGTACGGAATCCGCTGGATCGAGGAGCCGTTTCAACCGTCCGCGTTGGATCTCTACAAGGACCTCCGCGCCCGCATCACGACGATGATCGGCTTCGGCGAGCGTTCGCGGACCGTCGAGGAGTTCGAGGCCGCGGTCGCCACCGGCCTGACCGACGTGGTCGGGGTCGACCCCGGGTCGGCGGAAGGCCTCACCGGATGCGTCAAGGTGATCGATCGGATCGAGGCGGCCAACCGTCACTTCAACGCCCACGCCTGGTCGGGGGCGATCATCTCGGCCGTCAGCGTGGCGCTTTCCGCGGCCACGCCGTCGACTCTCGTCTTCGAGGTGAAGCCCCGGAGGAACCCGATGCAGCACGAGCTCGTCGCCGATCCGATCGATCCCGTCGACGGGTACGTCTCGGCCCCGACCTCGCCGGGGATCGGGGTCGATATCCAGGACGACTGTGTGGCGCATTACCGCCTCGACGATTGATTGCGTATTGTATGCATGATACGTTAATCGCGAGCGAGAAAGGACCAGAACAGTGCATCAAGCAGACGGAGTACGCATAACGGTCGTGGTCGAGAACGCGATCGACATCCTTCTCGGCGAGGAGGAGTTCGTCGGCCGCCCCGGCCTGATCCACCATTTCGATCCGACCGAGGGCGTGGTCCAGGCGGAGGGTGGCCTCAGCATCTTCGTCGAGTCCTTCACCGATGGACGCCGGCACTGTGTGTTGTTCGACGCCGGGCTCGGACCGGACGTCATCGTCAACAATTTCAGCGCCCTGGGACTTGACCCCCAGGACATCGACCAGATCGTGATCAGCCATGGTCACCTGGATCATCACGGCGGCCTGGCGACGATCCTGCCGCTGATCGGGCATCAGGTTCCCGTCGTGATCCATCCCGACGCTTTCCTGCCTCGCTACGTGGTGATGCCCGATCGGCGCGTGGCCCCCTACTACAACCGCTCGTTGGAGTACAAGGAACTCGAGCAGCTCGGCGCCCGTTGGGTGCTCACCCGCGACCCCGTTCCGGTGGCGCCCGGCATCCTCACGACCGGCGAGATCCCGCTCGAGACCGATTTCGAGGGGCCGCCGCCGGCCGACGCCGAGGTGTCCTACGAAGCGGGGCTCTACCAGCTTCGGGACGGAAGATTCCAGATCGACCGCGTCCCCGATGAGCAGGGACTGGTCATCAACGTGCGCGGCGAGGGACTGGGCGTCCTCAGCGGTTGTGGACATCTCGGCGTGATCAACACCGTCAACCGGGCGCGCGCCGTCGCCGGCGTCGAGAAGCTCGGACTGATCATGGGCGGGTTCCACCTCGGCTTCCCCGGCACTCCCCCGGAGCGGATCGAGAAGACGACCGACGCGCTCACGGGCCTCGGCGCGGAGCGCATCATGCCGATGCACTGCAGCGGCTTCCAATGCATGGCGCAGGTAGCCGCGAAGATGCCGGCGGAGTTCCTCCAGTACACGGTCGGAATGACGATCGAGATGGGCGATGTCGGCTGATCCCAGACTCAACCGGATTCGCTCGCTCCTCTTCGCCCCGGCAGACAACCCGAAGATGCTCGCCGGCCTGGCGAAGCGGGGAGCCGACGCGGTCGTCCTCGACCTGGAGGACGCGGTCGCCAATTCTGCGAAAGGCGCGGCGCGGCAGCAAGCCGCGGCGTACCTGCGACACGCCACCGGGCTGAAGATGGCGACCGTCCGCGTGAACGGCATCGAGACCGGCTTGACCGAGGAGGACCTTTCGGCCGTCGTCGGCCCTGGTCTCGACGCCGTGGTCGTCCCGAAGGTCCAGGGCCCCGAGGACCTGATCGAGGTATCGGCGCTGATCGCCGCCAGGGAGGCCGCGTGCGGCCTGACCGAGGGAGCGATCTCGGTCCTGGCGATGATCGAGACGCCCAACGCGGTTCTCGCGGCCGAGCAGATCGCCACGGCGAATCCTCGGCTGCGGGCCCTCGTGCTCGGATCGGGAGACCTCGCCTCGACTGTCGGCCTCGGATCGCTGACCGGTCCCGAGCTGGACTTCGCCCGTTCGAGCGTCGTCTTCGCCTCCTCGGCGGCCAGATTGGCCCCGGCCCTGGACGGGCCATACCTCACGTTCCGCGACACCGACGGCCTGGCCTCCGACAGCCGTCGATCGCGGGCGTTCGGATTTGGCGGCCGGGTCGTCATCCATCCCGGCCAAGTCGGCACCGTTCACGAAGCCTACTCAGGCTCCGACGACATCGATCACCTACGGCGCGTGGTCGCGGCATTCGAGAAGGCCGAGGCGGGCGGCGCCGCGGCCATCGACGTCGACGGCCGATTCGTCGACTACCCGATCTACCGCGCCGCCGTGCGGCAAATTGAAGAACTTCAAAGCGAGGAGCCAGCCGCATGACCGATCTTCCCCTGAAAGACCTCAAGGTGGTCGACGCCGCAACCTTGTTCGCCGGGCCCATCGTCGCCTCGCTGATGGCCGATTACGGCGCCTCCGTGATCAAGGTCGAGCACCCGAAAGGCGGTGACGCCCTCCGTAGCCTCGGCTGGCAGAAGGACGGAAAGTCGCTGTGGTGGCTCTTGGCGGCTCGGAACAAGCAGTGCGTGACCCTCAATCTCTCCCGCGAGCGAGGCGGCGAGCTGCTGCTCGAGCTGATCAAGGACGCCGACGTCTTCGTCGAGAATTTCCGCCCCGGAACCCTGGAGCGATGGAACATCGGGCCCGAGCGCATGCACGAGGTCAATCCTGGGCTTGTCATCGTCCGCACCACCGGCTTCGGCCAGACCGGTCCTTACAGTGGACTCCCCGGTTACGGCACGCTTGCCGAGGCGATGTCAGGCTTCGCCCACCTGAATGGCTGGCGCGACCGGCCACCGGCGCTTCCCCCGTTTGCCTTGGCCGACGGGGTGGCGGCCCTGACCGGGACGTTCGCGACGATGTTCGCCCTCTGGTGGCGCGAACATGGCGGTGAAGGCAAGGGCCAGGTGGTGGACCTCTCGATCTTCGAGCCTCTTTTCTGGCTGTTGGGCCCGCAGGTGACCATCTACGACCAACTCGGCATAGTGAGCCAGAGGAACGGGAATCGCACGCCCTTCAGCGCGCCCCGAAATGCCTACCAGACCAAGGACGGTCGCTGGCTGGCCCTCTCGGGAACCTCGCAGTCGATCGCCGAGCGCGTGATGAAGATCATCGGCCGAGAGGATCTGATCGCGGAGCCTTGGTTCGCCGATCACGTCGGGCGACTCGAGCACGTCGACGAGCTCGATTCCCTGATCCAGGACTGGATCGGGCAGCGCGACAGCGAGGAGGTGTTGGCGGCCTTCGCCGACAACCACGCCGCGGTAGCGCCGATCTACACCATCGAGGACATCCTGCGCGATCCCCAGTACGCGGCGCGTGAAGCGATCACCAGCGTCGAGGACCAGGACCTCGGCGAGGTGCGGATGCAGAACATCATCCCACGCCTCTCGGCGACTCCGGGTCGGGTCGAGTTCGCCGGGCGGGATCTCGGCGCCGATAACCAGGGCGTCTTCTCCGGGCTCGGCGTCGACGAGGATGAGCTCGAGGAACTGAGGGGCGAAGGTGTCATCTGATCGCGATCGCATCGGAAGCCTCCACCACGTAGGCATCGTGGTCGCCGACCTGGAGGCGGCGAAGCGGCTCTTCGTCGAGACCCTCGGGTGCGAGCTCGATTCGGAGACCTACCTCGACTCCCTCGGGCTGAACGTCGCCTTCGTCGGGGCGGGCCGGGTTCAGATCGAGTTGATCGAACCGACGAGGGAACCAGAACGGCGCGAACGGCTGGGAACCGGTGCGGCGCGCATCGAGCATCTCGCCTTCGAGGTCGATGATCTCGATGCCGCGGCGGCGACGATGAGCGACGACGGCGTGACCATGGTCGGTGGCATCGGCCCCGAGGCGGTGGTCGGCGAGGTGCTCGAGCTCAAGACGGGCCGCAACGTGTTTTCGCTTCCCGCCACGTCTCTCGACCTCCTGTTTCAACTATCAGAGCTCAGTTCTGACGGCTAGCGGTCGAGCTCGCACCGAAAGAGAGGATCAGCAATGGCTGCAATAGCTGACTTGATGGGATCGACCAAGTGGGTCGACCTCAGTCTGATTGTGTCCAACGACCACCCTAGTTACCCGTTCAGCATGCCGTTTCGGCACTCCCGCTGGGCGAACCACACGGACCAATGGCCGTACTACACCGCCTGGTGGGCGATCGACGAGCACACCGGCACCCACTTCGACGCCCCCGCCCACTTCGTGCCGCCGCCGGACAGCGGTAGAGAGCACGCCGGTCCGGCGGGCCTGATCACCTCCGAGCAGGTCGGGCTGGACCAGCTGCGTGGGCCCGCCTGTGTGATCGACGTCCGTCACCTTCTCGACCAGGCTGAGAACGGCAAGAGCCCGATGATCGAGCCCGACGAGATCGAGCGCTTCGAGCGCGAGCACGGGACCATCGAGCCCGGCGCCGTTGTGCTCTTCTGGACCGGATGGGACCAGAAGTACCTCGAAGGCGATGCCGGCCGAGGCTACTTCGAGGATCCCCTGTTGGGCCGCAGCCCAGGCTGGACCTCTCCGACGGTCGAGAGCTCGGAGCTGCTGCTGTCGCGCGGCGTGCTCCTGATGGGCACGGATTCCGCCAGCATCGGCAGCGTCGATGACGGCGTCCGCACCCACGTGGCGGGACTCTCGCAGGGAATGGCCTTCGTCGAGGCCCTGACCAACCTCGACGAGGTTCCGCCCCGCGGGGCCTACTTCATCTTCCTGCCGGTCAAGGTGCGTGGCGGCAGCGGCGGTCCGGGTCGCGCGGTGGCGCTGGTCGAGACCGAGGCCTCCAAATGAGCATGCTCGAGGGCCACACGACGGTGGTGACCGGAGCGGGCGGTGGGATCGGACTTGACGTCGTCCGCCGCTTCGCCGCCGAGGGAGCCAAGGTCGTGGCGGTGGATCTGAAGTGGAGCGACGAGAGTCGCGATTCACTTGCCGACGTTGCCGACGACGTCGACCTCAGGGTCGCCGATGTGACCGACCCGGAGTCGGTCGCCACGATCTATAGGGAGTTCCCCGAGGCCGACCAGCTGGTCACCTGCGCGGGGATCCGCGAGGTGAGTCCGGCGCTCGACATCACCCTCGGGGAATGGCGGCGCGTCCTCGACGTGAACCTGACCGGCACGTTCGTCACCTGCCAAGCGGCCGCTCGTGCGATGCGCGACCACGGCAACGGCGGGTCGATCGTCACGGTCACCTCGGTGGCCGGGATGATCGGCATCTCGGCGCGGCCGGCCTACAGCGCCAGCAAAGCCGGGATCATCGGACTCACCCGCAACCTCGCGGTCGATCTGGCGCCGATCGGGGTCAGGGTGAACTCGATCGCGCCCGGGCAGATCCGCACTCCCCTTACCGAGCCCTATTGGCAGGACGACGCGTTCCGTGAGGGGCTGGCCCAGACGATCCCCATCGGTCGGGGCGGCTATCCCGACGACGTCGGCAAGGTGGCGCTGTTCTTGGTCAGCGACCTCTCCGCCTACGTGACCGGGACGGTGACGCCGATCGACGGTGGCTGGATCGCGGAGAAGAGCTTCGCCTCTCCGGGGGCGGCCTCGGATGCATATCTGCGCGGGCAGAGCGTCGACGACGCCTCGTGACGGGCGGCGGCGACGCGTCGGCATCGACGCGTTCGCGCCGCCCTCATCCTCGGGGTCGAGACGACGGCTCGGCTCGGGTCCGCCTCCGAGGGGAAGTTCGGCCACGAGCAACACCGACCTAACTGGGCGCCATGCGCAGCGCACCGTCGAGGCGGATCACCTCGCCGTTCAGCATCGGGTTGTCGATGATGTGGAGGGCAAGCTCGGCGAACTCGTCGGGGATGCCCAGACGCGGCGGGAAGGGGATCGTCGCGGCCAGCGATTCGCGTGCCTTCTCGGGAAGGCCGGCCAGTAGGGGGGTCTCGAAGAGGCCCGGAGCGATCGTCATCACGCGGACGCCGGCGCGGGCCAGCTCCCGCGCCGCCGGCAAGGTCACCCCGGCGACCCCGGCCTTCGAGGCGGCGTAGGCGATCTGGCCGATCTGCCCGTCGAAGGCCGCGATCGAGGCGGTGTTGATGCAGATGCCGCGCTCGCCTTCCGGGCCGGGCTCGTTCTCGACCATCGCCGCCGCGGCGCAGCGAAGGACGTTGATCGTGCCGAGCAGGTTGACCTGCAGCACCTGGGCGAATGACTCCAGCGAAGTCGGTCCTTGGCGGCCGACCAGCTTCCCCGGCGTGCCGATGCCGGCGCAGTTGACGCAGGCCCCGAGCGGGCTCTCGCCGCGCGCGACTTCGATCGCCCGTTCGACTGCTCCGGGGTCGGTGACGTCGGCGGTGATGGCCCGGCCGCCGATCTGCTTCGCCACCGCCTCGGCCCGCGCGGCCGAGAGATCGGCGACGAGCACGGCGCCGGCGCGAGAGGCCAGCCGTCGGGCCGTCGCCTCGCCGAGGCCAGAACCTCCCCCGAAGACCACCGCCGCATGGTTGCCCAGGTGCATCGATCACTTCCCTTCGAGACGCGTCCCGCATATAGCGGCTTACCGATATATGGTAGACCATGTAATATGGCGAAGATGAACAGACACGCCTCGACGCCGACCGGATTCGTTCGACCAGCCGCTCCGAAGGAGAGCCCAGCAAGCGAGGTGGGCAGGTGAGCTCGAAGGTCTACGTGCTCGGCGCCACGGCCACGCCATTCGGTCGTTGGCCGGACAAAGGCTTCCGCGACCTGAGCGAGGAGGCCACCCTCGGGGCGATCGAGGACGCCGGCCTCGAGGACGGGACGGCGATCGACGCGATCTGGTTCGGCAACTGCCTGATGTCCTACTGGGGCCAGGAAGTCACCAAAGGGACCGCCTGCTTGGCGCCGATGGTCCGGGCCGGGGTGATCAACGACTCGGCGCCGATCGTGAACGTCGAGGGCGGCTGCGCGACCGGCAGCCTGGCGCTGGCGGGAGCCTACAAAGAGATCAAGGCCGGCGATGCCGACCTTACCTTGGCGCTCGGGGTCGAGAAGCTCTACGAGGCGGATCGCTCGAAAGGGATCCTGGACCGCTTCGACGGCGGCACCGCGCCGATCGACGGTGACGAACTCCGCGCCTACTACAAGGAAGTGGGGGAGCACGTCGGCAAGCCGTTCGAGACCGGGCCGGAGCGATCCTTCGCGATGGACACCTACGCGATGCAGGCGCTCGTCCACCAGCATCACTTCGGCACGACGACCGAGCAGATCGCCTACGTCGCCGCCAAGAACCACAACAACGGCTCGCTGAACCCGCGCGCCCAGTACCAGTTTCAGATGACCGCCGAGGAGGTCCTCGCCGACCGGTTGATCTCCGAGCCACTCACGCGGGCGATGTGCGCGCCGCTCGGCGACGGGGCAGCGGCCGTACTGCTCTGCTCCGCGGCCTTCCTCGAGGCCCAGCCGGAGGCAGTCCGGCGGCGCGCGGTGCCGATCCTCGGGTTGGCACTCAGTGGTGGCAAGTACCGCGATTACGAGGAGCCGAGCCTGAGCCGGGTCGCGGCGGACAAGGCCTATGCGATGGCCGATGTCACGCCGGCCGACGTCGACCTGGTCGAGCTCCACGACGCGACCGCCTTCTGCGAGATCTTCCAGACGGAAATGCTGCGTCTGGCCCCGCGGGGCAAAGGCGGCGAGTACGCGGCGAGCGGCGCCACCCAACTCGGCGGCGCGGTTCCGGTCAACACCTCGGGCGGGCTGATCTCGAAAGGCCATCCACTCGGGGCGACGGGCACGTCGATGTGCTTCGAACTTGTCACGCAGCTGCGCGGTGAGGGTGGGAAGCGTCAGGTGGAGGACGCCCAGATCGCGCTGCAGGAGAACGGTGGTGGGATTCTGGGATTGGGAGAGGCGGTCGCCGCCGTGGTCATCTACGGGCGCCCGGACGCTTCTTGAGGTGCCGCGGTAGCAGTCGGGTCAATTAGGGACGGAGGATCGATGGGAGACCGAACGAGCAAGAGCATCGGCGTCGGGACGCGGCGCGTCGTCGTCGGGCCAGGGTCCGACGGCGCCGAGCTGGTCGCCGACGGGAGGCCGGCGCCGCAGGTTGTCGCGCCGAACGTGGCGGTGACGGAGTTGTGGAAGGTGAACGGCCTCCCCGCCGACCTCTCGTCGACGGACGACGGTTGCGAAGGAGAGTTCCAGCTCGTGCCACCCGCGGGCGGAGCGACGCTGAGGTTCATCGAGCTGCCTCCGGACTCCGCCTGGAAGGGACCGGTCGGGGACGGCGAGCAAAGTGGCGACGATGGCTTCCACCAGACCGACACCGTCGACTTCGTCGTCATCACCAAGGGCGAGGTGTGGTGCGTGACCGAGGGGCAGGAGGTGAAGCTGGAAGCCGGCGACACCTTGGTCCAGCTGGGCGGCAACCACGCCTGGAGCGTCCGCACCGAGGAGCCCTGTCAGATGGTCGCGGTGCTGCTCGACGCGGATCGATCCGGATCGAAGGAGGCGTGACGATGGGCAGGCTCGACGGCAAGGTGGCGCTGATCAGCGGTGCGGCGCGCGGACAGGGACGCGCCCATGCGGTCCGCTTCGCCGAGGAGGGCGCCGACATCATCGCCTTCGACCTCTGCGGACCGGTGGAGACGGTCGCCTACGACACCGCGACCGAGGCGGACCTCGAACGGACCGTCGCCGAGGTCGAAGGCCTCGACCGCCGCATCGTCTCCGCGGTCGCCGACGTCCGCGACGTCGAGGCACTCGGCGCTCTCGTCCAGCGTGGCGTCGCCGAGCTCGGCCGGCTCGACATCGTCAGCGCCGTCGCCGGGATCGCCTCCAGCGGCAGCTGGGATGAGATATCGGCCCTCACCTGGCAGGAGATGCTCGACATCAACCTGACCGGAGTCTGGAACACCGTCCGGGCAGGCCTGCCATCGATCATCGAGGGCGGGGCCGGCGGCTCGGTGATCTTGACCAGCTCCCTGCTCGGGCTCAAAGGCCGGGCGAACATCGGTCACTACGCGGCGGCCAAGCACGGCGTCGTCGGGCTGATGCGGACCCTCGCCCTCGAAGTCGGGGCCCACAAGGTGCGCGTCAACGCGCTCTGTCCCGGCAACGTGGCGACGCCGATGATCCTCAACGAGGCTACCTATGCCCTGTACAGCCCCGACAGTCCGGACCCCGGGGTCGAGCAGATGGAAGAGATCAACCGGACCATGTTCAGTGCCATGGACGTGCCGTTCGTCGAGCCGCTCGACCTGGCAAACGCGGCCCTGTGGCTGGCCTCCGAGGAGGCCCGCTACGTGACCGGCGTGGCGATCCCGGTGGACACCGGCTGGCACGCCCTGTGAGCGCCAAGGCCAAATTCCAACTCAGGAGCAGAAGATGCAGCTGATCGAGGTCTTCGACAAGGGCGTCCGCCACGCGGGCGAGCGCGCCTGTTTCATCGACGCCGCGAGCGGGCGCTCGTGGACCTACGAGGAGGCCTCGGTGGTCTCCCATCGCGTGGCCGTGAGGCTCGCCGAGATCGGAATCGGCCGCGGCTCGCGCGCCGCCGTCCTCAGCGCCAACGATCCGGTCGCCTTCATGTGCTCGCTGGGGATCCTGCGGGCCGGGGCCGCCTACGTGCCGCTGAACGTGATGGCACCGGACTCCGAACTGGTGGCGCTGCTGAACCTCACCGAGTGCGAGGTCCTGTTCTTCGAAGGAGCGCTGGCCCCGCGCATCGACGGCCTCCTCGCGGCGGTCCCGAGCCTGCGCGAGGCGATCGCGATCGGCGAGCCCGAGGCCGGCGGTGCCAAGCCCGAGCTCGAGAGCTGGATGGCACCGCCCGGCGTCCGCGCCCCGCTCATCGACGACGACGAAGAGGCACCGGCGTGGATCATGGGGACGGGAGGCACCACCGGCCCGCCGAAGGGCGTAGTGCTCTCGCAGCGGGCGCTGGTGACCCAGACCTGGGCCTTGGCCGCCCACATGCCGGAGCGACGTCCGATCCAGATCGCGGTCGCGCCGATGACCCACGCCGCCGGGGCCCTGACCTACCCGGTCCTGCTGCAGGGCGGGACGACGGTCGTGCAGCGGGGCTTCGATCCGGAGAAGCTCCTGCGGAACCTCGACGAGCATCGGCCGACGCGCCTCTTCCTGCCGCCGACGGCGATCTACGCGCTGCTCGAGCACCCCTCGCTCGACCAGCACGATTTCGGCTGTCTGCGCCACTTCATCTACGGCGCGGCGCCGATGTCGACCGAGAAGCTGGTCGAGGCGATCGAGAGGTTCGGACCGGTGCTGACCCAGTTCTACGGCCAGGCCGAGTCGCCGACGATCTGCACCTTCCTCAGCCCCGAGGAGCACGTCGAGGCGGTCGAGGACCCGGCCAAGGCAAACCGACTGCTCAGCTGCGGACGGCCCTCGATCGTCGCCCAGGTTCGCATCCTCGATCCGGACGGGGCCGAGTGCCCGACCGGCGAGATCGGCGAGATCACGGTGCGCACGCCCTTGCGGATGAGCGGCTACCTGAACGCGCCCGAGCGGACCGCCGAGATCGACCGAGGCAACGGCTGGCAGGGGACGGGAGACGTCGGCTACATCGATGCCGAGGGCTACGTCTACATCGTCGATCGCCTCCGCGACACGATCATCTCCGGTGGATTCAACGTCTTCCCGGGCGAAGTCGAGCAGGTGATCTGGCGCCACCCGGCGGTGCGCGACTGCGCGGTGATCGGCCTGCCCGATGAGCGTTGGGGCGAGGCGGTGACCGCCGTCGTCGAGCTGAAGGACGGCGAGTCGGTCGAGGTCGAGGAGCTGATCGCGCTCTGCAAAGAAGAGCTTGGCTCGATCAAAGCGCCGAAGGCGGTGCTCTTCGACCAGCTGCCACGAAGCACGGCGGGCAAGGTGCTGAAAAGAGAGCTCCGCGATCGCTACTGGACCGGTCGGGCGCGGGCCGTCTGAGGCGTAAGTAGGCTAACCGCGGTGGATCGTGACCTTGTAGCGGCAACCCGGGAGGAGTTCGAGCGCCGCGGAATCAGTTCGCGCCGACAGGTCGCGGTCGCGACCGAGGTCGAGCGCCTCAATCGACTGATCCAGGCTGCCGCGCAGCCTTATCTGCTCGAATCCGACCTCACCTACGCCGGTTGGCAGGCGCTGCTGGCGCTCAGCTTCAGCAAGGAAAAAGCGCTGCCGACCGCCAAATTGGCAGCCCGGGTCGGCTCCCACCCGACCACGCTGACGCGGACGATCGACCGGCTGGTCAGGACCGGGCTGGTGCAGCGGGTGGCCAAGGAGGGAGACCGGCGGGTCAACATCGTCGAGATCCTTCCCGCCGGGGAGGCCGCCCAGGAAGAAGTGCTGGCGAAGCTCGACGAGTCACGGTTCGGGATGGGAGACATCTCCGCCGCCGCCCTCGACAAGCTGGTCGATCTGCTCGATCAACTCAGGCTCGCGATGGCGGCGGCGGTCGACTGAGCGCCTACGACCTTGCGGTCGCGCCGGCCTCAGGCCGGCTGATGGTTGAAGCCAGGTGAGACGAGGTGTCCGGCGTCGACCGGAATCACCACGCCGGTGATGTCGGCCGCCTGGTCGGACGCGAGCCAGAGCACCGCGTTGCTCGTCGCCGACGGATCGAGGAACGAGCGCCCCGGCAGGAGGCTCCAGTGCTTGCCCACCTGTGCCCGATCCTCGAGCGTGCTGCCCGGCTTCCCGCCCATCATGTCGAGCGCGCCTTGCCAGGTGTTCATGCTCGTGTCGAGGGCGCCGGGGCAGATCGCGTTGCAGCGGACGTCGTACGGCCCCAGTTCCATCGCTACGTTCCGCATCAGCTGAAGAACGCCGGCCTTGGCGGCGCAGTAGTGGGCATAGCCCGGGCCCGCCTCGACCCCGTTGACGGAGCTGACCATGATGATCGAGCCGCCATCGCCGCGCTCGATCATGTGCGGCGCCACCGCTTTCAGGGTCCGCCAATGTCCGGTCAGGTTGACGTCGATGTTGTCGGCCCATTCCTCGTCCGTGAGCTTCCAGAACTCGGCGATGCTCCAGATCCCGGCGTTGGTGACGACCACGTCGATCCTGCCCAGCTCCTCGACCGAGGCGACGACGGCCGCATCGAGCGCCGCCTGGTCCCGGACGTCGGCCTCGAAGGCAAGGGCGCGGCGATCGAGCGCCTCCACCTGCCGCACGGTCTCCGCCAGCTCTTCCGGAGTGGCCAGGGGGTAGGGGACCGTCTCGATCTGCGCGGCGACGTCGATCAGCACCACGTCGGCCCCCTCCCGGGCGAGCGTCAACGCATGCGATCGGCCCTGCCCGCGGGCAGCCCCGGTGATCAAGGCGACCTTCCCATCCATCAGCGGCATTGCTTCGTTCCTTTCGATTCGGCAGCCAGCAGAGTGTGTAGCACCAAATATCGGTATACCATCTAATTAGTTCGCGATGCAACCTCCTCCGCGTCGGAAGCGGAGGGGTGCGCCGGGAAGCAAAGGAGCGAGATGACCTACCCGAGCCCGAAGACCATCCCTGTCCGCGATTTCGAGGCCCGGGTCGAGCGCCTGCGCGAGGTCATGCGCGAGCACGACCTCGATGGCGTCATCGCCGGCGATGCCTCCGGCGAGGCCCCCGGTTCGACCTGGGCCGGCAACCCCACCTACGCGCGGTACCTGGCGGGGTTCGCCGTCCCCCACAGCCCGGGGCTCCGCAACGCGATCGTGGTCGTCCCGCTCGAGGGGGCGCCGGCGCTCGTGGTGCCGACGGGGATCCGCGGCAGCATCGCCCACGTCGCCCGGCAGACGACCTGGATCGAGAACGTGATCAGCAGCTCCGACCTCGACCCCGAGTGGCAGGCCGGCAACCGTTGGGGACTGTTCAGCGACGAGGGCCACGACGTGGTGCAGGCGTTGCGCGCGACCGGGCTGGAGAAGGGCCGCATCGGGGTATCGGGAACCTGGGCCGGACGGGAGGCGACGTACGCCGCGCTCCCCGACGCCACCTTCGTGCCCACGGTCGTGGTCGACGAGGGCGGGGTCGGCCGCGACCTCCTCGCCCCGATCGTCGTCGGGAGCACCGAGGCGGAGATGGAACGGATCGAGATGTCGCATCGGGCTGCCGACGCGGCGGTCCAGCGCTACATCGAGGTCGCCTGCGACGGGGCGACCTACCGAGACGCACTGACCGAGGCGCAGGTCGCCGGCCTGCGGGCCGGGGCCTCGGAGGTCGTCTTGTACGGCACGCTGTCGGTGGACCCGTGGGCGTTCTGGGACATCGCCGGGGCCGATCCCAACGCCCACTTCCAACCGGGTCGCCTCTACTTCACCGAGGTTGCCTGCGTCTACGTCGACGGGTACAGCGTCCAGAAGGCGCGCAGCTTCGTGCCCGGTGAACCCACCGAAAGGCAACGGCGGATCATGACGACGATCCGCGAATCCAACGAGGCGATCTACGCGGTGTTGCGGGCGGGGCGGACCGCCGGCGAGCTCTGGGAGGCCGGGATCGAGCCGATCGCCCGGGCCGGGCTGGAGCCTTGGGCGCAGCTGGGACACAACCAGGGGGTGATGCCGTGGCCACGCTTCACCAGCATCATGCCGGGCAACCCCGAGCCTCTGCACGACGGCCAGGTGATGGTCGTCCACATCGGCGTGACCGACGTCGAGAGCGGCGACACCGGCATGGCCGGCGACTCGGTCGTCGTCACGGTCGACGGGCACCGACCGCTGTCGGCCAACCCGTCGCCCTTCGACCTGCTCACCACGTACGACCTCTGAGCAGGGCGCGGCTCAGTCCGCGTCCGGCTGCAGAGGGTCGGGCCCGAGCCGCACCAGGACGTCCCTGATCTGGAAGGCCAGCATGAGGCGGAAGCGCACCTGTGGATCGGCGAGAGTGCAGCCGAGCAGGTCCGTGATCCGCGCCAGGCGGTACTTCAAGGTGCTGACGTGGATGTGGCACCGTTTCGCGGTCGGGCCGTGGTGGCCGCCGGCATCCAGGTAGGCGCGCAAGGTGGTCAGATGGCGGGCGCCGCGCTCGCCACGGTCGTGCTCGACCAGCGGCCCGAGCTCCTCGACGACCAGCGCACGCATCTCGCGGATGTTCGGCGCGCCGAACAAGAAACGCAGGGGGCCGAGATCCTGGTAGTCGATCAGCGCCGGGGGCGCCGAATCGGCGATCAGCGCGAGGCAGGCTTCCGCCTGACGAAGACCGGCGCCGAGATCGAGGAATCCGGCGCTCAACGAAGCTCTGGTGGGGATGCCGGCGAGCTCGGCCCGCCGTTGAAGGCGCGTCAGCACGCGGGCGGGCGACTCCTCCTCGACCGGCCGCAGCGCCAGGATGACGTTGCCGCCGCGGCGGGTGGCGAGGAGATCGTTGGCGGCCGAGCGACGCCCGACCGTCTGCTGCACCAGCTCCAGCAGCGCCGCGGCCTGTGGCTCGTCCACCGGGGTCAGCAGGGCGACGGAGCGGGCCTCGGTGAGGTCGACGCCGGCGTTCAGGACCCGCTCGGTCAGGGCCGCCGAGAGATCGCCGGCTTCGGTCTGCAGCAACTCCTCGAGCAGCTCCCCGAGCAGCCGCCATTCGACCGCCTGGCCGGCCCGTTGCTTGACGAGCTCCAGCGCGATCACCGTCGCTCCGTCCTCGAGCGCGCGCTGGTCGACCACATCGAGGTCCCCGTCCCCGCACGCCGCCGCCAGCGTGCCGAGGTGCGCGGCGGCCGCGGTGATCGGCACGACCGCGCTCGTCGGGGGCGGCTCGCCGCGATCCTCGTGACCGGACGACCAGACCCGCCGCGGCGCCAGGCCGTCGATGGTGATGCAGATCGGGCAGTGCACCATCGCCGCGATCTCGTCGACGAGCTCCTGCAGGCCGGCCCCCGCGAGCGAGGCCGAGGTCAGCGTCTGGTGGACCACGGCGGCGTTCTCGAGTGCGCGGTTGCGATCGGCCAGCTCTTCGTAGAGCCGCGCGTTGCAGATCGCGACCGCCGCGTGAGTGGCCAGCGTCGAGAGGACGGCGCTCGAGGTCGGGCCAAAGATCGTCGGCTCCCGACTGGCGACGTAGAGGGCGCCGAGGATCTCGTCACCGTCGATGATCGGCGAGCAGAGGATCGATGCCACTCCCTCCGCGATCAGGGTCCGACGCGCGGACTCGGGCATCCCGTGGCCGTAGCCACTCTGGTCGGGCACGAACAGGGTCTCGCCGTCACCGACGGCGGTGCCGCCGATGCCGGTCCCGATCTCGGTCCACAGTTGCTGGAACCCGGCCGTCACCGCCCCGGTGGCCACCCTGAGCTCGAGTCGGCGACCCGCCTCGTCGACCAACGCCAACCAGCAGATGTCCGTCCCGACCACCTCCCGGCCCTTCTCGACGACGGTGCGCAGGACGCGATCAAGGTGCTGGGTCTCCGCCTGGACCTGGGTGCCGATCTCGGCGAAAGCCTCGAGCAGCGGCCGGCCGTCGCTGTCGCCGCCGGGCAGCGCCAGGATCGAGCTCACCTGGCTCGTCAGCAGCGCGAGTCGATCGGCCTGGGAGGAGCCCTCGACGACGACCGCGATCGTCTCGTCGCCCTCGAGGGCGACGGCTCTCACCCCGATCCGGGGGTTGACGGAGGGCCGGTTCTCCCCGACCTGATCGAGCTCGTCGAGGCGCGGCCAGGCCGCCACCATCTCGGCGGACGGCGTCCCGGCGGAGGCCAGAACGGTGGTCTCGGCGTCCGGCCGGCGGGTGAGCACGGCGCAGAAGGACACCTCCCGTCCCTTCGCCGCCAGCTCGACCGCGCCGTCCAGCAGGTCGCGCTTGAATCGCGCCGGGCCTGCGTCTACGCGGAGGCGCTCGTCGGTGGTGCCCATATGGTCTCGCTCCTCCTCGGCCCTTGACTTCACGGCGATGTTCGTGCCAGCACGCAGGGAAGTCAAGCGGACCGATGCCGGATCGGCCGACTCGTCTCGCTCCGTCGAATTCATCCCCCCGCGCGACCTCAAAGTTCGTCCCGGGGAGACGTCGTCATCCGCACCGGCCCGGCATAGCCTCGTCGCCGGCCGTACGCCGACCGGAGGAAGACTGAGCTGATGAACCTCGCACACTGGCTAGGACGCACCGCCCGCCTGCACCCGACGAGGTGCGCCGTGGCCCTCGGGGATCGGCAGGTGTTCGACTTCGCGCAGCTCGCGTCGCGGTCGGCGGCCCTGGCGGGCGCCCTGTCGGGGGAATACGACCTGCAGCGCGGTGACCGCATCGCGATCGCCTGCCGAAACCACCCCAGTTACGTCGAGGCCCTCTTCGCCGCCTGGTGGGGCGGGTTCGTCCCGGTGCCGGTCAACGTCAAGCTGCACTCCTCCGAGGTTGCATGGATCGTGCGCCATGCCGACGCGAAGATCGTCCTCACCTCGAGCGACCTTCACGCCGGGATCGCCGCCGAGGACCTGGGCTCACTGGTCGCGATCCTCGACGTCGATGGCCCCGAGTACTCGCGGGCGACGCGCGCGGAGCCCGCCCCGATCGCCTCGCGCGCCCCCGACGACCTTGCCTGGCTCTTCTACACCTCGGGGACGACCGGGAAGCCGAAGGGAGCGATGCTCACCTTCCGCAACCTGGTGACGATGTCCCTCAACTACCTCAGCGTGGTCGACCCCACGCAGGCCGGCGACGCCCTTTTGCATTGCGCGCCGATGAGCCATGGGTCGGGGATGTACACGATGGCTCACGTCGCCGCCGGCGCGATGAACGTCATCCCTGAGTCGGGCGGCTTCGACGTGGAAGAGGTGTTCCAGTTGCTGCGGGCCCGGCCGCGCACCTCGATGTTCGCGGCGCCGACGATGGTGCAGCGGCTGACGGACCACCGCGGGCCGGACGACGGCATCGACCTGCGGACGATGATCTGGGGCGGGGCGCCGATGCACGTCGACAGCGTGCGACGCGCCGTCGACCGCTTCGGTCCGCGACTCGCCCAGATCTACGGCCAGGGCGAGTCGCCGATGACGATCGCCTCGCTCCCGGCCGCGATCGTGGCCGACCGCGCGAACCCGGAATGGCTCTCACGGATGGGCTCGGCCGGGCAACCCAGCCCGGTGGTCGACATCCGTCTCTCTGGCGACGAGGGGACCGATGTCGCGGTCGGCGAGCTGGGAGAAGTGACCGTTCGCGGCGACACGGTCATGGCGGGCTATTGGAAGGACGCCGAGGGCACCGCGGCGGCATTGCGCGACGGTTGGCTGAAGACCGGCGACATCGGCGTCTTCGACGAGCAGGGTTTCCTCACCCTTCGCGATCGCTCGAAGGACGTGATCATCTCGGGCGCGGCGAACATCTACCCCCGCGAGGTCGAGGACGTCCTCCTCACCCACCCCGAGGTGCGCGAGATCTCGGTGATCGGCCGTCCGGACGATGACTGGGGCGAGATCGTCGTCGCCTACGTGGCCGGGTCGGTGAGCGCGGAGGAGCTCGACCGGCTCTGCCTGGACCATCTGGCGCGCTTCAAGCGACCCAAGGACTACGTCTTCGTGCCGGAGCTTCCTCGCAGCCCGAACGGCAAGGTCCTGAAGACGGCGCTTCGGGACCTGGACCGCCGAGCGCCCGCACCAGGGGGATCATGATCGCGGCCCAGGCGACCGCCATCCGGAATCTCGGCGGCCTCTGGATCGACGGGGAGGAAGTCGAGGCGACGGCCGGGGAGACCCTCCTCAGCCTGGATCCGTCGACCGGTGCCCCCGTGGCCGAGGTCGCCATGGCGGGACCCGCGGACGTCGATCGCGCGGTGGAGGCAGCCTGGCGCTGCCGGCGCACCGATTGGCGCGATCGCCCGCCCGTCGAGCGGGGCCGGATCCTCGCCCGGATCGCGGGCGAGATCCGGGCGGCGGCGGGAAGCCTCGCCGAGCTCGATGCGTATGACGCCGGGCTGCCGCTGCGCCTCGCCCGCGCCGACGTCGCCACGGCAGCACGCTACTTCGAGTTCTACGCGGGGGCCTGCGACAAGTTGACCGGCGAATCGATCCCACTCGGTCCCGGACTGATCGACTTCACGATCCGTGAGCCCTACGGGGTCTGCGGTGTGATCGCGCCGTTCAACGTGCCGCTGCAGATGGTCGCGCGAAGCGTCGCGGCCGCGCTGGCTGCCGGGAACTGCGTGGTGGTGAAGACGGCCGAGGAGGCTCCGCTGCCGACGCTGGCGCTGGCGCGACTCTTCGCCAAGGCCGGCCTCCCGGCCGGTGCGGTCAACCTGCTCCCCGGTCTCGGCGGTGTCGCCGGGGCCCACCTCGCCTCGCATCCCGAAATCCGCCACCTGACCTTCACCGGCTCGGAGGCGACCGGTCGCCTGGTGCTCGAGGCGGCCGCCCGGACGGTGACGCCGGTGACGCTGGAGCTCGGCGGCAAGTCACCGCAGATCGTCTTCGCCGACGCCGACCCGGAGGCGGCCCTGGACGCGATCGTCGCCTCGACCGTGACCACGGCGGGCCAGGTCTGCTCGGCCGGTACCCGGATCCTGGTCGAGGACGGATTCCACGACGAGTTCGCCGCGATGTTGGCCGCACGGATCGCCGCGATCGAACCCGGTCCGGCGATCGCCGACCCCGGCATCGGGCCGCTGATCTCCGAACGCCAACGTGACTCTGTTCTCGCCGCGGTCGCCGACGGCGAGGCCCGCGGCGTCCGCGTGCTGGCGGGCGGGACCGATGCCGAGCGGCCGCGGCAGGGGTTCTTCGTCGCGCCGACGCTGTTCGGCGAGGTCGGGATCGACGATCCGTTGGCCCAGCGGGAGATCTTCGGCCCGGTGCTGGCGACGCTGCGCTTCTCCTCGCTCGCGGAGGCGATCGAGATCGCCGACGCGACGCCCGCCGGGCTCGTAGCCGGGGTATGGACCCGTGACCTGAATCGCGCCTTGGCCTTGGTCGAGGCGCTCGAGGCGGGCCAGGTCTTCGTCAACGACTACGGCGCCGGCGGCGGCGTCGAGCTTCCCTTCGGTGGTTATCGCCGCGGCGGCTTCGGTCGCGAGAAGGGCACCGCCGCGCTGCTCGAGTACACCCAGGTCAAGAACGTCTGCCTGAGGCATTCGACCGAGGCCACGGGATGAACTTCGTCCGCGATGTGATCGGCGCGCGACCCGGAGGCGACCTTGCGCTGATCGAGCTGGCCCGCGGCCGAAGTCGGCGGGTGTGGCGGTTCGAGGAGGTGATGGACGGTAGCGCCCGCGTGGCGGCGACGCTGGCGGCGCGTGGGATCGGTCGCGGTGACGTGGTGATGACGCTGATCGGCAACCGCCCCGAGTGGGCTCTCTCGCTGTTGGCCTGCTGGCGGCTCGGCGCGGTGGCCCTTCCCTGCACCGAGCAGTTGCGAGCCGCCGACCTGCGCCTCCGGATCGAGCGGTCCCGCCCATCGCTGGTCATCGCCGACGAGCGCAACCGGTCCGAGCTGGACGCCGCGTTGGCCGCGGGCCGCGGCGAGGTGCAGGCGCTCGTCTTCCCGGCGGAAGATCTCCTCGCCGCCGAGGGCGCGGCCGACTTCGCCGAGCTGGGCCCCTCCGACCCGGCGCTGATCACCTTCACCAGTGGCACCTCCGGTGAGGCGAAGCCGGTCCTCCACGGTCACCGCTACCTCACCGGCCAGAGTCTGCAGGCCGAGCATTGGTTGGGGGCCGGCCCGGGGGACCTCGTCTGGTGCACCGCGGCCTCGGGTTGGTCAAAGAGCGCCCGCAATGCCTTCGTCGCGCCCTGGCTGCGGGGCGCCGCGGTGCTTTTCCAGGATGCCCGCTTTGATCCGGAGGAGCGTCTCGCGACGATCGAGGGCGAGGGGGTGACCGTCCTCTGCATGGCCCCGACCGAGTACCGCGTCATCGCCAAGCGGACGAGGCTGCGGCCGCTGCCCTCGCTGACCGCCTGCGTCGCGGCCGGCGAGGCACTCGACCCTGGCGTGCTCGCGGCCTGGAAGGAGGCGACCGGGCTCGAGGTCAGGGATGGCTACGGCCAGACCGAGACCGGTCAGCTGACCACCAACCCGCCCGACCGGCCCGCCCGTCCTGGCTCGATGGGTGTGCCGCTTCCCGGCGTCGGTCTGTGGGTGGACGAAGGCGAGCTGGTGGTCGACCCCGCCACGGTGCCGACCTTCTTCCTCGGCTACGGCAGCCCCCGGGAGGAGGAGATCGACGAATACCGCACCGGCGACCGGGTGCGGATCGACGACGACGGCTACCTCTACTTCGAGGGTCGCGCCGACGACGTGATCATCTCGGCCGGCTACCGGATCGGGCCGTTCGAGGTCGAGAGCGCCCTGGTCTCGCATCCCGCCGTGGTGGAGGCGGCCGTGGTCGCGGCTCCCGATCCGGAACGTGGCAGCGTCGTGCGCGCGGTCGTCGTGCCGGTCGCCGGCGCGGAGCCGGGGGAGGAGCTCGCCCGCGCGCTGCAGGATCACGTCAAGGCGACGACCGCCCCCTACAAGTACCCGCGGATCGTCGAGTTCGCCGGCTCGCTGCCGAAGACGAGCAGCGGCAAGGTCCGCCGGGCCCTGCTGCGTGGAGGGGGAGGTTCGTGACGGAGTCGACCCACCGGGGCAGGCTGGAGGGCAAGGTGGCGCTGGTCAGCGGCGCGGCGCGCGGGCAGGGTCGCGCGCATTGCGTCCGCTTCGCCGAAGAGGGCGCCGACATCATCGCCTTCGATCTCTGCGGCCCGGTCGAGACGGTGAGGTACGAGCCGGCCGGGCCCGAGGATCTCGCCGAGACGGTCGCTCAGGTAGAGGCGTTGGACCGCCGCATCGTCGCCGGGACGGCCGACGTGAGGGACGTCGATGCCGTGCGGCGGATCGTCGCGAAAGGGACGGGGCGCCTGGGCCGGCTGGACGTCATCAGCGCGGTGGCCGGCATTGCGGGCAGCACAAGCTGGGATGCGGTCTCCGATCTGCGGTGGCAGCAGATGCTCGACATCAACCTGACCGGCGTCTGGAACACGGTCAGGGCCGGTGTCCCGGCGATCCTTGCCGGCGACTCCGGAGGCTCGGTGATCTTGACCAGCTCCCTGCTCGGCCTGAAAGGACGACCGAACACCGGGCCATACACGGCTGCCAAGCACGGGGTCATCGGTTTGATGAGGACGCTGGCGCAGGAACTGGGACCGCGGAAGATTCGCGTCAACGCGCTCTGCCCCGGCAACGTGGCGACCCCGATGATCCTCAACGACGCCACCTTCGCGCTCTACAGCCCGGACCATCCGGATCCCGGCATCGAGCAGATGGAAGAGATCAACAGGACGACGTTCAGCGCGATGGACGTGCCGTTCCTGGAGCCGGTCGACCTTGCCAACGCCGCCCTCTGGCTCGCGTCGGAGGAGTCGCGCTACGTCACCGGGGTCGCCCTGCCGGTCGACACGGGCTGGCACGCCTTGTGAGGCCCGGCCTCATGCCAGAAATCCGTCGCAATCAGATTGCTGGGCTACCATTCACTGGTAAACCAGGTATAGTCCGAGAGAGAGCAGATGAATCGTGGATTGGGTGTCCGCGAGCAAGGAGGAACGATGAGCAACGACGCACGGAGCGGTTCTGACCAGCAGTCCCCTCCGGTCGAAATCCTCGATCGCGCTGCGGGCAACGCGGGCAGCACGCGCAGTCAGTTCCTGAAACGGGCGGCCTTGACGGGTGCCGGAGCGATGGGGGCGTCGGCGGTTCTGGCCGCCTGCGGCGGCGGTGGGGCCAGTAGCGGTGTGGCCGCGTCCGGCGGGCCCACGCTTGCCGCCGGCGCGACCCCCAAGCTGAAAGCCGCGTTCAAGAACAAGACCGTCGGTGTGCCGATCTACACCACCGTCGAAGAACAGATGGTCGTGCTGCTCGAATTCATCGAAGAAGCAGCCGAGGTGGGCGGCCTGAACTGGACCTTCATCTCCGACGACACCAAAGCCAGCCAGGCGGCGGCCGAATCGGCGGTCCAGTCTTATATCGATCGGGGAGTCGACCTGATCATCGACGACGTCGTGCCGGCAGCCTTCCTCGAGGCCCAGTTCGCCGAGGCGAAGAAGAAGGGGATCCCGGTCATCGGTGCCTACACCCTGGCGACCGCGGACTCCAGCATCACCGGGGACTACTCGAACCTGCTGGCCCAGGAAGCCTCGCTCCTTGCCCAGTTCATGGTCTCCGACCTGGAAGAAAGCGCGGGCGGGAAGAAGGTCAAGGTCGCGATGATCGACGCGGCCCTGGAAGTGCTCGAACCGCGCCGTTGGGCATTCGAATCGGTGGTCGAACACGCTCCCAACTTCGAAATCGTCGAACAGGACTTCAACGTCGACATCACCAATCTCGTGCCGGACGGCACGCGGCGCGCGGAAGGTCTCCTGCGCAAGAACTCCGATCTCTCGGCCATCTGGGTGGGCATCCCATCGCTGGCGCTCCCGGTGGCGAGCGCCGTCGCCCAGGGCGGGGCGAACGTGCCGGTGTTCGGGCATTCGCCGGGCGCCGCGGGGGTCGAAGCGGTCCAGGCGCAGAACACCCCGCTCAAAGCGATCACCTGGGGCGATCTCCGGTACAACGCCTACGGCTTGGTCGACATGGCGCTGCAGGCGCTCGCCGGCGAAGAAATCTCGCGGCGGACGAGCATCCTGGATCCCATCCCCTCGGTGGTCTTCGGGCCGGAAAACGTGAACGAAGAAGTCCCGAAGGGCACCAGCGCGAAGGATTGGAGCTTTGCCGGTGGCACCTACGTCACCTACTTCACCAATCGCTGGCAGCAGAAGTACGGGGCCTGAGCGAGTCCGATGCAAGACCTCGAGACGTCCGCGGCGGCAGGAAACCGGGCCGCCTCCGACGATCGGCCGCAGGGGTCCTGGACCCCTGCGGCCGACCGGCGGGTGCTGCTCGGTCAGCTCGGCGTGCCGGCTGTCCTGCTCCTGTTGATCTGCGTGTTCGCGATCGTCGCGGACGGCTTCCTCAGCTCCGCCAACATCAAGGCGATCTTCACCGAAGCCTCCTTCCCGGCGATGGTCGCGATCGGTCTGACCATCTGCCTGAGCATGGGGGAGTTCGACCTCTCGCTGAACGGCGTCACCGGGGTGGCGACGATCCTGGTGGCGGTTCTCGTCGCCCGCCAGCACTTCGCCACGGTCCCGTCGATCGCGATCGCGCTGGCCGGGGCCGGTGTGGTGACGGGCCTGGTCAACGGGGTGCTCGTCGGCTACCTCGGGCTCAACGCCTTGATCGTGACGATCGCGGTGAACTCGGCACTGATCGGGACGGAATACGTGATCTCGGGCAGCCAGCAGATCTTCGGCGGCTTCCCGATCGGCTTCACGAACTTCGCCCGCGGCTCGGTCGGGCCGGTGCCGACGATCGTCGTCGTCGCCGTGGCCATCGCGCTTGCCGCCTGGGGGATGCTCGAATACACCACGCTGGGTCGCAACCTGCGCGCCGTCGGTGGCAACGAAACCGCGGCGCGGATCGCCGGCGTCGACACGGCGAGGACCAAGCTCTTCGGCTTCGTCCTCTGCTCGCTCCTCGCCGCCTGCGCGGGGGTGCTCTTCGCCGCCAAGCAGACCACCGCCTTCCCCCAGAACGGGCTCAATCTGTTGCTGCCCGCCTATGCGGCCTGCTTCATCGGCGCCGCCACCCTGAAGGTCGGCCAGTTCAACGTCTTCGGAACCTTGATCGGCGTCATGGTCGCGGTGATCACGGCGAACGGGCTCCTCCTGATGGGTGTGGCCAACTATGCGACCTACCTGATCCAGGCCGGGATCCTGGTCGTCGCCCTGCTCTTCGCCCGGGCCACCCAGGAACGTCGATGAGCCTGCTGGAGGTCGTGAGCGTCTCTCGGGATTACCCCGGAGTGCGTGCCCTGGACGCGGTCTCCCTGGGACTCGATCGATCCGAGGTGGTCGGCCTGGTCGGTCACAACGGGGCCGGGAAGTCGACCTTGACGCGGATCCTCGGCGGCGTCGAGCGGCCCGATGGCGGTGAGCTTCGGATCGACGGGCAGGAGGTGTCCTTCTCCGGTCCGGACGATGCGATCGCGGCAGGCATCTGCGTCGTCCCCCAGCAGCTCAGCGTGGTCCCGCAGCTGTCGGTCGCCGACAACATCCTGTTGGGCATCGGCCGCGGCCGCAAGGAGATGAGGAAGCAGGTTCGCGGGGTCGCCGAGACCCTCGGCATCGCCGATGCGCTGCGGTCGGAGGTTCGGGTCAACTCGCAGTCGATGCAGCGCCTGGTGATGATCGCCCGGGCGATGCTGCGCCGGCCGAAGATCCTCTTGCTGGACGAGCCGACCGCGGCGCTTCACCCGCTCGAGGCCGAGCGGCTCTTCGCGGTCATCGGTCAGCTGCGCCGGCAGGGCGTCGCGGTCGTCTTCATCTCGCACCGGCTCGACGAGATCCTCAGCCAGACGTCGAGGGTGGTGATCATGCGACAGGGCAAGGTCGTCGCCATCGAGGCTGCCGAGGACCTGGACAAGCGGCGGCTGGCGCAGCTGATGGTGGGTCGCCATCCGAATCCTCGCCAGGTGGAGCGTCGCGAGGCGCCGGGAGAGGCGGTCCTCTCGTGCAAGGGGGTGACGAGCGGCAAATTGGAGGACGTGAGCGTCGAGGCCCGCGCGGGCCGGATCCTCGGCGTCGCCGGGCTCGACGGTTCCGGGCGCGCCGAATTCCTCCGCGTCCTGGCCGGCGTCCAGTCGCTCGAGGGCGGCGAAATCACGGTTCAGGGAAGGCCGATCGGGAAGAGTCGCCGGTCGGCGATCAGGGCCGGCGTCGCCTATCTCCCGGGCGATCGCGTCCATACCGGCGTGATTCCGGAGATGAACGTGGCGGCCGCGGTCACGCTCGGCGACGATCGCGCTTCTCGGGTCCACCCGAGCATCCCGCTGCTGCGGCCGGCACGCGAGCGAGCGAAGATCGAAGCGACGCTTCTCGACCTCGATATCCATCCCCGCGGGGCGACGCGGTTGAAGATGAAGCAGCTGAGCGGGGGCAACCAGCAGAAGGCTCTGATGGCCCGATCGCTGCTGGCCGGCGCGAAGGCCTACCTCTTCGACGAACCGACCGAGGGCGTCGACATCGGCGCCCGCGCCGACCTGCACGCCGAGATCCGCCGGCTGGCCGCCGATGGCGCCGCGGTGGTCGTCGCCTCCTCGGAGTCCGACGAGCTGGTCGAACTGGCCGACCAGATCATCGTCTTCTACAACGGTCGGGTCTGTGCGGAGCTGGCGGCGGAGAACATCTCGGAGTCGGCCGTGACGGAGGCCTGTCTCGTCGGATGATCCTGCAACGACGTCGCCGAGGTGCCGCGACGAACTAGGAGGTTGGGATGTTGGGCAATATCGGACCATTGGAGATAGGAATCGTCCTCGTCGTGGCCTTGTTGGTCTTCGGCCCCAAGCGCCTGCCGGAGCTCGGCAACAGCGTCGGCAAGGGCATCCGCGAGTTCAAAGACTCCGTCACCGGTGAGGGCCGGGAAGACCCGGAGGCGCTCAGCGCCTCCGAGGAGGCGATCTCCACGATCGAACCTCCGACGACCCAGCGGATCGAAGCGGAGGCCGCCGAGGTCGCGCGCGAGGAATAGGGGCGCGGGACGGGTCGATCTCGTAGTTCCGTTTGCTCGGGCGCGAAAACGCTAAAGGCGGCGGGAGGACGGTCGATTAGTTGACCTGACCTGACCGCCACGGAGGAGATTCGACATGCGCTTTAGATGTCTCGCTGTGCCCGTCCTGACCGCGTTCGTACTCGTCACCGCCGTTGCGGTGGGCCCCATGGGCGGCACGGGGGTGGCCCGGGCCGAAGGGGATCCGCTCGGGGTCGAGTTTTCGCCGGAACCGGGTTGGCGCGGGCCGGGATATGGCTATGACGTCGCCAACAGCGCGAACTTCAACAGTGGCGACATCAAGACCACGCCGATCCTGGATATCGGGAAGCTGCAGGCGGCTGGGTTGTTGAAGACGCAGCCGCTATCGGACTTCGAACAGAGCATCAGCGTCGGCACGGATATCTCCGACTACAGCAAGTCGTTGACTTCGAGCCTTGGCGTGTCGGGTGGGATCGGGGCGTTCAAAGCGTCGGTGAAGGCGAGCTTCGGGAGCTTCTCGAAAGTGTCGTCCGAAACGTCGTTCATCACCAACAACGCGGTGTCGCGGAAGCGGCAGTACTGGATCGAAGGGGGTTCGCGGCTGGCGAACCTCACGCCTTACCTGACGCCGCAGTTCGTGCAAGACGTGAACGACCCGAACGTGGCGCCCGAGAAGCTGTTCAACACGTACGGGACGAATCTCCTCTACAACGTCGGGTTCGGCGGCATGCTGAGCATGAACTACCGCTACAACAACGTCGCGCAGGAGTCGAGCACCAGCATGGGCATCGACGCGCAGGCGGCGTACGGTGCGATCAGCGGCTCGGCGAGCACCTCCGAACAGCAGAAAGCGGCGAAGCTGTCGTCGAACAGCCAGATCAGCATCAAGTCCTCCGGCGGGACCAACAGCATCAACGTGACGTCGATCGACGCCGCCAAAGCGTCGTTCGCGACGTGGCAGGGTTCGATCAATCCGGAAGACCCGAAGTCGCTGTCGTTCGTCGGCGCGCCGAGCGCGAACACCTCGCTGGACAACTGGACCTGGCCGATCTGGGAATTCGCCGAAAGCCCGGCGCGGAAGAAGGCGATCGAAGACCAGTTCAACGCCGACCTGCGCGCCAACGCGAACTACTTCAAGACGCTGCAGGAACCGGTCACCTACGTGAAGAACATCTACGTCGCCGCCGACAACAACTCGACCGCCGCCGAAGCGCAGCTGCGCAACAAGATCGGCAGCAACGAATTCGTCATGTTCCCCTCGCCGTGGGACCTCAACCGCGGCGCCGGCGGGGCGTTCATCTACCTCGGCTTCACGACGACGACCGATCCGGCCCAGGCCGTCACCGACGTGGTGATCACCGACGGCAAGAACAACAACAAGTACTCGAAGGCGGGCGTCAACTACCAGTCCACCAACGTCGACCTGAACCAGGGCGCCGGGGGCGCCTGGCTGTGGCTGCTCTACACCCACGATCCGAAGGCGGCCGCCGAGAGCGGCAAGGTCGTGCGCCAGCTCGGCATCCAGATCGACGGCGACAAGACCAAGAACATCGGGGTCGGGCCGGGGTGGACCGTCAACTCGACGGACCTGAACCGCGGTGCCCGCGGCGCCTACATATACCTCTGGGACCAGGTGCAGGTGCCGGCGAGCTCGCAGCCGTCGGAACCGGGCCCCCTGGGGTCGAAGAAGTCGAAGGGCAAGAAGGGGCCGAAGGGCAAGAAGGGGTCGAAGCACACGCGTCACCGCGCTACTCGGTGATCACCGGGTAGCGCGGGCCGACCACTCCGGGTTGGGCGGCGGCTCGCACCTCCGGCTTCCACGGCAGCGCGGACAGATTGATCGTCACCGGTCCCAGATCGGTCCGCAGGCTCGTCCGGTCGGCGAGGGGGCCGTCGGGGTCGAGGCCGTCGAGCCACTGGTTGGCGCGCGGCACCAGGTCGTCAAGGTCGAGCTGGTCGGTGCCCGCGTCCGGGTCGTCGACGGTGACCTTCAGCGAGACGTAGAAGTTGGAGTTGGTGAGGCCATTGCTGAGTGCTTCGCGGACGATTTCGTGAGCTTCCGCTTCGGTCATTCTCGGTCCTCCTTGATCGCTTGTCGTCCCGCCATCGCCTTCAGTGCCAGCCCGCCGAGGACGAAGGGCACGTAGGCGAGACCGAGCGGATTGCCCCGCTTGAGGGCCGCGAGGCGCGCGTGCCTGATCGCCTCGCCCACCGTCTTCCCCTCGGCGACGAAGGCACGCAGGAAGTCGACGCCGAAGGAAGCGGCCATCGGCTCGAAGACGGTGATTTCGGTACCGATCACGCCGAGCGCCCCGCCGTACTGGATAAATGCTTCGGCGAGGCCGAAGCTGCTCTCGGGCGAGACCGCGGTGGTGGTGCAGCCGTTGAGGAAGACGAGCGAGGTGGCGCCCTCGAGGTCGAGCTGCTCCAGTTCGGCGCCGTTGAGAGTGGGGCTCTTGGGGGCGCCGATCCGCACGTAGGGCACGCCCCCGGGGCTTTCGCCGCCGTGGCAGTAGAGATAGACGATCTGATCCCCGCGAGTGGCGAGGAGCTTCAGCAGATCCTCGACCGTCGGAGCGTCGTCGAGCTCTCCGAGCAGCTCCTCGACGTCGGTACGGTGCTGAACCACCCGGTCGAGGTCATCGGCGCTGCCGATCGCGGCCCTAAGTGACGATTCGTAGCCGAGGACGCCGGGTGCGTCGCTGTCGGCAAGCGAGGCCGGCCACCCGATCGCGTGGCGAAATCCCCAGAACCCGCCCGGGCAGACGACGGTCTTCTCATCCCAACTGGGGCATTCGCCGGCGAGACAGGGACACTCCTCGAGCGGCACCCCCGGCCTTGCCCGCGCCCTGGAGAAGTCCTCGCAGAGGCTCAGTTCCCCGGTGCCGGCGGCGCCCGCGCGGAGCGGCGCGTCGTAGAGCAAGGCCGCCGGGAGGAAGCGACCGGAGGAGGTGGCGATCTCCATCCTGGCACTCCCGCGAATGCTCTTCAGCACTTCCTTCTGCTGCCGGCTTTCGACGAGCTTGCCGATGATTTCCGAATAGGCATTGCGGCCACGAACCGCGAGGTCGAGTAGATCGCCGGCGAGGAGATCGGGGTCGCCGGCCTCGGGATATTTCGGTTTGACCTCCTCTCGCCACTCCGCTTCCGTTCCCCAGGACGCCTTGCGCAGTCCGGCGCGGCAGTACTCGATCGGCCGCTTGAGGGCGAGGCCGTCGATCGCCTCGCTGGAGGCGATCGCAGGTTCGCCGTCGTTGCCGGGCGCGTAGAGCCGGAACTGGTGCTCCGTGTCATCGCCGTTCAGCATCAGGCTGAGGTCGGCGGCCGGCAGCTTCGCCAATTGGCCGGAGTGCAGGGAGCGGGAGAGCGAGTACTCGAGCGTCGCGCGCAGCGCCTGCCGGCCCTTGGGCAGCGCGGTGGCCTCGTCCGCGACCCAGGCGCTGACCAGGCGGGACTGGACCAGCACGCCCTCGCAGTAGACGTTGCAGCGCAGGCGGGCGGGGCCGTCGCGTTCCGGCGTCCGCAGGGGGAAGAAGAGAGCGCCGTCGAGCTCGGGGTCGGGAGTCGACGGATTCGCGACGGCCCTGCGGACGTGGGCTGCCCCCTCCTCGTCGACGCGGAGTCGGCCGATGGCGGCGGCGGGATCGAGCTCCAGCTCCCCGTCGAAGCCGAACAGCGCGACGTCCAGCTCCGCCTCGGCGGGCAGCAGGTCGAGCGGCATCTCGGTTCTGGTCGTCTCGATCGAGGACGGGACCGGCTCGCCCACCTTGAACCAGAACAGGTATCGCTCCCCCGGGCGCAGGGGGTCCTCCGCCGGCATCGCTGCCCCGGTGAGGTCGGCGATGCCGGTCCCTACCTCGCGCGCGGGGGGACGCTCGGGAGTCGCAACCTCTGGCGGGCCGTCGATCACCAGCGCCCGGGAGGCGGCGACGCCCGGCTCCGCGCCCAGGACGCTGAGTGCCGCGCGGGTGACGGTGGGGGCGGCCTCGGCTCCTCCTTGGGCGAGCGTGTGTCTCAGCGAGTCGAGCCGCGGCACCGCCTCGATGTAGTTGCGCACGTAATCGGGGCGGAAAGCCGTGACGATCTCGGCGCCGCGCTCCGGCCCGCCCGGCAGGTGAAGGTCGATGTCCACGCCCCGCTCCTGGGCCTCGGTGAGGCTGCCCCTCGAGACGCGGACGATCGCGGGCTCGTCGGGGCTCGGGTGCGCTTCCGGCTGCCAGGCGACGAAGGTGTCGAGGTCGGGCTCGTAGCCGAGGACAAGGTCAAGCGCTTCGGCCTCCGGCTCGTCCCCGGCGGGGTCAGGAAAGGCGAGCCGCGCCCGCCGACTGCGCGGGCGCAGCAGATCGCGTCTGAGCGGGGCGAGCTCGAGATGGATCAGCGTGCGGTCGCCGCGTTCGCGGTCATAGAGATCGAGGTCGACGAGCTCGCCGCGGGTCAGGTCGGAGATGTCGTAGCCGGACCCGCGCAGTGCGCCGAGCAGCCGGGTCAGGTGGACCTCACCGTATTCGGCCATCGGGGGATCAGCCGAGGTCGCCGTCAGGTCTGGAGGCCATCGGGTGGACCGTGACGGCCGTCCCGTCGGGGATCACTTCGTCCGTGGCAGGCTTCTTCCGGCGACCGTCCAGGAACCACTTGCCGTCGAACTCCGGGGCCTTCGCCACGAGGTAGACCAGCACCAGAAAGTAGGCGAAGAAGCCGAGGGCGAGGCCGATCCCGTAGGCGGCGAAGAGATCGCCGCCGGCCGGAAAGAGGTCGAGGATCGCGGCCCCGCCGACGGCGCCGACGATCGTCGCCAGGTCACCGATCCCGACCTTGTCGCTCCGGTACCGGTTGATGGCGTAGAGATTCCAACCGATGATGAGGCCGAAGGCCCCCGCACCGATCACCTGCATCGTGCTCGCGCTCTCCAAGCTGGCCTCCCAGGTAGCGAGGATTCAGGTTCGGTCGGGAAAGAACCTGATTGGTCTGTAAAAGGAACCTATCCGGTCGTCACGCGGGAGGCAAGCGGCGCGTCCCCAGGCCTGCGCGGCTCCGATCAGGCCGGCCCATCAGCCTCAAATTGAGGCCTTGACAAACTTTAGATCGGACTCTAAGTTTTTCGGATGGCAGCCTCCAACGCGACGGTCGGCCTGCGGGAGCGTCACAAGCAGCAACGGCGCGAACGGATCCTCGAGGCGATCCGGCAGTTGCTGCGCGAGGCTCCGGAGGAGACGCCGACGGTCGAGCGGATAGCCGAGCTCGCGGACCTGTCGCCGGCGACGGTGTTCAACCTCGTCGGTCCGCGCGAGCGGCAGTGGGCGGCGCTGTCGGAGGCGCTGGTGGGGGAGCTCGACGAGCGCCTCGGCGCGACGGCCGACGACGATCCGCGCGACGAGGCGCGCCGGATCGCCGTCGAGACGGCCGAGGTCTTCATCGCCGATCCGGCGGTGACCAGGCATCTCCTCAACCGCTGGGGGGAGGGCGGCGCGCTGCTGCAGGAAAACCCGGTTCCGCTGCTGCGGGCCGCGCTGCGTCGTGGGCAGGAGGCCGGGATGCTGCGGCCCGACATCCAGGTCGAGGCGCTGGCGGGGCACGTGGCGACGGCCTGTGGCGGCGCGCTGCGCCAGTGGGCGGCCGGGCAGATCTCGGACGCGGCGTTCCGCAAGCGGGTGCGCTTCGCTGTCGACGTGGCGTTCGCGGCCGGGGCGGAGGAGGACCGGGCGGCGGAGCTCGCGGCGCCGCTGCGACGCGGGCGGCGCGCGTCGTGACGGGGCGGGCCACGGTCCGGTTCGAGCTGGGGTCCGGCGTCCGTCTGGCGGCGGACGCCTTCGGCGACCCCGATGCCCCGCCGGTCCTGATGCTGCACGGTGGGGGTCAGATGCGACACGCGTGGCGGGCGACCGCGGTGGCGCTCGCGCAGGCCGGCCGGCGCGTGGTTGCCGTCGACTTGCGTGGCCACGGCGAGAGCTCCCGCCCCGACCCGCCGGCCTACGCGGTCGATGACTTCGCCGCCGACGTGCGCGGCCTGGTCGCCTCGATCGGGACGGCCCCGATCGTGATCGGCGCGTCGCTGGGCGGCATCGCCGGACTGCTCGCCGTCGCCGAGCCGCCGCGGGCGGTTGTCGCCGGGCTCGTCCTCGTCGACGTCGCCCACCGCTTCCGGCCGCGCGGCGGCGAGCGGATCGTGCGCTTCATGGAGGGGCACCCGGACGGCTTCGCCAGCCCTGCCGACGCCGCCGAGGCGGTCGCCGCCTACCTGCCGCACCGCGCCGCGGTCCGCGATCCGTCCGGGTTGCGCCACAACCTCAGGCGCGACGACTCCGGGCGCTGGACCTGGCACTGGGATCCCGAGATGCTGGCGCAGGCGCGGCCGCTGCTCGTGGATCAGGACCGGCTCTCGGAGCGGCTCGCGGCCGCCGCCGCACGACTGCGCACGCCGTGTCTGCTCGTCCGCGGCGCCGAGAGCGACGTGCTCACTCCCGCCATCGCGCGCGAGTTCGTCGGGCTGGCGGACGGGGCGACCTCGATCGAGGTCCCGGCGGCCGGCCACATGGTCGCCGGCGACAACAACGACGTCTTCACCGCGGCGATCTCCGACTGGCTGCGGGCACATGCCGTCGTCTAGAGCGTCGATCCGGGAGCCGGAGGCGATTCGCCGGGCCGGTCGACCGACGACGATCGGACGCCTCGCCGAGATGAAGGCGAACGGAGAGGCGATCACGATGCTGACCGCCTTCGATCACAACTCCGCCCGGGTGGCCGACGAGGCGGGCATCGACATCGTCCTCGTCGGCGACACCGCCGCCCCCGAGGTCCTCGGCTACACCGGCACCGAGCCGGTGACGATCGAGGAGATGATCGTCCTCGGCAAGGCGGTGCGCCGCGGCCTGCGGCGGGCCCTGATGGTGGGGGACCTGCCGATGGGGGCCTACGAGGCGTCCGACGAGACCGCCGTGCGGAGCGCCCAGCGCCTGGTCAAGGAGACCGGCTGCGACGTCGTCAAGCTCGAGGGCGGCGGCGCCTCGGTCGCCCGCGCCCGCGCGATCGTCGCCGCCGGGATCCCGGTGATGGGACACCTCGGCCTCACGCCGCAGAGCGCCACCGCGCTGGGCGGCTACAAGACCCAGGGCAAGACCGCCGCGGCCGCGGCTCGCCTCCTCGACGACGCCCTCGCCCTGCAGGCCGCCGGCTGCTTCGCGATCGTCTTCGAGGCCGTCCCCGCCGCGGTCACCGAGCTCATCGTCGCCCGGCTCGACGTGCCGACGATCGGCATCGGCGCCGGTCCGGCGACCGCCGGCCAGGTCCTCGTCCTCACTGACCTCCTCGGCCTGACCACCGGCCGCAAGCCGAAATTCGCCAAGCCCTACGCCGACCTCCACGGCACGATGGTCGACGGCCTCCGCCGCTTCGCGACCGATGTCCGCACGGCCCGAGTCGATTTCGACCCCCCTCGTTCGTCGCCTCGATAGACCGGGCAGATCGCGAGACGGCTTGTACTGAAGATCTCGATGACGCTCGACCGATGCGGCTTTGACCTATCGGCCGAACTGAGGCGCTGAGGACGCGAGGCCACGGCAGAGCGACGGGCGGTCCGCAGGACGCGCGTCGACTTTTGGTCGCTGAGCGACCAAAACTCCACACAGAGACTCTTGATCACTGCGGAACCAGCGTCTTCGCGACGCTTCCGTGACGATTCCCCGTCCCGGCACTCCCCGGCCACGGGCGGACGCGACTGAATTCTCCGCGCCTGCGCGGCGCCGGGTCCTGTGAGAGATTTCGGGCCTCGAGATGGTGGACCTTCCGGCGTCGCTTCTTCGCCCGCGGGGGAGGCCGGCGCTTCGGGGGTCGGGGCGGCTCGGCCGGTCGCGGGGACGATCAGGACGAGCGCCAGGACGAGCAGAAAGGCGAGGGCCGGCCGCCGGCTCCTCTGCCGGAGGCGCCCCCGCGCGCGGGGCGGCGGAACCTGTGTGCCGAGCATCGCTTGGGATCTGGCAGGCAGGACTGAATCTCCGCTCGTGGAGGGGACCAGGAGGTACCGCGGGAGGCTCGGTGGGCCCTGTGCGCGGTCCCTGTTCGGAGGGGATCCAGGGAGCTCGGGTGGTGCCGGGTCGTGCTTCGTTCGGTCCAGCACATGGGCGCGCGGCGGTGGGTAGGAATTCTTATCCGGTAGGTCGGTGATCCGTCGACCGATGCGCTCCCGGCGATGGCCGACGAGGCGTTCCGCGGCTACGTCACGTGGGCCGCAGCCGCCGTGCCCTGGTCTCATGGGCCGTTAAGGAGGCGGCCCTACCGTGCCGGCGCGGACTCCTCGCCTCACCATGAACCGTCTCCTCTCCCGGCTCACCTCCACCCGGCACACCTACTCGAAGGTGCCCGAGGTGACGGCCTGGTTCTGGCTCGTCAAGGCACTGACCACCGCGATGGGCGAGTCGACCTCGGACTGGTTGGTGCACGCGCTGGTCCCCGAGATCGCGGTCGTCCTCGGTGCGATCGCCTTCGCCGTCGCGATCTACATCCAGTTCACCCGCGACCGCTACGTCCCCTGGTGCTACTGGCTCGCGGTGGCGATGGTCGGCGTGTTCGGGACGATGTGCGCGGACGTGCTGCACGTCGGGCTCGGCGTCCCCTACGTCGCCTCGACGATCTTCTACGCGATCGTCCTCGCGGTGGTCTTCCGCAGCTGGTACCGGGTCGAGGGCACGCTCTCGATCCACAGCATCCACACTCCGCGGCGCGAGTGCTTCTACTGGGCGGCGGTGCTTGCGACCTTCGCCCTCGGCACCGCCGCCGGCGACTTCACCGCGACGACCCTCGGGCTCGGCTACTTCGGCTCGATCTGGCTCTTCGCCGCGATCATCTCGATCCCGGCGCTCGGGTACTTCCGCCTCGGCATGGGGTCGATCCTCGCCTTCTGGTTCGCCTACGTAGTGACCCGGCCGCTCGGCGCCTCGGTCGCCGACTGGCTCGGGAAACCGGAAGGGGTGGGGATCGGCAACGGGCTGGTGAGCCTGCTCTTCGCCGCCGCGATCGCGCTGATCGTCCGCCACCTCGCCCGCACGGGGAAGGACACGCCCGCCGACCAGGCGCTCGGCGTCGGCGTCCCCGAGCCCGCCGCCGCTACGCCCTGAGCGAGAGGTCGACGAACCAGACCCCGTCGCACAGGCTCGCCTCCCCGGCGTCGACCTCGACCGGGCAGGCGAAGGGCGGGCCGTCGACGACGAAGGTGTGGAACTCGCCGTTCTCTCCCGCCAGGTCGACCCCGGCCGCCTCGAAGCGGCCGAGCATCGCCGCGTCGATCGCCTGCCCGAGGAGGGCGGGTGGGAGGGCGCCGTCCCGCACGGCGACGATGACCGCGCGGAAGCCGAGGTCCAGCAGCTCCCGCATCAGCGACTCCCGGGAGCGCTGCCAGAGCGGCAGGCATGCGCGCGTCCCGGCCGCCCTCGCGACCGACTCCACCCATTCGCGGTGGCGCTCGATGTCGATGTCGCCGAAGATCCCCGTCCGCAGGCCACGGCGCGCGGCCTCGACGAGCTCCCCGCGCATCGCCTCCTCGTAATCGGCCCAACTGGTCGCCGCGAAGGCGATCGGGACGCCGAGCGCGGCGGCCTGCGCCTCGAGCAGCTCGCGCCGCAACCCGTGGGACCGCGAGCGCTCGCCGCCCTCGGTCAGCATCGTCACCAGCAGCTCCGGCTCGGCGCCCTGCCGCAGCGCGTGGTGGAGCGCCAGCGCCGAGTCCTTGCCCCCGCTCCAGGAGCAGTAGGCCGGCGCGCCGGAGAGGTCGACCGATGACAAGTCGATCTAGCCGCGGCCCCGCGCGGCGATCCGGTCCGGAGCCGTCGGCTCGGGGGACTCGAAGATCAGTATCCCGGCGGTCGCGGTCATGCCCCGCTCGCCCGCCTCGGCCAGCCTTGCCGCCGCGTCCTCCTGGATCTGGCCCACCGCGTGGTAGGCGTCGGCGAGCACCTCGGCCGCCTCGGTCCATCCGCGCTCGTCGAGCTGCATCGCAAACCACGAGATCTGCCGGTCGTCGCGGGAGTTGAAAGTCTCGGCCGTCAACGCCCCGTCGATGCGCGCGATCAGGCCCTGCGCGACGGTCCTCGAGATCGCCTGCTTCTCCTCGTCGGCGAGCTCCGTCCAGTCCTCGCCGACGAAGACGGCACGGGCCGAGCCCCGGTAAGTGGTGGCGACCGACCCGCGCGATTTGCGCTTGGCCACCTTTTCCAGGCATCCGTACTCGGTCAGCTCGCGGAAGTGGTAGGCGACGTGGTTCGGTTCGGGCCGACTGGCGAAGAAGAAGTCCGCGTAGCCCTGTTTGACGAAATCGCTCGGGGACATGTCGCGTTCGTTCAGGACTTCCAGGATACGGACGCGCAGGGGATGGCGAACCGCCTCCGCGACCGGTGACTGCTGCCTTTCACTCCGCACGCTCGACCCCCTCGACTGTTGAATCTGCCTTCAACGATCGCACACTAGTTGACTAATCGACGGAAGGTGCGCCGTAGACAAAAAGTTTCTCTTGCGGTGGCGCCACTTGCACCGTTTAGTCGCCCGGACACCGCAGTCCGGGAGGGGGTGAGCAGGGATGAGGGTGACCGAGAGCATCGTGGCAGCGCCTCACAGTTCCATCACCAAGGGCAACTAGCCAGGCGAGCGCGCCGGCGTTCCCGCGATGGTCGGGGACGCCGGCAAATCGTCCGCCGCTCCGGGAGGGACCCTTGACACGGCCTCGGCCGCCTCGGATACTCCCCCGGTCTCGTCCCGAAAGGGATGATTGTCCGATCGAAAACCGGGTGGCGGTTCCTGGCGACGGCCGTCGTCGCGACGGCGCTTGCCGTCGGGGGGCTCGGCGCCGCGGGGGCGGCCCTTGCCGGCGGTACCTCGGCCAAGGCACGGAGCGAGCTGGCCGCGGGCTTCAAGTACGCGGCGGAGGTGCAGGCGACGATCCGTTACGACGGCACCTACACCCGCGACACGACGGGGACCGTCGCCTGCGGGACGAGCGCCGAAGGCGCCACCGTCACGGCGCCGGTGCGCACCCACGAAACCGTGCACTTCGACCGCACGCTCTACTTCAGCCACATCACGGTGCCGGTCGCGACGCCGGATGAACTCGGCAAGGCGGCGGCGAAGCTGGGGCTGGAACCGACGGTGACGACGCCGGGTCAGATCAAGGCCGACCACTCCTCGATGGAACTCGAATACACCTCCACCGAAGGTGAAAACGAAGCGTGTCACGCAACGCCGCCGGCGACCTGCAACTGGCCCCTGCTGCCGGTCCCGGGCTCGGCGATGCAGGCGATCGTGTCTCATCACAACGGGACCGTGCCGACCTACTGGACGATCAGCGTCCTCGGCGACAACAGCACCACCGGGGACTGTCCGGTCAACGATGGGCCCGACCAGCTCTCGGCGATGCTCGAGGACGCCGGTCAGCTCTATCCGCCCGAGTTGGCCGAAGGGTTCCCCGACGTGACGATCAGCCGGGGCCTCGGCGGCGACTTCCACCAGCTCAGGAAGGACCCCAAGGTGAAGTTCGAGCTCAACGTCAGCGTCCCCGGGGCCGGCACCCACAACTGCTCGACCCACCTCGACCCGGAGGCGGGGACCTGCACCGACGGCGTGACCGGCCGGGCGGAAATCGAACTGCGCCGCCTCTTCTTCTACAAGAGCAAGCAGTCCTACGCGCGATGAGGGGTGGGGCGCTCGGCGGCGGCGCCCGGGCCGCGGCCCTGATCGCCTGCGCCGCGGCCCTTCTCCTCGGCGCATCCCTCGCCGGCGCCGCGACCGCGCGCGCCGCGATCGACCCCTTCGGCAGGCCGACCGGCCACGACCGGGCGGAACTACGCGCCCGCTTCCTCGCCGCGCACCCGAAGGGCTACTCGATCGTCGGGTATCACGCCTCGGTCTTCTTCCGCTTCCGCTTCGCCGGCGTCTACTACGTGGAGCGCAAGGCGGGGGCGGTCGTCGAAGGCGGGGTGATGATCTTCCGCCGCCGCGGCGCGGGCTGGCGCCCCGATCCGCGCCCGAGCGCGACGCTCGCGCTCAACCTCGCGCCGGCGCGCTACTTCTACTCCGCGACCCTCAGCGGCTCCGGCTCCTATCGCTTCGTGGAAGAAAGCGAAATCGGGGTGCCGGAACTCGCCGAAACGACCAAGACCGAAATCCAGCTCACGCTCGCGGGCAGCTTCGGTGGCCGCAAAGGGCTGCGGATCGTCCTCGGCGAAGAACAGCCCGGGGGCGCCTCGTCGGCGCGGCTGCTCGGCGGCTCCGGCACCAGCAGCCACACCGACGCGGCCGACCCCGGCGAGGACTATTCCTGCGCGTTCCACCTCGGCGCCTCCCAGCTGCAGACCTCCCTCTCCGTCGGCTGGCACGGCAAGGAAGAGCTGACGGCCGACCTCGACCTCGGCGACCCGGAGGGCTCGGGCGGCGGTGAATGTGGCGGCGCGCCGGAAGACCCCGCCTCCCACGAAGGTTGGGTCGAGCTCCACAGCGACCTCCGGGAACCGCCGCTCGGCAAGCCTTTCGATCTCCCCCTGAGCCTCGAACATCATCTCTCGCGTCCCGACCGCGACGGCGCGGGCACGCTGCTCGATCTCGAGGAACGGTCGTTGTCCTTGACCGGCGACCTCCATTTCGCCCTCGAGACGATCGAACCGCCGTACTACGACTGAGGCGCCGGCGCGGCCGGGTCTGCCGTCAGAGCCCCAGTGCCGCGCTGAGCGCGGCGTCCAGGTCCAGCGCGGCCCCGGCGGACGCGGCGGCGGCGAAGCCGTCGGGGCCGAGGGCTTCGCGGGAGGCGGACAGGTGGCGGTCGATCGCGGCGGCTTCGGCGGCGGTGATCGGTTCGCCGACCGTGGCGCGTCGGGCTTCGGCGGCGCCCCAGAGGCGGGCGGCGGTGGGGTGGTCGCCGCGGACGGCGGCGGTCGCGGCGAGTCGCTCGAGGGCGCGGAGGAGGGAGGGGCGGTCGTCGAGCTCGCGCTGGACCTGGGTCGCCTCGGCGAGGAGGGCGGTGGCCTGGTCGGGGTCGCGACGGGCGAGGGCGAGGGCGGCCTGCCCGGCGAGGTTCTGGGCGATGCCCCAGCGGTTGTCGAACTCGCGGTCGAGGGCGAGGCTCTCCTCGAAGAGGGCGGCGGCCTCCTCGAGGCTGTCCTGGTCGACCGCGACGACGGCGAGGTTGGAGAGGGCGTCGGAGAGGCGGGCGCGCTCCTCGAGGGAGCTGTAGACCTCGATCGTCTCCTCGAAGGCGGCGCGGGCGGCGGCGATGTCGCCGCGCTCGCGGGCCATGATCGCGAGGGAGTTGAGGGCGACCGCGGCGCGGGCGCGGTCGCCGGCCTCGCGGAACATGCCCAGGGCTTCGCCGAAGGTCGCCTCCGCCCGCTCGTCGCCGCGCTGGGCGCGCGCGATCCCGAGCGCCTGCAGGGCGCGACCGCGCAGGAGCGGCCGCGCGTCCGGGTCGGCGGCGAGGGCGCGCTCGAGGTGGACGACGCCCTCGGCGCTGTAGCCGTGCGTGTACCAGAAGAAGCCGAGGGCGGCGGCGATCCGCAGCGCCTGCGGCGGTGCCGCGGCGGCGAGGGCGGCGCGCAGGTTGTCGTGCTCGCGCTCCATGCGTTCGCCCCAGTCGACCTGCTCGGGACCCTTCAGCGCCTGCTCGGAGCGCTCGGCCAGGTCGAGGAAGTGGGCGACGTGGCGCTCGCGCACCGGGGCCACGGAGTCGAGTAGCTCGAGGGCTCGCTCGCGGAGCGGCTCGAGCATCGCCCAGCGGTCGGGCAGGCGGCGGAGGAGGCTGTGCCCGGTGAGGCGTTCGAGGTCGGCCGGGGTCGCGCCGAGGACCGCCGCCGCGGCCGCGTCGTCGAAGCCCCCGGCGAAGACGCCCAGCTCGGCGAAGCGCCGCCGCTCCGCGTCATCCAGGAGGTCGAGGCTCCAGTCGATCGCGGCGCGCAGGGCGCGGTGGCGGTCGGGGACGTCGCGCGGCCCGCCGCTCGCCAGCTCGAGGACGGGGAGGCCCGCGGCCATCTCCTCGACGCTCATCCGGTCGACGTGGGACGCGACCAGCTCGATCGCCAGCGGCAGGCGCTCGACCCGCTCGACCACCGTGGCCACGGCGGGGGTGAGGGCGAAGGTGCGGTCGCGGGCGCGCGCCCGGGCGTCGAAGAGCTCGACGCCGGTGTCCTGCTCCAGCGGATCGACGGCGAACTCGTGCTCGCCGTAGAGGTCGAGGCGCACGCGGCTGGTCGCCAGCAGGCGGACGTCGGGCGCTCCCGCGAGGAGCGCGCCGACCTCCGGCGCCGCGTCGAGCAGCTGCTCGAAGTTGTCGAGGACGAGGAGCGCGGCGCGGTCGGCGAGCTGGGTCGCGAGGGCCTGCTCGGGGTCGAGGTCGACGGCGTGGGCGATCGCGGGCGCCACCGCGGTCGGGTCGCGCAGCGGCGCCAGGTCGACGAAGTGGACGCCGTCGGCGAAGTCGTCGACGAGCGCCTCGGCCGCGCCCAGCGCCAGCCGCGTCTTGCCGGTGCCGCCGGTGCCGGTCAGCGTCACCAGGCGGGCGGGGCCGCGCAGCGCCGCGGCGATCTCGGCGATCTCGCGCTCGCGCCCGAGCAGCGGCGTCGGCGGCGCGGGGAGGTTGCGGCGGCGGCGCCGGGCCGGGTCGGCGAGCGCCGGATCGTGGCGGAGGATCGCCTCCTGCAGCTCGCGCAGCGGGGCGCCGGGCTCGATGCCCAGCTCCTCGACGAGCAGCTCGCGGCCCGTCCGGAAGCACTCGAGCGCCTCCGCCTGGCGGCCGCAGCGGTAGAGCGCCAGCATCAGCAGGCCGCGGGCGCTTTCGCGCAGCGGGTCGGCGCTCACCAGCTCCTGCAGGTCGGGGAGCGCCTCGGCACCGGCGCCGCGCTCGAGCCGCCGCTCCGCGAGCCGCTCCCGCGCGTGCAGCCGCAGCTCCTCGAGGCGGACCAGCTCGGTCCGCAGGGAGCCCTCGTAGGTGAGGTCGCCGAGCGCCGGGCCGCGCCACAGGGCCAGTGCCTCGAGCAGCTCGGCCTCGCCGGGCTCGCCGCTGGTCAGCTCGTCGAAGCGCCGCGCGTCGGCGGGCGGCGCGGTCGCGTAGCCCCCTCCGGGGCCGCCGGAGATCGCCGCCGCGCCGAGCGCGCCGCGCAGCCGACTGACGTAGACCTCGACCGCGTGCGGGGCGGAGGCCGGCGCCGCCGCGCCCCAGACCTCGTCGATCAGCCGGTCGCGCTGCAGCGGCGCCGGCGCGCCGAGCAGGAGGGCGGCGAGGAGCAGGCGCTGGCGCGGGGCCCCGAGCGGGATCGCGCCCCCTTCGGTCCGCGCCTCCAGCGCTCCCAAGATGAAGAAATCGACTTTGCCGGGCAGTGCGCGGCGAGCGTATCCGACGCGTTGAGCGTTTGTTGAGCGATTCCGTCCAGCATCGACGCATGACCGACTCTCGACTTCTCAACTGTCCCAGGACGCTCGTCCGATTTGCCGCGCTCGGGCTCCTCGTGGCCCTCGCCTTCTGGCTTCACGCCGCGACGGCCCACGCCGAAGGCGAGTCGGTGTCGCTCGTCCAGAACGACCCGACCGCGATCGCCGGCCAGGCGACCAACTTCACCACCAGCGGATTCTTCAACCCCGAAGACTCGATGTTCGGCTTCGACGTCTACGTCTTCGTCAAGGACGCCGACCGCGACCCGACCTGCGCGTCGAGTTACGCCGTCGAGGCGGCGGCCGCCGACCACTCCGGCGGCAACGAGGCCTGGGCCAGCCCGGCCGGCGGCTTCGAAACCTGGCCCGGCCCGAACTTCAGCGTGCCCTTCAAGTTCACCTTCGCGGGGGCGGGCAACTACCTGATGTGCGCCTACCTGAACGGGGACTTCTCCACCTTCGCCACCGCCGAACTCCGCGGCACCGTCACCGCCGCCGTGACCCCGCCGCCGCCGCCCCCGCCGCCCCCGCCGCCGCCTCCGGCCGCGCCCACGGTCGTCCGCGCTCCGTGGATCACCCGGCAGGGTCACAAGCTCACCTGCCACGCCGGGACCTGGGCCAACAATCCGACCAGCTTCGGCTACGAATGGCGGGTGAACGGACGCGGGCGGGGTGTCTCCGCCGGCCCGACCATCGCGGTCGGTCGGTCGCTGCGCGGCCACAAGCTCGTCTGCCGCGTCACCGCGAGCAACGCCGGCGGCACGAAGACCGCCTCGACGCGGCCGTTCCGCGCGAACTAGCGGAGGAGCCGGTCGACGATCGGGTCGAAGATCCGACTGGCAGCGAGGCCACGGAGCCGGGACGCGGTCCCGGCTCCGTGGCCTGCCGCCCATCACGGCGCCGCCGGCGAGGCCGGCCTTCTTCAGGAAGCCGAGCCCGGTGTCGCCGCGGCGCTCCAGCGCTTCGGCGGCGTCGTGGGCGGTTTCGCCGATGTCGCCGCTTACGTCGACCTGCTCGATCCTGAGATCCGGGTCCATGGGTCAGCTCCTCGCCGGGGGGGCGGAGTGGGTCCCTGCGCGCTCGGCAGGCGGACCGTCGCGCGGAGGCCGCCCTCGGGGCGGGGGGCGAGGCTCAGGGAGCCGTCGTGGGCTTGGGCGATGCTCTTCACGATCGCCAGGCCGAGGCCGACGCCGGCGTGGTCGGTGCGGGTGCGTTCGGTGCCGCGGAGGAATGGCTCGGCGAGGGTGGCGACGAAGTCGGGGGCCAGCTCGTCGCCGGTGTTCTCGACGGTGAGGACGGCTTCGCAGCCGTCGACGCCGGTGGCGATCCAGACCGCGCCGCCCGAGGGGCGGTTGTGGACGATCGCGTTCTGCACGAGGTTCGCGGTCAGCTGCGACAGGAGGGTGCGGGAGCCGACGGTCGGCGCGACGTCGCCGGCGATCTCGATCGCCGCACCGCGGTCGGCGTCGTGATGGGGCAGGGAGAAGGCAGCGACACGGCGGGGCTGCTCGACGCCGCGGCGGACGCCGCCGAGGGCCTGGTCGCGGTGGCCGTCCGGGGCAGCGGCGCGCCCGCCCGCGCATTTCGTCCGCATGTCGAAAACCCGGTACACGCGCGTAACCCCACCCCTCCCAGACTCGCCCCAGATCGACGGCGAACACGCGAGAGGGAGTTGTGAGGAGGACGAGGGACTGGGCGATCTCGCGCCGGCGGTCGCCCTCTGCGCAACGGCCCTGGCGGCCTGCGGCGCGGTGACGCGAGCGGCAGCGCCGGGGGGAGCCGGGCGTCGAACGAGGAAGCCTCGCTCGAATTCGCCGCCTGCACCCGCGCCCACCGACCCGACCTGAGGTGGGGGACGAGCGGGGGGCGGGCGGCCGCGGTGGGCGCGGTGCGCCATGGCGCCGGAGGGACGACGCGCGCTGATCGCGGCGGCGGCGGTCGTGGTCGACGGCGTGACGCCCCAGGGCTCGGCGTTCGCGGGGGCCGTTCGGCCGCCCGCGCTGCCTGCCGCCTACCCGTGCTGGTGGTGGAACTCGTGGACGGCGGCGTGGCCGCGGCCGCGGGCGATCAGCCAGCGGTTGACGGGGTAGGCGACGGCGCCGGCGATCAGGAGGGCGACGGCGAGGCTCCACCAGAAGAGGCCGTCGGCGAGGCCGGCGGCGATCGCGCCGGGGACGAGGAGGATGAAGAGGTTGTCGACGATCTCCATCGTGGTGATCGAGGCGGTGTCGGAGGCGAAGGCCAGGGGGGCGACGCGGCGGAGGGGCATGCCGGAGCGCAGCAGGGGCAGGCTGGTGAGGGTGTAGCCGAAGAAGAAGGCCAGCACGATCGAGACGACGATCGAGAGGGCGTTGGAGAAGCCGGCGGCGGCGCTGATGACCATGCCGAGCACCTCGCCGATCGCGCAGCCGGTGAGGCAGTGGACGGTGGCGCTGAGGGCGATGCGGTCGAGGCCGGGCATGGCGATGGGGCGCGGAGGGCTAGCCGCGGCGCATGAGGCGCCCGACGGCGGCCATCAGCTCTTGGGTCTTCTCGGCCTGGGCCTCCTCGTCGGCGGCGCCGATCACGCAGTGGTGGGCGTGGTCGTCGAGCAGCCCGAGCGCGACCTTGTCGAGCGCGGCCTGCACGGCGGAGATCTGGGTGAGGACGTCGATGCAGTAGCGCTCCTCGTCGACCATCCCCTCGATCCCGCGGATCTGTCCCTCGATTCGGCGCAAGCGCCCCAGCAGCTGGTCCTTGGTCGCGCTGTAGCCGCGACGCTCGGCTTTGGTGTCAGTGGCCATGGGGCGAGTATACAGATACCCGGTAGGGGTATGCTACGGTCCACCTGCGATACCCCCCGGCCGTATTCAGGAGGACCAAGATGAGCGACCAGACCGAGAAGACCTACGCGATCGACGGGATGACCTGTGAGCACTGCGAGCTCTCGGTGACCGAGGAGGTCGAGGCGCTTCCCGGGGTCGAGTGGGCTCGGGCGGACCGGGCCGACGGGCGGCTCGCAGTGCGTGGCGCGGCAATCGACGACGCCGCCGTCCGCGAGGCCGTCGAGGCTGCCGGCTACGGCATCGCCGTCGGCGGCGCGCCCGCGAGCGCGGACACCCTCGACGTCGGTCCGCGGGTCGAGGACGAGGGTCGCGCGGAGGCCGTCCGATGAGCGTCGCGGCTCGGCTCGGCGCCTTCGCGGCGGTGCTGGCGCTCGCCTTCGGCGGCGCCGCGCTCGCGGGCGGGCTGATCGACCCGACGAGCGAGGCCGACACGGCCGCCGGAGCCGATTCCTCGCACGCCGACGGGGGGATGGGCGCGATGGGCGGCGCCGCCGCGCACGCCCACGACGCGGCGGCCATGCCCGCCGCCGAGGACGCATCCGGAGTGGAGGGCCTCGCGGTCAGCGACGATGGCTACACCTTCGCGCCCGCCCGCACCCACTTCGTCGCCGGACAGCCCGCGCGCCTCTCCTTCCGCATCCTCGGCCCCGACGGCGACGCCGTCCGGGACGGCTACGAACTCGAGTCGGCGCGCGAGCTCCACCTCATCGTCGTGAGCCGCGACGGGCGCTCCTACCAGCACCTGCACCCACACCGCGATGCGGCGGGGACCTGGTCGACCGACCTCACGCTGCCGAGCGCCGGCGTCTACCGCGCCTACGCCGACTTCCAGGTCGACGGCACGCGGCACGTGCTCGGCACCGACCTCTTCGTCCCCGGGCAGTTCGACCCGCGCCCGTTCCCGGCGCCGCGGCCGAGCGGGTCGGCCGACGGCTACGAGGTCGCGCTCGCGTCCGACGGCCTCGCGGCCGGCGCCGACACCACGCTGACCTTCCGCGTCGCGCGCGACGGCCGCCCGGTCGCCGAGCTGCAGCCCTACCTGGGAACGCAAGGGCACCTCGTCGCGGTCCGCGAGGGCGACCTCGCCTACCTCCATGTCCATCCCGACCTGGCCGACCCGGCGCCCGGGGAGATCCGCTTCATGGCCGAGTTCCCGAGCGCCGGCCGCTATCGCCTCTTCCTCCAGTTCAAGGCCGCGGGCGCCGTGCACACGGTCGCCTACACCCTGGAGGTCTCACGATGAGCACCGAGACGCTCCCCCGCCAGGTCGACCTGTCGGTGCAGGGCATGACCTGCGCGTCCTGCGCCAACCGGATCGAGCGCAAGCTGAACAAGCTCGACGGGGTCGCGGCGACCGTCAACTACGCGACCGAGAAGGCGGCCGTGTCCTACGACCCGTCCCAGGTCGGCACCGCGGACCTGCTCGAGGCGGTCAAGGCCGCCGGGTACGAGGCGACGCCGCCCGCGGAGCCCGGGGCCGCCGCCGAGCCCGCCGCGCCGCGCGTCGAGGTGGACGAGGAGACGCGCGCGCTCCGCCGGCGCCTCGTCGGCGCGACCGCGCTGTCGATCCCGCTGCTCGCGATCTCGATGATCCGCCCGCTCCAGTTCGACAACTGGCAGTGGCTCGCGCTCCAGCTCGCGACCCCGGTCGTCTTCTGGGCGGGTGGGCCCTTCCACCGTGCCGCCTGGCAGAACCTCAAGCACGGTGCCGCGACGATGGACACGCTGATCTCGGTCGGCACCCTCGCCGCCTGGGGCTGGTCGGTCGTCGCCCTCTTCTTCCTCGGCGCCGGCATGCCCGACATGCGGATGGGCTTCGACGTCGTCCTCGACCGCAGCGCCGCCACCGACCAGATATATCTGGAGGCGGCCGGGGTGGTGACGACGCTGCTCCTCGCCGGCCGTTACTTCGAGGCGCGCGCCAAGCGGCGCGCCGGCTCGGCGCTGCGCGCGCTGCTGGAGCTCGGCGCCAAGGACGCCGCGGTGCTCGGCCCCGACGGCGGCGAGCGCCGCGTGCCGATCGACCAGCTCGGCGTCGGCGAGCGCTTCGTCGTGCGGCCGGGGGAGAAGGTCGCCACCGACGGGGTCGTCGAGGACGGCGCATCGGCGGTCGACCAGTCGCTCCTCACCGGCGAGTCGGTGCCGGTGGAGAAGCGGCTCGGCGACGAGGTCGTCGGCGGCTCGGTCAACGTCGGCGGGCGGCTCGTCGTGCGGGCGACCAAGGTCGGCGCCGACACCGCGCTGGCGCAGATCGCCAAGCTGGTCGAGGACGCCCAGACGGGCAAGGCCCCGGTCCAGCGCCTCGCCGACCGCATCTCCGGCGTCTTCGTCCCGGTCATCTTCGTGCTCGCCGCGGCGACGCTCGGCTTCTGGCTCGGCGACGGCACCAACACCGCGTTCGCGTTCAGCGCCGCGGTCTCCGTGCTGATCATCGCCTGCCCCTGCGCCCTCGGGCTGGCGACGCCGACGGCGCTCCTGGTGGGGACCGGCCGCGGCGCGCAGCTCGGCCTGCTGATCAAGGGCCCCGAGGTGCTCGAGTCGACCCGCCGGATCGACACGATCGTGCTCGACAAGACCGGCACCGTGACCAGCGGACAGATGAGCCTGCGCGCGATCGCCGTCGACGGCGTCTCCGAGGAGGAGGCGCTGCGCCTCGCCGGGGCGCTCGAGGACACATCCGAGCACCCGATCGCCAGGGCGATCGCCCGCGCCGCCCGCGACCGCCTCCCGGCGCTGCCTGCCGTGGAGGGCTTCGCCAACCGCGAGGGCCTCGGCGTCGAGGGCGTGGTAGACGGCCACGCGGTGGTCGTCGGGCGCCCGTCGCTGCTCGACGATCGGGCGATGCGCCTGCCCGCCGCGCTCGAGGAGGCGCGGCGGCGCGCCGCGGCGGCCGGCCAGACCGCGGTCGCCGCCGGCTGGGACGGGCGCGCGCGAGCGGTCTTCGCCGTCGCCGACACCGTCAAGCCGACCAGCGCCGAGGCCGTCGCGCGGCTGAAGGGCCTCGGCCTGCGCCCGCTCCTCCTCACCGGCGACAGCGAGGCGACCGCCCGCGCGGTCGCGGCCGAGGTCGGGATCGACGACGTCATCGCCGAGGTGCTTCCGGCCGACAAGGCACGGGTAGTCCGCGACCTCCAGGGGGAGGAGCGCGTGGTGGCGATGGTCGGCGACGGCGTCAACGACGCGCCCGCGCTGGCGCAGGCCGACCTCGGCCTGGCGATCGGCACCGGCTCCGACGTCGCGATCGAGGCCTCCGACCTGACCCTCGTCTCCGGTGACCTGCGCGGCGCCGCCGACGCGATCCGCCTCTCCCGCCGCACCCTCCGCACGATCAAGGGCAACCTCTTCTGGGCCTTCGCCTACAACGTCGTCCTCGTGCCGGTGGCGATGCTCGGCTTCCTGAACCCGCTCTTCGCCGGCGCCGCGATGGCGTTCTCGAGCGTCTTCGTCGTCACCAACTCGCTCCGCCTGCGCCGCTTCCAGCCGGGCCGCGCCGGCTAAGCCCGCGCTGTTTCGTCAGCCTGCGCCCCGCGCCCGCCCCGGCCGCCCCGCCCCGGCCGCCCACCCCGGCCCCGGCCGGGGCCCCGCGCCGACCCTGCGCCCCCCCTG
>JBPYFM010000026.1:0-9868 GCA_051986435.1 Solirubrobacterales bacterium | reverse complement strand
TCCCACTCCCCCCGCACTCCCGTGACGCCTCCGTCCCGGCTGCCTCCCCCCGCACACCCGGCCCTCTCGGCCACGGCCACAGCCTGCCCGGGCCGTGGCCGAGAGGGCCGCGTCCCTTGGTCGTCCCTCGGCCGTCCCTTTCCCCGTCCCTTCGCCCCGGGGCGCCAGCTTGAACCGGCCCGAACCCACCCCACCCCTACCCGTCCCGCGGCGCCGGCGTCGCCGCCGAGCGCAACGCGCCCGCGCTCGCGGCGACCACCAGGCCGATCGCGACGGCTTCGACCCAGTCCAGTCCCTGTCCCAGGGCGACGAATCCGACCAGGGCCGCGACCGCCGGCTCGAGGCTCATCATCACGCCGAAGACGGCGTTCGGCAGGCGTCGGAGGGCCTCGATCTCGAGTGCGTAGGGGATCGCGGAGCTCAGCAGGCCGGTGCCGAAGCCGCGGGCCAGCACCTCGGCCGAGCCCAGCTCGGAGCCGCCCACCGCGAGCCCCGCCGGGGCCAGCAGGACCGCCGAGATCGACATCGCCACGGCGAGGCCACCGAGCCCCTCGGAGCGGCCGCCGACCCGCGCGCTGAGCAGGATGTAGCAACCCCAGAAGGCGCCCGCGGTCAGCGCCAGGACCGCGCCGAAGAGGTCGATCGTGCCGCCGCCGAAGTCGCCCGAGAGCAGCACGATGCCAAGCGCGGCGAGGCCCGCCCAGATGAGGTCCCGGCGCCTGTGGGATCCGAAGACCGCCACCGCGAGCGGCCCGGTGAACTCGAAGGTGACCGCGATGCCGAGTGGCAGCCGGTCGATCGACTCGTAGAAGCAGAAGTTCATCGCCGCCAGGGTCACGCCGAAGAGGGCGACGTCGCGGAGCTCGGCGCGCCGCACGCGGGCGACGTCGCGGTGGGCGACCGCCAGCAGGATCAGCGCCGCGAAGGCGCCGCGCAGGAAGACCGCGCCCGCCGGCCCGACCCGGTCGAAGAGCGTCGTCGCCAGCGCGGCCCCGCACTGCACCGAGGAGATCGAGCCGACAACCATCCCGACGGCCACCGCGGGGTTGCCGCGGATGCCCGCGCCGGGCGGCGGGCCCGGCGCCGCGGCCCCGGCGCGCCGGGCGGCGCTGTCGGTGTCGGGGGTCGTCGCCACCGACCCAAGCTAGCCACTGGCGTACCCGGGCGTCCCCGCCGCCGCCGGACGCGGCAGAATGCCCGCCGTGCGCAGACGACTCACCGCCATCGCCCTGCTCGCCTGCGCCCTCGCGGCGCTCGCCGCCGTCGGCGCCTCGGGCGCCGAAACCGGCGCCGCGCCGATGTGCGACGGCAAGCGCGCGACGATCGTCGGCACCGACGGCAACGATGTCATCCAGGGCACCGAAAAGTCCGATGTCATCTGGGCCGGGCCGGGCGACGACACCGTCTACGGCGGGCTCGGCAACGACGTCATCTGCGGCGGCGCGGGCGACGACCTGATCCACGGCGGTCGCGGCAACGACTGGATCGACGGCGGCGCCGGCACCGACCGCGTCTTCGGCGACCTCGGCGACGACCACGTCAGCGGCGGCTCCGGCAACCAGGACGAAGTGAGCGGCGGGCTCGGCATCGACACCGTCAACGGCGGCCCCGGCAACGAAGACCTGGTCCGCGGCGACTATGGCTACGACCGCATGGACGGCGGGCCGGGCAGCGGCGACATCGCCTCCTTCTCGACCTCCGTCGCGGGCCGCAAGGGCAGCGGCGTATGGGTCTCCCTCCCCCAGCACAAGGCGCTCGGCGACGGGCACGACCGCCTCTTCCGCTTCGAGTCGATCGAAGGCTCCGCCTTCCGCGACACGCTGATCGGCGACGCCCACCCGAACGTGATCATGGGCGGCCCCGGCAACGACACGATCAAAGGCGGCGGCGGGCGCGACACGCTGAACGGCGGCCAGGGGACCGACCACTGCCAGGGCGGCCCGACGCGGATCTCCTGCGGCCCCGAAGCGCCGCCGGTCGGCTCCGCCTACATCACGCTCGATCCCGATCCGGCGGGCGGCGCCGGCCTGCAGATCGTCGGCGGCGCGGGCCCCGACCACTTCACCGTCGCCTACGCGGAAGAAACCGTGGAAGCGAAACCGGGCGAAAGCGGCGGCAAGCCGGCCACCGGGAGCGCCACGGAATCCGCGGCGCCGGCAGCGACCACGACCGGCACCTTCACCGTCACCGCGGCGGCGCCGCTCGCCGCGGGCGAAGGCTGCTCGCGCACCGCGGGCAACCCGAAGCAGGTCACCTGCCCCACCCTCGGCCCCGCCCGCTGGCTGATGGGGGACCTCGGCCCCGGCAACGACAGCCTCACCGTCGAAGGAAGCCTCGAAAAGGTCGACTTCGTGCGGGTCAACGGCGGCGACGGCAACGACACGATCAAAGGCGGCCCCGAGGAAGACCTGCTGCAGTCCGGCCCCGGCTCCGACCACCTCTACGGCGGCGACGGCTCCGACGGGCTGATCGGCGGCCTGCCCGGCCCGACCTACCTATACGGGGAAGGCGGCGGCGACCTGCTGGCGGCGGGCGGGGGCTGCGCGGGCGGCACGCTCGACGGCGGCCCGGGCGAAGACGACGCCTCCTTCGCCGAGACGCAGGCCCACCCCGGCACGCTCTACATCTCGCTCGCCCAGGGCTGGGCGTGGATCGACGCGATCAAGCACTGCGACAAAGTCCGCCTCCCCCGGTCCGACGAGGACATCGAGGGCTCCTTCGACAACGACGTCCTGATCGGCGACTCGCGCGACAACGTGCTGATCGGCCAGCCCGGCGTCGACAGCTTCTTCGGCCGCGGCGGCAACGACGTGATCGTCGCCGTGGACAGCGTCAAGGACTGGTACATCCAGTGCGGCGAAAAAGGCCACCCGGAAGGGATCGCGATCGTCGACACGATCGATCCCCAACCACAGGACTGCGCCAAGGTCGTGGTCAGCAAGCCGACCGCCGGGCTGAACAGGTCCGCGCACGGCAACGGCACCCGCAGCGACAACGCCGAAGACTGACCGCGACCGCTGCGCGCCGCGACCGGCGTAGCATTCGACTCTCCGCAATCGACCCAGAGGAGGCGCGCATGTTCAGTGGCCTGGAGAGCCCCATGCACCTGTTGGTGGTCCTCATCATCGCCGTCCTCGTCCTCGGTCCGAAGAAGCTGCCCGACGCCGGGCGCGCGCTCGGCTCCGGAATCCGGCAGTTCAAAGACTCCCTCGAGGGGAACGAGAAGGCCCCTGCGGAGGTAGAGAAGAACGACTAGCTGCGGCGCCGGCGCCCAAAACCAGCCGTCGCGGCCGGCGCGCGCGACCGACCGCAGCGCCCCGACCCCACTCAGGGCAGGTGCTGCAGGCGCCAGCCGAGCGACGGTTCGCCCAGCGACCCCGCCGCGACCACCGGCGTGCGCTCGACGCCGCTCGCCCCGCGCACCATCAGGGTCCCCAGCCGTTCGCCCTGCGAGACGCTCCGCTGCGCCTTGCCGATGCTCAGGTGGACGAGGATCTTCTTTCCCGGCCAGCCGATCTCGCGGAGCGGCCGCGTCGTCTCCACCTTGACGCGGTTGCCGTCGGCGTTCTCGAGCGTCATCACCGTCGCGCCCGCCGGGACCACGACGCGGTCCTTGACCGCGTCGGCGACCGAGCCCGCCAAGGCGTCGGCGCCCGTCAGCGCGGCGCTCACCAGTTCGCCGTCGTGCTGGCCGAAGATCGCACCGAGCACGGTGAAGGACTTGCCGCCGACCGTCATCCGCTTGGCGAAGAGAAGGCAGCCGCCCGCCGCTTCGTCGGAGCCGGTCTTGATCCCGACGTAGCCGTCGTGCCCGACCAGCCCGTTGTAGTTCAGGACCGTGCCGACCACCGGCAGCCGGGTCGAGGGCTTGGCGACGATCTCGGCGAAGGCCGGATCGCGCATCGCCATCCGCGCCAGCTTCACCTGGTCGCGCGCGGTCGAGACCGTGCTCGCTTCGAAGCCGCTCGGGTCCGTATAGGTGGTCTGGGACATCCCCAGTTCCTGCGCGGCCGCGTTCATCTGCTTGACGAACGCGTCGATCGACCCGGCGTCGTGGACCGCGAGCAGCGCCGCGATGTTGTTCGCCGAGGGCAGCATCAGCGCCTCCAGCAGCTGGCGCTCCGACAGCGTCTCTCCTTTGCGCACCGCGACCGTCGACTGGTCGAGCGCCACCCGGTCGCGCTCTTCGTCGACCTGCGCCTGGGTGATCCGCACGCGGAAGCCTTCCTCACCGGGCTTCAGCGGGAAGTGCTTCAGGGTCAGGTAGGCGGTCATCACCTTGGCGACGCTGGCGATCGGCACCGGCTTCTGGCCGCCGGTCGAGCCGAGGCTGCCGACGCCCTCGACCCCGACCGTCGCCTCGCCTTCGCTCGGCCAGGCGGGCTGGAACGGCTTGCCGGGGAGCCTCAGCGTCTTCGGCACCACCCGGTGGACGGTCAGATACGGCATCGTCTTCGTCTCCGCCCGGACCAGCGCGGCCGTGACCAGCACGATCAGCACGACCACGGCGATCAGCGGCAACAGCCACAGGCGTCGGCGCCGCGGCGGCGGCGTCGGACGGCGATATCTCAACGGTTCGACGGTGCTCGCCACGTCCCCCGACGGTAGCTGAGATCGAGGAGGTCACGCCCGCGACCGCATGGCCAAGCGTCGCGACCAGGTGAAAGCACGGACCGGCACCTTTCTCGTCCTATGCAGGACGGCGGCTGAACCCCAATGTTGACGGGCCGAAAAACCACGATATGGCGCACTTTTCGGCCCATCAACATGGGAGGCGGCGGGGACGGGTGACGGAAGGGTGTCCAAAACGGCGGAGGCGCGGCGTCGTATCTTCAAAGGCCCCGCTCCGAGCGGCGGCGACCACGACACAGGAGGTTGGCGATGCCCAACTACATGCTGCTCCTCTACGCCCCTGAACCGGCAGACGCGGCGGAGATCGCCGCGCGCGACGCGGATCTGCCCGAGTGGAAGCAGCTCCTCACGGAGTTCGCCGCGAACGGCTCCTTCGTCGGCTCCGGCCGGCTGCTCCCGGTCGACACCTCGACCACGGTGCGCGTCCGTGACCACGAAACGGAGCTGACCGACGGCCCCTTCGCGGTGACCAAGGAGGTCCTCGGCGGCTACTTCATCCTCGACTGCGAGGACCTCGACGCGGCGACCGCGGCGGCGGAGAAGCTGCCGGTGGCGCGCTTCGGCTCGGTCGAGGTGCGGCCGCTGATGAGCGATCAGGAGATGTCGCGCTACCGCGACGCGGAGGCCGCGGCCGAGGCGTGAGCGCGGCGCGGGAAGCGAGCGGGCGCCGCGGCGGTGGCGGTGGCGGTGGCGGGGTCGACGCTGCCGTCGGCGCCGCCTTCCGCGAGGAGCGCGGCGCCGTCCTCGCGACGCTGATCCGCCAGGTCGGCGACTTCGGCCTGGCGGAAGACGCGGTCCAGGATGCCTTCGAGGCGGCGCTCGCGGCCTGGCGGCGCGACGGTCTCCCGGCTCGTCCCGGCGCCTGGCTGACGACGGCGGCGAGGCGCAAGGCGATCGACCGCCTGCGCCGCGCCCGCGCCGGCGAGGGGCGGGCCGAGCGCCTCGCCGAGCTGATGCGCCTCGACCAGGCCGCCGAGGAGGAGCCCGAGATGGACGCACCGACTGCGATCGCCGACGACCGCCTGCGGCTGATCTTCACCTGCTGCCACCCGGCGCTCGGGCTCGAGGCGCGGGAGGCGCTCACCCTGCGGGCGCTCGGCGGCCTCACCACCGGCGAGATCGCGCGCGCCTTCCTCGTCGCCGAGCCGACGATGGGCAAGCGGATCGTCCGCGCCAAGGCGAAGATCGCCGACGCCGGCATCCCCTACCGCGTGCCGCGCGACGAGGAGCTGCCCGAGCGCCTGCGCGGCGTCCTGCGCGTCCTCTACCTGATCTTCAACGAGGGCTACGTGCAGACCGGCGGCGAGGACCTCCTCCGCCCCGACGTCTGCGCCGAGGCGATCCGCCTGGCGACGCTCCTCACCGAGCTGATGCCCGACGAGGCCGAGGCCTGGGGCCTGCTGGCGCTGATGCTGCTGCACGACGCGCGGGCCGCGGCGCGGACCGACGGGGCGGGGCGCTTCGTCGCGCTCGGCGAGCAGGACCGCTCACGTTGGGACGAGGCGGAGCTCGCCCGTGGCCACGCGGCGCTCGCCCGCGCGATCCGCCTCGGCCCGCCCGGCCGATACGCCCTGCAGGCGGCGATCACCGCGCTCCACGTCGAAGCGCCGGACCCCGAGGAGACCGACTGGCCTCAGGTCACGGCGCTCTACGCGCGCCTGGCGGAGCTCGACCCCTCCCCCGTCGTCGCCGTCAACCACGCCGCCGCGGTCGGCTTCGCGAGCGGGCCGGAGCAGGGACTGTCCCTGCTGGAGCCGCTCCTCGCCGACCGCAAGCTGGAGCGGTACCCACCCCTCCACGCGACCCACGCCGACCTGCTCCGCCGCCAAGGCGACACGTCGGGCGCGGCCGCCGCCTACGAGCGGGCCGCCGCCGCGAGCGCGAACCCGGTCGAGCGCGACGAGCTCCTCCGCCGCCGCGCCCAGCTCCCATGTTGATGGGCCGAAAAGTGCGCCATATCGTGGTTTTTCGGCCCATCAACGGGGGGTGGTGACGGGGGAGGCGTTGGTCTGGCGACGGGCGTCGGCGGGTCAACTTCTGCAGCCCTTCCGTGGGTCGAGGTGTGTGCCGTCTCACCGATCGCCTACCCGCCGGCGGCGCGAGCCACCGGAGGCGCCTCCGGCGCGGGTACGCTCGCCCCGTGTCGTCACGGGACTGGGCCCTGGAGCAGCGCCTGCGCGGGGCGGCGCGGGTGCGCCTCGCGGCGCTCTCGGGCTCCTGGCTCGCGATCGTGCAGTCGGCGGTCGCCGCCGGGGTCGCCTGGGCGCTCGCCCGGCTCACCGTCGGCCAGCCCGAGCCGTTCTTCGCGCCCGCGGCGGCCGTCATCTCGCTGGGGCTCTCGCGCGGCCAGCCGCGCCGTCGGGCGATCGAGCTGTCGGCCGGCGTCGCGGTCGGCATCGGCGTCGCCGCCGCGCTCGTCTACCTCATCGGCGTCGGCGCGATCCAGGTGGCGGTCCTCGTCGCCCTGGTGATGTCGGTGTCTCTCCTCCTCGGCGGCAGCCAGGTGCTGATCAACCAGGCCGCGGTCTCGGCGCTCCTGATCATGACCCTGCCCGGCCAGGGCGCCGAGATCGACCGCTTCCTCGACGCCTGCGTCGGCGGCGCCGTCGCCGTCGTCTTCGGCCTCCTCTTCTCCTTCCACGAACCGTTCGCGAGGGTCGAGGAGGCGCGGCGCGGCGCGCTCGCCGACCTGGCGGCGACGCTCGAGGCGATCGCCGACGCCCTCGCCGCCCGTGACCTCCCCGGTGCCGAGGCGGCGCTGGCGAGCGCCCGCAAGCTCGACGCCGGCGTCGAGGTCCTCTACGAGGCGGTCACCGAGGCCGGCGAGGCCGCCGCCTTCTCCCCGCGCCGCCGCGCCCTGCTGGAGGAACTCGATCCGCAGGCGGGCGAGGCCCCGCAGATCGACTACGCCGTCCGCGACGCCCGCGTCCTCGCCCGCGCGACCGCCACCGCGATCCGCCGCGAAGCGCGCCTCGACCCGCGCCTCGGCGAGGGCGTGGCCCAGCTCGCGGCGACGATCCGAGCCCTCGACAACGCCGACCGCGGCCGCCCCGGCGCCCGCGCCGACGTCCGCGAACGCGCCTCGCGCGCGGTCGAACTGGCGGGCGCCGCCGACGTCCACAACTCGCTCTGGCCGACGATGATCTTCGGCCAGACCCGGGCCCTCGCCTTCGACCTGCTGCAGGCCTCCGGCGAGGACCCCGACGCCGCGCGCGCCCTCATCGACGCGGCGGCGACGACGAAGATCGCCGAGCCACCGCGCTGAGCGAATGCCCAGATGAGGCTTCGGTCGCCGGGAACGGCAGAGTCGAGCAGCACGGCCCTGCACTCGGCGATCGCCCGTGGAGGCAGTTGCTTCAACTGCCTCCACGGGCGACGGCCGGACGAGGGGTCCGAGGACCCCCCCGACCAACCAGGCCTTTAGGCCTTGCTCGGGTCCGGGACGATGCGCATGTAGGGCTTCGGCGACTCCCAGGAGCCGAAGAGCTCTTTCGCCTCGTCCTCTTTGACCGAGCCGGAGATGATCACGTCGTCGCCTTTCTTCCACTGCGCCGGCGTCGCCACTTTGTTGTTGGCGGTCAGCTGCAGCGAGTCGATCACGCGCAGGACCTCGTCGAAGTTGCGCCCGGTGGTCATCGGGTAGACGAGGATCAGTTTGACTTTCTTGTCCGGGCCGATGACGAAGACGTTGCGGACCGTCTGGTTGTCGGCGGGCGTGCGCTCGGAGGCGTCGCCGGAGACCTCCGCCGGGAGCATCCCGTAGGCCTTGGAGATCGCGAAATCGGCGTCCGAGATCAGCGGGTAGTTGGGCGCCGTGCCCTGCGTCTCCTCGATGTCCTTCGCCCAGCCCTCGTTGCTCTCGAGCGGGTCGACGGAGAGGCCGATGATTTTCGTGTTCCGCCTGGCGAACTCCGGCTCGATCGAGGCCATGTAGCCGAGCTCGGTCGTGCAGACCGGCGTGAACGCCTTCGGATGGGAGAACAGCACGCCCCACGAATCGCCCAGCCAATCGTGGAAGTTGATGTGGCCCTCGGTCGTGTCCGCGTCGAAGTTGGGGGCTTCATCACCAAGTCTCAATGCCATTATGGCTCCTTGTTCCTTAATTCCGATCAGGTTTAAGTAGATTAGCGCGCGGGCTCCGCGGCGGCGGTGCCCGCGCGCATCCGGGCAAGCTTCGAACGGCCTTCCCGAGCCTTCAGGTCAACATGCCTACCACGATCGCGGCGGCCATCGCAACCAGGGCCGGCGGTGCCCCGCGGCGGGAGAACTCGACCAGCGAGGGGCGCGCGTCGACCTCACGGGCGGCGCGGAACCAGAGGAGCGCCGAGAGCGCCCCCGTCACGGCCAGGTTCGGCCCGACGTTGAGGCCGAGCAGGAGCATCCGCGAGTGGTCGACCGCGTGGGCGGAGTAGAGCGCCGCCGAGGGGAGGTTGTTGAGGAGGACCGTGGAGATCGCCGCCAGGCCGGCGGTCTCGGGGCCGCTCGCCCCGCCGATCACTTCGGCGGGCCCGTCCCAGTGGCGGGCGAGGGTGCCGAGGGCGACGGTGAGGACGAAGGCGAAGGTGAGGCTGGGGAGGCCGAGGACGCGCCAGACGTCGGCGAGGTCGACGCGCGAGCGGGCAAGCTCCACCGTGGTGGCGAGGAGCGCGACCGCGAGGACCGCGAGCGCGGGCCGGCGCAGGAGGAGGACGAGGACGACCGCCGCCGCGGTGGCGAAGGCGCCCGGGCCGAGGGCGACACGGGGCTCGGGCGGCGGCGTGCCGACGCCGCGGGCGACGCCGGGTTCGGGCGACGCCGCCTCGACACGGTCGCGGACGCCGCCGGCGCCGCGCGCGTCACCCCAGTCGCGGACGCCGCCGGCGCGGCGTGCGTCACCCCTGTCGCGGACGCGGCCGGCGCCGCGCGCGTCACCCGTGTCGCCGACGCCGCCTCCCCGAGCCGCGCCGGGCACCTCGTCCGCCTCCCTCCTCCCCGCCGCGAGGTGACATCGGAAGCTGATCCCCACCCCCACCGCCGTCACCACCGCAGCGGTGATCGCGAGCGGGAACGTCTTCGCGGCGAAGCTCGCGCCGGAGGTCCCGTCGCCGGCGTCGAGGACGAGCAGGTTGGTGAGGTTCGAGCCGGGCAGGAAGAGCGATGACGCGTTCGCCATGAAGACGCAGCCGTAGAGGAAGGACTCGACCGCGACGCGGCGCCGGCGGGCGGCGAAGACCAGCACCGGGGTGAGGAAGACGAC
>JBPYFM010000025.1:0-20308 GCA_051986435.1 Solirubrobacterales bacterium | reverse complement strand
GGCTCGGTGGCCTTCGAGGACGATCACGAGCGCGACCTCGAGCTGCGCGCCCACGGGATCGCCACGCGCCGCTACACCGGCGACCAGCTGGAAGCCGCTCCGGAGGCGGTCGCAGCCGACCTGCGGCAGGCCCTCGGCCTCGCCTCGTAGAGTTGCGCCGATGGCCGACGCACCTGAGCTCTTCCTGATCGACGGCAACAGCCTTGCCTACCGGGCTTTCTTCGCCCTGCCCGAGTCGATCGGGACCAGCGACGGGCGGCCGACGAACGCGATCTTCGGGCTCGCCTCGATGCTGGTGAAAATCATCGACGAGCACCACCCGCAGGGGGTCATCGTCGCCTGGGACGCCGGCTGGAGCGGGCGCGAGAAGACCTACGACCTCTACAAGGCGCAGCGCAAACCGCGCCCCGACCTCCTGCGCGAGCAGTGGCCCCACCTGATGCCGCTCGTCGAAGCGTTCGGGTACACCAACGTGAAGGTCGAAGGCTACGAGGCCGACGACGTGATCGCCTCGCTCGCCAAGCAGGCGCGCGAAGAGGGGATCGAGGTGATGGTCGTGACCGGCGACCGCGACGCCTACCAGCTGGTCGGCGACGGGATCCGGGTGATGAGCACCTCCCGCGGCATCACCGAGACGAAGATCTACGACGCCGCTGCGGTCGAGGAGCGCTACGGGGTGCCGCCGGAGCTGATCACCGACCTGATGGGCCTGCGCGGCGACACCTCCGACAACATCCCCGGCGTCCCCGGCATCGGCGAGAAAACCGCCACGCAACTGCTGCAGAGGTTCGGCTCGCTCGACAAGGTGCTGGAAAGCGTCGACGAGATCTCCGGCGCCAAACGCAAGGAAAACCTGACGAACCACGCCGAGGACGCGCGGATGTCGAAAGCGCTGGCGACGCTGCAGTTCGACATCGAGACCGGGGTGGACCTCAAGGAAGCGCTGGAGAGCGAGCCGGATCGCGGCGCGCTGCGCGACTTCATGCGCGAGTTCGAGCTCCGGGCGGTGCTCGAGCGGCTGGAAGAAGCTCTCCCCGAGGGCGACGCGGTCCCCGGGCGCCGGGTCGAGAAGGAGCTGGAGGTGGAGACGGTCGAGGCGACGCCCGCCGACATCGGCGACGCGCCTCGCGTCGCGGTGGCGCTCGACGGCGAGCGCTGGGCCGCCGCCGAAGGCGAGCGCATCCTCACCGGCACCGCCTCCCACGACGAGCTCGCCGTCGCCCTCGCCGACAAGCCGCTCGCGGGCCACGACCTGAAGTCCCTCGGCGGCGGGCGCCACGGCCTCCTCGCCGCCGCCGCCCGCGAGGGGGTCGAGCTGGGCCTCGAGCACGACACCATGCTCGCCGCCTACCTGCTGGAGCCACAGCGGCGCACCTACGACCTGATCGAGCTCGCCGCCGACGCCGGGATCGGCATCGCCGAGGGCGCCGCGCCCGGGAACGGCGACGAGGAGGGCGGCCAGCTGTCGCTCGGCGAGGAGGTCGAGGCTGGCCTCGACCCGGCCGAGGAGGCGCGCCTCGTCGCGGCCCTCGCCGAGGACCAGCTGCCGCGCGTGCAGGCGCTCGGCCTGGAGCCGCTGATGCGCGAGGTCGAGCTGCCGCTGATCGCGGTGCTGGCGGCGATGGAGCGGGAGGGGCTGAAGCTCGACGCCCAGCGCCTCGCCGAGGTCGGCCACGGCTTTGGTGAGCGGATCGAGCAGCTGGAGAAGGACATCTACGAGCTCGCCGACGAGAAGTTCACGATCGGCTCGCCGCAGCAGGTCGGCCGCATCCTCTTCGAGAAGCTGGAGCTGACGAAAAAACGCCGCGGCAAAACCGGTTACTCGACCGACGCCCGCGTCCTCGCCCAGATCCGCGACGAGCACCCGATCGTCGAGAAGATCGAGTCCTGGCGCGAGCTGACCAAGCTGAAGAACACCTACCTCGACTCGCTGCCTGACCTGATCGACCCCGAGACCGGCCGCGTCCACACGACCTTCAACCAGGCGGCGACGACCACCGGCCGCCTCTCCAGCACCAACCCGAACCTGCAGAACATCCCGATCCGCACCGACCTCGGGCGGCCCGTGCGTGCCTGCTTCGTCGCCGAGGAGGGCGCCCGTCTGCTCTCGGCCGACTACAGCCAGGTGGAGCTCCGCGTCCTCGCCCACGTCGCCGACGAGCAGGTGCTGAAGGACGTCTTCCACGCCGGCGAGGACGTCCACACCGCGACCGCCGCCGAGGTCTTCGACATCCCGCCCGACGAGGTCGACGTCGGCCAGCGCTCGAAAGCCAAAATGGTGAACTTCGGGATCGTCTACGGGCTGACCGGCTTCGGCCTCGCCGACCGGCTCAACATCCCGCGCAAAGAGGGCGAGGAATTCGTCGCCCGCTATCTCGAACGCTTCCCGGCGGTGCGCCGCTTCCGCGAAGAGGTGATCGAACGCGCCCAGGAGGAGGGCTTCGTGACGACGCTGATGGGACGCCGCCGGCCGATCCCGGAGCTGCGCTCCGGCAACCCCAACACGCGTCGCCTCGGTGAGCGCCTCGCGGTCAACACGGTGATTCAGGGCACCGCCGCCGACATCATCAAGGTGGCGATGGTGCGCTGCTGGGCGCGTCTGCGCGAGGAGCGGATGGCGACCCGCCTGGTCCTGCAGATCCACGACGAGCTCCTCTTCGAGGGCCCGCCGGAGGAGATGGACGCGGCGCTCGAGCTGGTGCGCCGCGAGATGACGACCGCCTACGAGCTCGACCCCGCGCTCGAGGTCGACGCCGGTGTCGGCACCGACTGGCTGAACGCCAAGTAGGGAGGGGGCGGGTCCGGGGCCCGGTGAAGCTGTCGCCCGCCGGCAACGGACGCGGCCCCTCCCCCCGGCCTGGTCAGGTTGTGGCCGTGTGGTGAGGGGGCCGGGTGTACGGGGGCGACAGGCTCTGCACGAGACCTCACGGGGGTGCGACGGGACCGTGACGGATGCGTCACCGAGGTCGCCCCACCCGGACCGCGGTCGTCCTTTCCGACCTCCTCCCGACCGCGGTCGTCCTTTCCCACCTATAGCGCTGGTTAGGACGACCGCGCCCTGGGTGGCCGCTGGTTAGGACGACCGCCGTCCGGGTGCGCGCTGGTTGGGACGACCGCGCCCGGATCCCCGGGGGAGGTCACTTGAGTCCGACTTCCTCGGGTCCGCATGCCCGTTGTTTCACGCGCCGCACCCGTTCCTCGCCCAACCGCAACCCCTAAACGCCCGCTGGCACCTCCGGCTTCGCCGGCTCCGGCGGCGAAGCGGCGAACTCCGGCGGGGCGATGTTCAGATAGTGGTCGAAGGACCAGTTGACGAAGCGCTTCATGCCGAGGAGGCGGATCAGGGGGCCGAGCAGCCGCGGCGGCACCCGCGGGACGATCTTCTGCGTCCGCAGCATCCATTTGAACTTCCACTCGTGGGAGTCGCTGAAGGAGGCGTAGTTCGCCGCCGCCTGCTCGCGCGTCTGGCGCCCCTCGACGACGGCGCGCAGCTCCCGTCCCAGAGCCATGCCGAAGTAGAGCGCCGTGCGGATCCCCTCGGCGGTCAGCGGCAGGCAGTGCCCGGCGGAGTCGCCGGCGAAGAAGACGCCGCGCCCGGTCGCCGCGCGCAGCTTGTGGGGGATCCAGTTCCCCTGGTAGCGGACGCGGTCGCGGCCCAGGTCCTCGGCCAGCAGCTCGGTGGTCTCGCGGACGTGGAAGCGGGGATCGAAGGAGCCGACGCCGATCCGCGTCTCCTCGCCCGCCGGGAAGCTCCAGCCGTATCCCGCCGGGACATAGCGGCGGTCGATCCAGATCTCGAGGTCCTCGGCGCCGCCCTCCGGGTGCACCTCGAGGCCGCGCGAGAGCGGCGCGTCGGGCGGCTGGTAGCCCGCCGGACCGGCCAGCACGCGGCGCCAGCCGAGCGCGTCGACGACGAGCGGGGCGGAGATGACCCCGCGGTCGGTCTCGACCGCGATCGCGTCGGTCCCGTTGGTGGCGGCGCTCACCAGCCCCTCGACCTTGGCGGTCTCGAAGCGCGCGTCGCACCGCTCCCACATCAGCCCGCAGAGGGTCCGGTAGTCGAAGGTGGAGAAGGTCCAGGGCAGCCGGTAGCGCGAGGTGCCGTGTGGCGTATTGATCACAAGCGTGTCGAAACGCTGGCGCTCGGCCTCCATCAGGCCGAGGTTCTGCAGCCACTCGGTGGGGATCCCACAGGCGGAGGTCTGCCGCTCGCCGATCTCATAGCGGTCGACGATCAGCACGTCCGCGCCGCTCCCCGCCAGCTCCCGCGCCACCGCCAGCCCGGCAAAGCTGGCACCGCAGATCAACACGTCATGGGTTCCGGCGAGCGAAGTCCGCTCCTCGCCGCGCTTGGTCGCTCTGATGGGCATCGACCGAGAGCGTAGTAGAGCTCCGGCAGCGAGGATCATGGGACACCCGAACGAACCTCCCGCCGTTCGTGAGCGAGGGCGTCCCATGATCCTCGCCCCTCGCGCCCGGCGAGGACGTGGCGGCAACTGATTTCTGTCATCATCGCCAACCCAATGGCTGCGACCGAGACCCTGACCCCTGCGCCCAGCGCCACCCCCGTCGAGGGGAGCGGTGGGCTTCTGCTCAACATAGACGGCAAGATCGTCCCCAACTACGCGGCGACCATGGTGTCGTTCGAAGAGGGGGACGTCGTCAACGGCAAAGTCGTCCGTATCGACAAGGACGAGGTCCTGGTCGACATCGGATACAAGGCCGAGGGGGTCATCCCGAGCAACGAGCTCTCGATCCGCAAGTCGGTCAACCCGGCCGAAGAGGTCGAGCTGGGTGAGGAGGTCGACGCCCTGGTCCTCACCAAGGAGGACTCCGAGGGCCGCCTGATCCTCTCCAAGAAGCGCGCCCGCTTCGAGAAAGCCTGGCGCCGCATCGAGGTCGCCGCCGACTCCGGCGAACCGGTGGAAGGCAGCGTCATCGAGGTCGTCAAGGGCGGCCTGATCCTGGACCTCGGCGTGCGCGGCTTCCTGCCCGCCTCGCTGGTCGACATCCGCCGCGTCCATAACCTGGACGAGTTCATGGGCCAGACGCTCGAGTGCAAAGTCATCGAGCTGAACCGCTCCCGCAACAACGTCGTCCTCTCGCGCCGGGCGGTGCTGGAGGAGGAGCGCAAAGAGGTCCGCGAGCAGATCCTCGGCCGGCTCGAGCCGGGCCAGGTGGTCGAAGGCAAGATCTCGAACATCGTCGACTTCGGCGCCTTCGTCGACCTCGACGGGATCGACGGCCTCATCCACATCTCCGAGCTTTCCTGGAGCCACGTCAACCACCCGTCCGAAGTGGTGGCGATCGGCGACACCGTGCGGATCAAAGTCCTCGACATCGACCGCGACCGCCAGCGCATCTCCCTCGGTCTGAAGCAGACCCAGGAGGACCCGTGGCAGCGGGTGATCTCGACGCATCGCCCCGGCGACGTGCTCGAGGGCACCGTGACCAAGGTCGTCGCCTTCGGCGCCTTCGTCGAAATCCTGCCGGGGGTCGAGGGACTGGTCCACATCTCCGAGCTGGCCGACCACCACGTCGAGAACCCCTCCGAAGTGGTCGAGCCGGGTGCCAAGCTGAACGTCAAGATCCTCGAGATCGACGAAGACCGGCGTCGCCTCTCGCTCTCGATCAAGCGGGTCGAGGGCCAGAACATGCCGATGCAGGACCTGAGCGCGCAGATCGCCGCCGCCAACGCTGCCCAGGCGGGCGGGGCCGAGGAGGCCGCGGTCGACCTCGCCGAGGACAGCGCGGTCGAGAGCCAGGAAGTCGAGTCGCCCGCGGTGGAGGCCGAGACGGTCGCCGCCGAGGTGCCCGAGGCCGCCACGCCGGAGGCCGCGATCGAGGACGCCTCGCAGACCGAGGCCGCCGAGGCGACTCCCGAGGCCGAGGCCCCGGCCGCCGAGGCCGCACCTTCCGAGCCCGAGGCCGCCGCCGCGGCACCAACCGCCGAGTCATCGGAGTCCGAGCAGGGTTCTGAGGGCAATGGCGAGGGCGACCCGGGCGAAGCCCACGAGGGCGAATCGGCATCCGAACGTCCGGATTCCCCGGACAGCGCCGACGAGGCAGCTTCCGGCGGCGACGACGACAGCGAGTCCGAGCAGCAGGATTAGGCGTGGGCGGGGCCGCGTGGCGCCGCTGACGATCGGGCTGACCGGCGGCATCGCCGCGGGCAAGTCAGAGGCGCTCGCGGCCTTCGGCCGGCTGGGCGCGGCGACGCTCTCCAGCGACGCCGTCGTCCACGACCTGCTCGAAGGCGAGCCGCTGCGAGCAGAGATGGCGGCCCGCTGGGGCGCCGCGGTCGCGCCCGAGGGCGCGCCCACGGACCGCGGCCGCATCGGCGGCATCGTCTTCGCCGACCCGGAGGAGCTGAGCTGGCTGGAGTCGCGGATCCACCCCGCGGTCGGCGCCGAGACCGCCGCCTGGATCGCCGCGCTCCCCGACGACGTCGAGTTCGCCGTGATCGAGGTGCCGCTGCTCTTCGAGGGCGGCCGTGAGGAGGTCTTCGACACGACCGTCTCGATCGTCGCCGCCGAGGACGTCCGCCGCGAGCGCGCCGCCGCCCGCGGCCACGCGCTGGTCGACGCCCGCGAGGCGCGCCAGCTGACCCAGGAGGAGAAGGCCGAGCGGGCCGAGCACGTCGTCGTCAACGACGGCTCCGTCGAGGATCTCGAAGCGGCCCTGTCCGCGCTGCTCGCGAAGCTGAGGGGATGAGCACCAGGGCACGCGCACGTCCCACGGCCCGCCGGAGCCGCCGCCGCCGCAGCCGCTGGCCGCTCTTCGGCGGGATCGCCGTGATCCTCGGGCTCGTCGTCGGCCTCCTGGTCGTCAACGGCAGCTTCGACAAGGCGATCAAAGAGCTCACCCTGCCGCTCGAACACGAGGACATCATCCGCCGGCAGGCGCACGAAAAGGGCGTCGACGCGGCCCTGATCGCGGCCGTGATCGACACCGAGTCGAAGTTCTCCGACGCGGAATCGTCCGCCGGCGCCCGCGGCCTGATGCAGATCACCCCGGAAGCGGCCAAGTTCATCGAGAAGCAGAGCGGCGGCACCACCTTCAAGCTGAACGACCTCTCCGACCCGGAAATCAACATCCGCTACGGCACCTTCCTGCTGAAGGAACTGCTGGAACGCTACGAAGGCGACACGGCGGCGGCGCTCGCCGCCTACAACGCGGGCCCGGGGAACGCCGACAAGTGGGGCGGGGCGGGGCTCTCGGTCGAGGAAATCCCCTTCCCGGAAACCCGCGCCTACGTCGAACTCGTGCTCGAAAGGCAGAAGGAGTACCGCGAAAAGTACGCTTCGGAGCTTGGCTACGGAGGGGGCTAAGAGGGGGGGCGACCCGAACCCGCGAGTTTGGGCGCTGGCGCTGGCGGTCGGCATCGTGCTGGCGGACTCGTCGATCGTCGTCCTCGCGCTCCCGGACATCTACCGGGACCTGAACACGTCGGTCTTCGGCGTCACCTGGGTCCTCGTCTCCTTCAACCTCGTGATGGCGCTTGCCGCGGTGCCCGCGGCGATGGTCGCGCGGCGCGTGGGCCCGGGGCGGGCGGCGGCGGTCGGCCTCGCGATCTTCGCCGGGGCGGGACTCGCCTGCGGCGTCTCCGATCACCTCTCGACCCTGCTCATCGCCCGCTCGGTGCAGGCGCTCGGCGGCGCGCTCGCGGTGACGGCCGCGCTCGAGCTGCTGCCCGCGACGGTCGGCTCGGAGCGCCGCGCGACCGCGGTCTGGGCCACCGCCGGGGCCACCGGCGCCGCGCTCGGTCCGGCCGCCGGCGGCATCCTCACCCAGCTCGTCTCCTGGCAGTCGATCTTCCTGATCCAGGTGCCGCTGGCGCTCGCCGCCGCGGTGCCGATCCTCACCGTCGCCCGCCACGAGATGTCGACGCGGGTGATCGAAGGGGAGCTGACCCAGCGGGTGGGGCGGCCGCACCTCTGGGCGAACGTGGCGCTGGCGATGGTCTCGGCCTCGATCGCGGCCGCGCTCTTTCTCCTCGTCCTGCTGCTGATCGAAGGCTGGCGCCTCAGCCCGATCGGCGCCGCGATCGTCGTCTCGGTGATGCCGCTGGCCGCGGTCCTCGGCTCCCGGATCTCCGGCTGGGTCGCGGACGAGCGGGCGCGGGGCGCCGCCGGCGCGCTCCTCCTGGCGGGCGGCCTCGGCGGCCTGGCGCTGCTGCCGAAGGCGGAGGTGGCGCTGACGGTCCCGCCGCAGATCCTCGTCGGTGTCGGCCTCTCGCTGGTGCTCTCGGCGCTGACCGAGACGGCGCTCTCCGGCCGCGCCCCGCAGGCGATCCACGGCGGCTGGACGATCTCCGCCCGCCACGCCGGCGTCGTCGTTGGCCTGCTCGCGCTCACCCCGGTCTTCACCCACGACATCGCGGTACAGCAGCAGCAGGCGATCAACGCCGGGACCTCGGTCATCCTCGACTCGCCGATCCGGCCGGTGCTGAAGCTGTCCCTGGCGAAGAAGATCAGCGAACATCTGCAGATGGAGGACGGCAAGGTGCCGAACCTCGGCCACGTGTTCGACCCGCTGCCGGAGGACGAAGCCGAACGGAGCGAAGTGGTGGAGCTGCGCGAAGAACTCCAGGACCAGCTGAACGCCGGGGCGACCCACGCCTTCAGCCCCTCGTTCGGGATCGCCGCCCTGATCGGCGTGCTGGCGCTGGTGCCGATCTGCCTGGCCCGGAGGATCGACCTGTGAGCCGCGGCAGGATCCTGATCGGCGCCGCCCTCGTCCTCTCGCTGGCGCTGGTCGGCATCTACGCCGCCGCGGGCGGCGCCTCCTACGAACCCCTGCACGTCCGCAACCCCTGCGAACCCCGCCCGGAAACCGAAAACAGCGGCGGCCTCGAAGGCGTGGCGGAGGAATTCACGCTCTCGGCCCTCGACGGAGCGGCCTGCCGCCTCGGGGTCAGCCGCGAGCGCCTCGCCCGCGCGCTCGCCTCCAAGGAAGCCCGCGAACGCTTCACCGAGCGCTTCCACATCGACGACGAAAAGCTGACCAAGGCGATCCGCGCCGGCCTGGTGCGGGCGGTGGACGACGCCGAAGAACGGGGCAAGATCCCTGCCCTCCTCGCCGGCCCGATGCGCGCCGCGGTCGAGCAGGTACCGCTCGAACAGGGGATCGAACTGGTCCAGGATGCAGAAAAGATCCTGAACGGAGAAGGACTCCTGGGTGGGCTCGGCAACGCGATCAAAGAACTCCTGCCCTGACCCGGGAATTGGGTAGTCGCGTCGCTGAAGGGGCGATGGGCGCGGTGCTGCTCGCGATTCTCGGCGAGGCGCCCTGGTCCGCTCGACGGCGCGCCGGCTGCGCGGCCACGGGGTTGGGCGAAGAAGGCCCGCGCGCCGATCACCGATGCGCCCTCGGCCGAGGCGGAGGGTCAGCGGTCGGTGGCGCGCCAGACCCAGAGCATGGCGAGCGGCTGAAGCGGCAGCCGCGCCCAGAGCGCCCAGCGCGGGATCCTCTGCGCCCCCGGGATCTTCTCCGGGCTGACCGCCATCCAGATATTGGCCGGGAAGATGGCGAGCAGCAGCGCGAGCAGCCACCAGCGCCCGGCGGGCCGGGTCGCGGGGTGGAGGACGGCGACCCCGCCGACGATCTCGGCGACCCCCGAGATCACCACCGACTCCTTCTTCGGGAACGGTGGCGGCACGATGGATTCGTAGGGCTGCGGCCGCACGAAGTGCATGGTCCCGGCAAACGAGAAGAACGCGGCCAGCGCGGCGCGAGAGCCTTTCATGGCCGGGCAGTTTTCCAAACTTCCCCGTTGGCTATCTTGAATTCGTGCCCGATTTCAAGCTGAACCCTGTCTATACCCCTACCGCGGACCAGCCGAAGGCGATCGCGGGTCTCGCCGAGGGCCTCGACGCGGGCGAGCGCTTCCAGACCCTGCTCGGCGCCACCGGCACCGGCAAGACCTTCACGATGGCCGGTGTGATCGCCGAGGTCCAGCGTCCGGCGCTGGTGATCGCGCACAACAAGACGCTCGCCGCGCAGCTCTGCAACGAGTTCCGGGAGTTCTTCCCCGAGAACGAGGTCAACTACTTCGTCTCCTACTACGACTACTACCAGCCCGAGGCCTACGTCCCCGCGCAGGACCTCTACATCGAGAAGGACAGCTCGATCAACGACGAGATCGACCGCCTGCGACACGCCGCCACCGCGTCGCTGTTCGCGCGCCGCGACGTGATCATCGTCGCCTCGGTCTCCTGCATCTACGGCATCGGCTCGCCGCAGGTCTACAACGAAAAAATGCAGCTCTTCCAGGTCGGCAAGGAAATCGACCGTGACGAGGTGCTGCGCAAGCTGGTCAAGATGCAGTACCAGCGCAACGACTCGGTGCTCGGCCGCGGCCACTTCCGGGTGCGCGGCGAGGTGCTGGAGATCATGCCGTCCTACGCCGAGACCGCCTACCGGATCGCCCTCTTCGGCGACGAGATCGAGGGCATCCAGCACTTCGATCCGCTGACCGGCGAGGTGATCGATGAGATCGACCACGTCTCGGTCTGGCCTGCGTCGCACTACGTCACCAAAGACGAGACGATCGACCGGGCGGTCGCCGAGATCCGCGCGGAACTGGAACAGCGGACCGCCGAACTCGAGAACGAAGGCAAACAGCTGGAGGCGCATCGGCTGCGCCAGCGGACCTCCTACGACCTCGAGATGATCAAAGAGCTCGGCTTCACCTCGGGGATCGAGAACTACTCGCGGATCCTCGACGGCCGCGAACCGGGCACCCCGCCGCACACCCTCATCGACTACTTCCCCGACGATTTCGTCTGCTTCATCGACGAGAGCCACCAGACCGTGCCGCAGATCGGCGGCATGTACGAGGGGGACCGCTCGCGCAAGCAGACGCTGGTCGATTATGGCTTCCGGCTGCCCTCGGCGATCGACAACCGGCCGCTGAAATTCGACGAGTTCCTCGAGCGGGTGAAGCAGCTGGTGATGGTCTCGGCGACGCCGGGGCCGTTCGAGAAAGCGGAATCGTCGCGGACCGTCGAGCAGATCGTGCGCCCGACCGGGATCGTCGACCCGGAGATCGAGCTGCGCGCGACCCGTAACCAGATCGACGACCTGATGAACGAGGCCAAGAAGATCGCCGAGCAGGGCGAGCGCGTCCTGGTCACGACGCTGACCAAGAAGATGGCCGAGGACCTGACCGCCTATCTCCTCGAGTACGGGGTGAAAGTCCGGTACCTCCACTCCGAGATCGACACGCTCGAACGGATCCAGATCGTCCGCGACCTGCGGCTCGGCGAGTACGACGTGCTGGTCGGCGTGAACCTCCTGCGCGAGGGTCTCGACCTCCCCGAGGTCTCGCTGGTCGCGATCCTCGACGCCGACAAGGAGGGCTTCCTGCGCGGCGAGACGAGCCTGGTGCAGACGATCGGGCGGGCGGCGCGGAACGTCAACGGACGGGTGCTGATGTACGCCGACAAGGAGACCGACGCGATGCGCGCCGCGATGCGCGAGACCGACCGCCGCCGGGCGATCCAGATCGCCTACAACGAGGAGCACGGGATCACGCCGACGACCGTGCGCAAGGGCATCTCGGAGATGTCGGAGCTGCTGGCGATGGAAGACCGGGCGCCGGCGCGGCGGCGCCGCAAAGCCGCGGAGCGCTTCGACAGCCCGGAGGAGCTGGAGAAGACGATCGTCGCGCTCGAGGAGGAGATGATGGCGGCGGCCGACGACCTGCGCTTCGAGGAGGCGGGCCGCATCCGCGACGAGCTGCGCGAGCTGCGGCGCGACCTCGAGGGCATGACGGCGGCGGGGGCCTGACGTGTCGGTCGACGTATCCGAAGCGGATTTCGAGCGCGACGTCATCGAGCGCTCCAAGGAGGTGCCCGTCGTGGTCGACTTCTGGGCCGAGTGGTGCGGGCCCTGCCGGCAGCTGAGCCCGGCGCTGGAGGCGGCGGAGGGCAAGCGCGAGGGAGAGGTCGTGCTGGCGAAGGTCGACACCGACGCCAACCAGGCGCTCGCCGCCCGGTTCGGCATCCAGGGCATCCCGGCGGTGAAGGCGTTCCGGGACGGCAAGGTGGTCGACGAGTTCGTCGGCGCCGTCCCGCCGGCCAAAGTCGAAGCCTTCTTCGACGGCCTCGCGCCCTCGCGCGCCGACCAGCTGCTGGCGGCGGGCGACGAGCTCTCGCTGCGCGAGGCGTCCGAACTGGAGCCGCGCCGCGCCGACATCGCCCTGGCGCTCGCCAAGGCGCGCCTGGCGCGCGGCGCCGAAGCGGAGGCGCTGGAAGCCGTCGAGGGCTTCCCCGACGACTTCGGCGCCGCCGGCATCGCCGCGCGGGTCAAGCTGGCCGCCGCGGGCGTCGCGCCCGAAGCGTGGCCGTCGCTCGACGCCGGCGAGCGCGCCGCAGCGCTCGACGCGCTCCTCGAGGCGCTCTCCGAGAACGGCGACGAGGCCGACGGCCTGGATCCCGCCGCGCGCCGCGACCTGATCCGCAAGGCGGTCATCGGCATCCTCGCCGATCTCGATCCGGTCGATCCCCTGGCGCGCGAATACCGTCGCAAGCTCTCCGCCGCCCTCTAGCTACGCTGCCTCGGCCTGCCGACGGCCCTGCAGGTGCTCGGCGACGCGACCTGCGATCTCCCGCGGTTCGTGGCGGAGGCGCGTGCCGGTGACCTGGATCGTGGCGATCCCCGCCGACGCCAGGTCGTCCCTCCGTCGCCGGTCCTCCTCGAAGGATCGGTGGCCGCCACGGTCGAGTTCGACCGCGAAGCCCTCGTCCTCCCAGTAGAGGTCGAGCTCGTGGCCGGCGACGAGTCGGTCGACCGCCGGCGCCCGTACCCCCGCCTCGGCGAGCACGGCGAGGATGCGCCGCTCGGCCCCGGCCCGCGTGAGGCCGTTCTGTCGGTAGACCGCCATCGCGCTCGCCAGCGTCGGGCGGCCGGGGTGTCCGTCGACCTCGTCGAGGATCCGGTCGACGGCGACCGGGTCGAGGAGATCTAGCCGGTCGGCGCGGTCGATCGCCGCCTCGAGCTTGTACTGCCTGGCCGTGGCGGCGTGGTCGAGCAGCGTCCTCGCCACCGCGGTCACCGGCAGGCCCTCCGTCGTCGCGAAGTCCTCGGCACGGAGAGAAGGGCAGTGGTGGAGGCCGATCGCGTCCGGGCCGTCGCCGGGCCACGGGACGCTGACGTTGACCGGGATCTCCAGCTTCTGCTCCAGTCCCCACAGCCAGGCCGCGGCCTGGTGGCTGACCAGCGCGCCCTCGCCGCGGAACATCACGGCGGCCTGGCAGAGGCCATGCGGGCTCAGTCCTCCCTGCCCGACGGCGAACACGTCCGGATGCCAGGCCTGCAGCCGACCGCCTTGGAGGGCGTGGTCGATCAGCCGGTCCGTGTAGCCCAGCTCGTTCAGTTGGTCCCGGGTGACGATCCCGTACTGGCGCGCTGCCAGCTTCGCCATCCGCCCGTGGATTTCCGCATGTCTTCTTCGCATGCCGTGACCTAGGGCGGAGGCACCCGCAGTTCTCCCCCCTCGGCGGCCCGACGGGTCCGAATAGGCCGCAAATCGCGGAGAAGTCCGGGCCGGCGGAGGCCGCGCCGCGGGCGGGGTCGGCCGAAGGGCGGGGGAACATCTGTTCGCTTGGGTAGACTCGTTATCAGTGCCCGCTTCAGAGAAGATCGTCATCTCCGGTGCCCGTGAGCACAACCTCAAGGACATCTCGCTCGAGCTGCCCCGCGACGCCCTGATCGTGATCACCGGCCTCTCCGGCTCGGGCAAGTCGAGCCTCGCTTTCGACACGATCTACGCCGAGGGACAGCGGCGTTATGTCGAGTCGCTGTCGTCCTACGCGCGCCAGTTCCTCGGGCTGATGGAGAAGCCCGACGTCGACTCGATCGAGGGCCTGTCGCCGGCGATCTCGATCGACCAGAAGACGACGTCGCGGAACCCGCGTTCGACGGTCGGCACGGTGACCGAGATCTACGACTATCTGCGGCTGCTGTGGGCGCGGATCGGCCACCCGTTCTGCCCGACCTGCGGCGAGGAGATCACCGGCCAGACGCAGGAGCAGATCGTCGACCGCCTGATGACGCTCGAGGACGGCAGGAAATTCATGGTGATGGCGCCGGTCGTGCGCGGACGCAAAGGCGAGTACGGGAAATTGCTCGAGCAGATGCGGCTCGAGGGGTACTCGCGGGCCGAGATCGACGGCGAGCTGCGCCGCCTCGACGAGGACATCGACCTCGACAAAAAATTCAAACACGACATCTCGATCGTGGTCGACCGGCTGGTGATGAAACCGGAGCTGCGGCGGCGCCTCTCGGAGTCCGTCGAGGCCGCGGCGGGCATCGCGGCCGGGCTGATCGAAGTCGAGTTCGTCGACTCCGACGAGCCGAACCTGCTCTTCTCCGAGCAGTTCGCCTGTCTCAACTGCGGCACCTCGATCCCGGAGCTGGAGCCGCGGATCTTCTCCTTCAATTCCCCGCACGGAGCCTGCGACCGCTGCCACGGCCTCGGCTTCCAGAAGGTGATCGACCCCGAACTGGTCGTGCCGGACCCGACGCTGTCCCTCGCCGAGGGCGCCCTGCAGCCTTGGAACCGCGGCGTCACCGCCTACTGGCGCCGGCTGATCGCCTCGGTGGCGGAGGCCTACGACGTCGACGTCGACACGCCATGGTCGAAGCTGAAGAAGTCGGAGAAAGAGATCTTCCTCTACGGCACCGGCGACGAGCGCCACCAGGTCACCTACACGAACCGCTTCGGGCGCCGCCGCTCCTACAAGGTGCGCTTCGAGGGAATCGTCAACAACCTGCAACGGCGCTACGAAGAGACCGACTCGGAGACGAACCGCGAGCGGATCGAGGGCTACATGGCCGAGCAGCCGTGCCCGGTCTGCCACGGCGCCCGGTTGCGACCGGAGAGCCTCGCGGTGAAGGTCGGCGGCCTCAGCATCGCCGAGTACTGCGACCTTTCGGCGCGGCGCGCGAAAGAGTGGATCGAGGAGCTCGAGATGACCGAGACCGAGCGCTCGATCGCCCGCCTCATCGTGCGCGAGATCACCGAACGGCTCACCTTCCTCGACAACGTCGGCATCGGCTATCTGTCGATGGCGCGCTCGGCACGGACCCTGTCGGGCGGCGAGGCCCAGCGGATCCGCCTGGCGACGCAGATCGGCTCCAGTCTCGTCGGAGTGATGTACGTGCTCGACGAGCCTTCCATCGGCCTCCATCAGCGCGACAACGAGAAGCTGATCGCGACGCTGGACCGGTTGCGGGACCTCGGCAACACGGTGATCGTGGTCGAGCACGACGAGGGGACGATGATGGCGGCCGACCACCTGGTCGACCTCGGGCCCGGGGCCGGCGAGCACGGCGGGCACGTGATCTCGGCGGGCACGCCGAAACAGGTCTCGAAGGACCCCGCCTCGCTGACCGGCCAATATCTGTCGGGGAAGAAAAAGATCGAGCTCCCGGAGGAACGGCGACAGCCGAAAGGCGCGCTGGCCGTACGGGGCGCGCGCGAACACAACCTCAAGGACGTCGACGTGACGATCCCGCTCGGGGTCTTCTGCTGCGTCACCGGCGTGTCGGGCTCGGGGAAGTCGACGCTGGTCAACGAGACGCTCTACCCGTCGGTCGCCAACCGCCTGCACCAGGCGAAAATGCGGCCGGGCGCCCACGACGCGATCGACGGCCTCTCCCAGATCGACAAGATCATCAACATCGACCAGTCGCCGATCGGCCGCACGCCGCGGTCCAACCCGGCCACCTACACCGGCGTCTTCGACCACATCCGCCAGCTCTTCACCCAGACCCAGGAGGCGCGGGCGCGTGGCTACAAGCCGGGCCGCTTCAGCTTCAACGTCAAGGGCGGCCGCTGCGAGGTCTGCAAAGGCGACGGGCAGATCAAGATCGAGATGCACTTCCTGCCCGACGTCTACGTGCCCTGCGAGCAGTGTCACGGCAAGCGCTACAACCGGGAGACGCTCGAGGTCCACTTCAAAGGCAAGAACATCGCCGACGTGCTCGACATGTCGGTCGAGGAGGCGGTCGGCTTCTTCGAGAACGTGCCGAAGATCGCCCGGCGGCTGCGCACGCTGCGCGACGTCGGCCTCGACTACATCCGGCTCGGCCAGCCCGCGACGACGCTCTCCGGCGGTGAGGCACAGCGGATCAAGCTGGCGACGGAGCTCTCCAAAGTCGCGACCGGCGACACCCTCTACATCCTCGACGAGCCAACCACGGGCCTCCATTTCGCCGACGTCCAGCGGCTGCTCGACGTGCTCGGCAGGCTGGTCGACGCGGGCAACTCGGTGGTCGTGATCGAGCACAACCTCGACGTGATCAAGACGGCGGACTGGCTGATCGACCTCGGCCCCGAGGGTGGTGAAAACGGCGGTGAGATCGTCGCCGTGGGCACGCCGGAGGAGATCGCCGCCGTCGAGGAGTCATACACGGGTCGGTTTCTTGCGGAGTTGGTCCGACCGGCCAAGTCCAGAAAGGCGGCCAAACTACCGGTAGCTGCATAGTTCGCTTGGACATTCGGGCCTGCCTACCGACACTTCGTTGTCCTTTAGGAGGAAACCCCTCCAACCCCGAATGGCAGCCGGGTCACAGGGGTATGGTCGCGGAGGATGTTGGGGGAGATCAAAAGGAGGAGAGATGCCCCAATCAGCTTGGATGAAGAGAAGCCTCTTCGTGGCCTTCGCGCTCGTCGTGATCGCTGCGGTGGTGGCCGGTTGCGGTGGCGGTAGCAGCACCACGAGCGGCGGCAACACCGAAGCGGAAGAAAGCAACGAAGGTGGCGGCGGTGGCGCCGCAGGCGGCGGCGAAGGTGTGAAGATCGCCTTGTTGCTGCCGGAAAACGAAACGCCCCGCTACGAAACCAACGACAAACCGGACTTCTTCAAAGCGGTGGAAGCCCAGTGTCCGAATTGCGAAATCAGTTATTTCAACGCCAGCGGTGACGTCGAAAAGCAGGCGAGCCAGGGCGAAGCCGCGCTGACCCAGGGCGCCGAAGTGATGGTCGTCGACCCGATGGACTCGAAAGCCGCGGCGGTCATCGTCGAAAAAGCACACGCCCAGGAAGTCCCGGTCGTGAGCTACGACCGGCTGATCGAAAACAGCGAAGTCTCCGCCTACGTCTCGTTCGACAACGAACGGGTCGGCGAACAGCAGGCCGAAACGCTTTCGAAAAAGCTGAAAGAAATCGGCAAACCCAAAGGGCCGATCATCATGATCAACGGCGATCCGGCCGACCCGAACGCGGCGCTGTTCAAAAAAGGCGCGCACACCGTGTTCGAAAAAGAAGGCGTCGAAATCGCCAAGGAATACGACACGCCTGGGTGGACCGCCGAAAACGCGCAGCGTGAGGCGCAGCAGGCGATCACCGCGCTCGGCAACAACGGCTTCGCGGCCATCTACGCGGCCAACGACGAAACCGGCGGCGGTGCGATCGCGGCGATGAAAGGCGCCGGGATCAATCCGGAAGAAAAGCCGGTCACCGGCCAGGACGCCACCGTTGCCGGTCTGCAGCGGATCCTCAAAGGCGAACAGTTCATGACCATCTACAAGCCGATCGAACCGGAGGCCCAGATCGCCGCCGAAATGGCGATCTCGCTCGGTGAAACTGGCGAAGTCGAAACCAAAAAAGAAACCGAACTCATCAACAACGGCAAGGCAGAAGTGCCGTCGGTGCTTCTCCAGTCGACTCCGGTCACCAAAGAAAACGTCAAGAGCACGGTCGTCGCTGACGGATTCGTCACGACTGCGGAACTGTGCGAAGGCGCTTTCGCGGCGGCTTGTAAAGAAGCAGGGATCTCGGGTTGAGCAATGAGTCCAGGTCAGCCCCTTCTCCAGCTGGAGGGGATCAGTAAGCACTTCGGCCCGGTCCATGCGTTGGACCGGGTCGACTTTGCCGTCAGCGCCGGCGAGGTCGTGGGCCTCGTCGGCGACAACGGCGCCGGCAAGTCGACGCTGGTCAAGGCGATCGCCGGCATCAACAGCCCCGACAGCGGCAAGATCATCTTCGAAGGCCAGGAGGTGACGATCCACAGACCCCAGGACGCCACGAGCCTGGGGATCGCGACGGTCTACCAGGACCTGGCCCTCTGCGACAACCTCGACGTCGTCGCCAACCTCTTCCTCGGCAGCGAGGAGACGCTCGGCGGCCCCGGGATCATCACCCGTCAGCTCGACGAGGTCGACATGGAGAACCGCGCCGCGGACCTGCTGTCGAACCTCGCGGTGACCATCCCCAGCCTGCGCAGCGAGGTCGGGACGCTCTCCGGCGGGCAGCGTCAGCAGGTCGCAGTGGCGCGGTCGCTGCTCGGCGAGCCGAAGGTCGTGATGCTCGACGAGCCCACCGCCGCCCTCGGCGTGCCCCAGACCAGACAGGTGCTGGGACTGATCAAGCGGCTGCGCGACCGCGGGCTCGGCGTCGTCGTCATCAGCCATAACCTGGCCGACGTCTTCGAGGTCTGCGACCGTATCTTCGTTCTTCGCCTCGGTCGCCCGGCGGGCGACTTCACCGCGACGGAAGTGACCGAGGAGCACGTCGTCGCCGCGATCACCGGTCTCGGCGCCAACGGCGGCAGCCGCGCCGAGGTGGCCGAGGACAAAGCGGAAGCCGTCGACGGCGGCTCCGAGGGGGAGGGAGTATGAGCACCACGCCTACCCCGACGGCGCCTGAGACGGGCGAGTCGGAGGAGAAAGTCAAAGTTCAGCCGCGCGTGATGGTCCGGCGCGTGGTCCAGGGCGATCTCTCCTCAGTCCGGGTGATCCTCGGCCTGGCCGTCATCGCGCTCATCTTCCAGGTCCAGGAAAGCCGCTTCCTCTCGGCGGAGAACCTGACCAACCTGATGCTGCAGATCACCACGATCGGGCTGATCTCGGTCGGCATCGTCTACGTGCTGCTGCTCGGCGAGATCGACCTCTCCGTCGGTGCGGTGTCGGGGCTCGGCGGCGCGGTGATGGTCGTCCTGAACGTCAAACACGGATGGAACCCGTACCTGTCGATAGCCGCCGCGATCGCCGTCGGCGCCGCGATCGGATGCGCTCAGGGCTTCCTCTTCAGCCGCTTCGTGGTCCCGTCGTTCGTGGTCACCTTGGCGGGGTTGTTGACCTGGCAGGGTGCGCTCTTACAGGTACTCGGGAAGACCGGGTCGTTGAACGTGACCGACCCGAAGATCACCGGGCTCGCGAACATCTTCTACTCGAACACGACGGGCTGGATCATCGCCGTCGTCTGCATCGTCGCCTACGGTGCCGTGCTGGCGATCGGCTACCGACGAAGGGTGGCGGCCGGGTTAGGCGACAGGAACCCGTTCCCGCAGATCGTCCGGTGGGTGCTGATGGCGGCGATCGTCGTCGCCGCCGTCGCGATCCTGAACTCCGACCGCGGCGTACCGCTGGCGCTCCTGATCCTGCTCGGTTTCGTCATCGGCATGGAGTACGTCGTACAGAAGACGACCTTCGGCCGTCACGTCTTCGCCGTCGGCGGCAACGACGAGGCGGCGCGCCGCGCCGGCATCCGCGTCAACGGCGTCCGCGTCGCGGTGTTCACGATCTCCGGATCGATGGCCGCGATCGGCGGCATCATGGCTGCCTCGCGCCTTTTCGCCGTGAACCAGAACTCCGGCGGCAACGAACTCCTGCTGCTGGCGATCGCTGGCCCGGTCATCGCGGGCACCAGCCTCTTCGGCGGCCGCGGCTCGGTCTGGACCGCCCTCCTCGGCGCCCTGGTGATCGGCTCCATCTCCAACGGCATGGACCTCCTCGGCCTGGCCTCGCCGATCAAATACATGGTCACCGGCGGTGTCCTCCTCCTGGCGGTTCTGGTCGACGCCGTGGCCAAACAGCAACGCCAGACCCGCGGGCGGGCCTGACCTGACGGGTGTTCAGCCCAGCCGGTGCCCTGATCGGGGCGCCGGCCGGGCTCGGTTCGCGGGCGCGTGAAGCTGGGGCCCGGGGGCAAGGGACGGCCGGGGGACGGCCGGGGGACGGCCGAGGGACGAGGAAAGGGACGCGGCCCTCTCGGCCACGGCCCGGGCAGGCTGTGGCCGTGGCCGAGAGGGCCGGGTCTCAGGGGAGTGTGGAGGGACCCTCGCGGGAGGGTGACGGGAGGGTGACGGGAGGGTGACGGGAGGGTGACGGATCCGTCACCGATCCGTGAGGGCGACGGGACCGTCACCGATCCGTGACGGAGGTGGGACCTCGTCACGGAGAGCGTGGGATCTCCACGCTTCCTCCCGTGTTGTCCAACACGCACGCAGGTGCGGTCGTCCTAACCGACCTATAGCGCCGGTTAGGACGACCGCACCCCGGGGGACCCTCGATCCGG
>JBPYFM010000024.1:0-20777 GCA_051986435.1 Solirubrobacterales bacterium | reverse complement strand
GCGGCGATCGCCGGGCCGAGCTTGTGCGCGACCAGGTTCAGCGGGAAGTTGAAGGGCGAGATCGCGCCGACCACCCCGTAGGGCACGCGCAGCATCACGCCGAGCTTGCCGACGCCGCCGGCGCTCGCGTCCATCGGCACCGTGCCGCCGGTCAGCTTGCGCGCCTCGACGGCGCTGAAGATCAGGGTGTCGACGCAACGGCTCGCCTCGACCGTCGCCGTCTTCAGCGGCTTGCCGGCCTCGGCGGCGATCGTCCGTGCCAGGTCGTCGACCCGCTCGCGCACCAGGGCGGCGGCGCGGTCGAGCACCGCGGCGCGCTCGTGCTGCGGGAAGTCGGCGGTCTCGAAGGCGCGGTGGGCGGCCTCGATCGCGCGGAGCGCGGTACTTGCGTCACCGGTCGCGACGCGCCCGACCACGGTGCCGTCGTAGGGGCTATCGACCTCCTGCCAGCCGGTTCCCTCGCTCCACTCGCCCGCGACGAGAATCTTGTGATCGGTCGGTTTCACCGTCTGCGTTGCCAAATCGGACCTCCTCTCAGCGTTCAACTGCGCTCGACGCTCCCAGCGTAGCGCCGGGACGACGCCCCTGTTTGGTGTGATGACGCCTTCCCCGATGCCCGCCCTCCGTCGCCGCCCCATCGCCCGCGCCCTCGCGCTGCTCGCCGCTCTTGCCTGCGCCTGTGGGGCGCTCGCCGCGAGCGCCCGCGCGCAGGTCAGCTGGGTCGTCCACGGCCACGGCTTCGGCCACGGAGTCGGGCTCTCCGCCTACGGCGCCTACGGGTACGCGCTCCACGGCAAGGGCTACAAGTTCATCCTCGGCCACTACTACCCGGGGACGAGCCTCGGCACGGTCAGCGGCCCGCACGTCGTCCGCGTGCTGCTCGAAACCGCCTCCGGCGACGTCACCTTCAGCGAAGCGACCGGCGCCTGCGGGGTGCAGCTGGAACCGACGCGCAGCTACGAGGCGCACCGCTTCGGCAACGTCGTGGTCCTGCGGACCTCCGGCGGCAAGCCGCTGAAGCGCTGCGACGGGACGCTGCGCGCGGCGGGCGGCGCCGGGACGATCGACATCGGCGGCACCCGCTACCGCGGCGCGCTCGAGGTCGTCCCCGCCGGGGCGAGCGAACTGAACGTCGTCAACGCGCTCTCCCTCGAGGCCTACGTGAAGGGCGTGATCCCGAACGAGTCGCCGCCCTCCTGGCCGATGGCCGAGCTGAAGGCGCAGGCGGTCATCTCGCGCTCCTTCGCCCTCACCGGCGGCGTCGAAGGCGACGGCTACGACCTCTACTCCGACACCCGCAGCCAGGTCTACAAAGGCCTCGAATCGGAGTACACGGCCTCCGATGAAGCGGCCGAAGCGACCAAAGGCCAGGTGCTGATGTACGAAGGGAGCGTCGCCGAGACGCTCTTCTCCGCCTGCTCCGGCGGCAAGACCGAGAGCATGGAAAACGTCTTCGGCAGCCCGGTCCCCTACCTGGTCGGCGTCCCCGACCCCTACGACGACCTCTGCCCGCTGCACGACTGGACGCTCCGCTTCACCGGCCCGCAGATCAGCGCGAAGCTGTCGGGGCTGCTCGACGGGCGACTGAAGAAGGTCGTGATCACGAAGACCGGCTACTCGCCGCGGATCATCGAAGCGAAGTTGATCGGGACCGGCGGGGTGACGACCGCGACGGGCGAACAGCTCGAGGTCGCGCTGGGCGCATACTCGACCTGGATGACGTTCCAGAAGGTGGTGGGGGAATGAGGATCTTCCTGGCGGGCGCGAGCGGCGTGATCGGCCGGCGGCTGGTGCCGATGCTGGTCGACGCGGGCCACGAGGTGGCAGGGACGACGCGCTCGGCGGAGCGGGCGGAGAGCGTGCGCGAGCTCGGCGCGCGGCCGGTCGTGATCGACGTCTACGACGCCGAGGGGCTGCGCGCGGCGGTCGTCGACTTCTCCCCCGACCTGGTGATGCACCAGCTGACCGACCTGCCCGACGACGCGTCCAAGATCCCCGCGCGGGCGGGCGACAACCGGCGGATCCGCGAAGAGGGGACCGCGAACCTGATCGCGGCGGCGCGAGCGGCCGGCGCGGAGCGCTTCCTCGCCCAGAGCATCGCCTGGACGCCCGCGGCGGGCAACGAGTCACGCGAAGCGCTCGAGCGCCAGGTGCTCGCCTACGAGGGCACCGGCGCGGTGCTCCGTTATGGCCAGTTCTACGGCCCGGGGACCTACTACGAGGCCGATCCGCCCGACCCGCCGCGGATCGAGATCGCGGCGGCGGCGCGCGCCACGGTCACCGCGCTGGAAGCCGACGGCGGCATCGTCGAGATCGTCGACGCCTGAAGCCACGAAGGCTGCCCGTGAGCGGGTCGGGAGTGACCCTGAACGAACCTCCCGCAGTTCGCGAGAGAAGGGTCACTCCCGACCCCGCCCCCGCCCGCTAAACCCGGATCGTGATCACGTCCCCGTCCTGCACCACGTAGTCCCGCCCCTCGACCCGCAGCGCCCCCTTCTCCCGCGCCGCGACATAGCCGCCGTACTCCACCAGCTCGGCCCAGCCGATCGCCTCCGCTTTGATGAAGGCTTCCATGATCTCGGTGTGGATCGTGCCGGCGGCCTCGAGCGCGGTGGCGCCGCGGTGCAGCGGGCGGGCGACCGCCTCCTTGCCCTCGCCCGCGGTGAAGAACGTGATCAGCTCGAGCAGGTCGTAGGCGGCGCGCACCAGGCGCGCCAGGCCTGACCCTTCGACCCCGTAGGACTCGCGCATCTCCGCCGCTTCCTCGGGGTCGAGCTCGGCCAGCTCGCCCTCGATCCGGGCGCTCACCGCGACCGCGCCTGCCTCCACGGAGGTGGCGTGGGCGGCGACGCCCTCCGGCACCTCGGTCGTGTCCTCGTCGACGTTGGCGACGTAGAGGATCGGCTTCGAGGTGATCGCGCCGAGGTTGCGCGGCGCATCGGGGGCGGCGTCGGGGACCGGGACCGAGCGCGCCGGCTTGCCCGCCGCCAGCGCCTCTTTCACCGCTTCCAGCCAGGCCTGCTCGGCGATCGCCGCCTTGTCCCCCGCCTTGGCCTGCTTGCCGACCCGCGGGATGCGCCGCTCGGTCTGCTCGTAGTCGGCGAGGATCAACTCGGTCTCGATCGTCTCGATGTCGGCGATCGGGTCGACGCGCCCGTCGGGATGGATCACGCCCGCGTCCTGGTGACAGCGGACGACGTGGCAGATCGCGTCGGTCTCGCGGATCGAGGCGAGGAACTGGTTGCCGAGCCCCTCCCCTTCGCTCGCGCCTTTGACCAGGCCGGCGATGTCGTGGAAGTCGATCGTCGCGGGGACGAGCTCGGAGGCCTTCACGGTCTTGGCGACGGCCTCGAGCCGCTCGTCGGGCACCTGCGCGACCGCGACGTTCGGCTCGATCGTCGTGAACGGGTAGTTGCCGATCTGCGCGCCGCCCGAGGTGAGCGCGTTGAAGAGCGTGGACTTGCCCGCGTTCGGCAGCCCGACGATCCCGACCTTCATCGCGGGGCCTCCGGGGCCGAGGGCGGATCGGCAGCAGCGCCGCTCGGAGTCGGCGCGGGGACGGTCGGCGCCGACCCGTTGGTCGCGGGCGCCGCCGCGGCCGGCGCCTTCGGCGGCAGCGGCGCTTCGCTCCGCGGCAGCGGAACCACGAGCCCGAGCGCCGTCCCCAAAACCACCCCGGCGGCGACGTCTGACGGATAGTGCATCCCGAGGTAGGGACGCCCGGCAGCCACCGCGATCGCAGGCACGAAGGCGACCGCGGCTCGACGGTCGATCCGGGTCATCGCCGTGGCGACGGCAAACGACGAGGTCGAATGGGCGGAGGGAAAGCTCAGCGAGCTCGGCGCCCCACCCAACGGCGGCAGCCCCTTCAGCACCGGCCGCGGCCGCCGCACCACCAACTTGATCCCATAGTTGAGCCCGATCGCCGCCGGTCCGAGCACCCCGGCCGCCGCCCACGCGGTCCGTCGCCGCTTGTCCGCGACAGCCAACGCCGCCCCGGCCACGAACCACCCCGCCCCGTTGTTCGCGGCCTTGCCGAGCAGCCGCGCCCCACGCTCCAGCGCAGGCGTGTGCCCCCGCGTCCGCATTACCCGGAGCAGCTTGCGATCGAAGTCGGTCATCGGCGGCGCAGCATAGCCATCAGCCGCAGGCGCCCCACGGGCGGGGCGGCGACGGTTCCTGAGCGAACCTCCCGCAGTTCGTGAGCGAAGGGACCGTCGCCGCCCCGCCCTCACCAGCCCCCGCGCCTACAGCCCTACTTGAATTCGAAGCTGGCCAGATCCTGCCCGAAGCTCGGCGAGAAGACCACGTTTTCCAGGTTGATGTCACTGGAGACGAAGGTCGAAGCCGTGCTCGTCCCGTACGGAGCCAGCGGCGCCTGTTCCATGAATTCCTGGTCGAGCTGCGCGTACTCGGCTTCCTGCGGCGGCCCGACCGGTTCTTCGCCCAGTTCGGCGATCTTCTTGCTCAGCGCCGGGTCGGCGAAGCGCGGCAGGTTCGTGCCGTTCGTCGGCGCGATCGATTCTTCGGCGAGCAGCGGCCGGAAGAAGCCGTTCGGACTCGGGTATTCGAGGAACCAGTTGGCCCAGCCGGTGTCGAGTTCCGGCGTCGAGGAGTTGGTGATCACGGTGAAGTAGTTGTCCGGCGAGAGCACTTTCAGTTCGACCTCGAAGCCGAGTTCTTCGAGCACGCCCTGGTAGTAGGCGCCGGCGTCGTCGGAGGGCTGTTCGTTGTCGGTCCAGACGACGATTTCCTTGTCGCTCGGGGCCGCTTCGGCGATCAGTTCCTTCGCCTTCTTCAGGTCGTGCGGGTAGAGGTTCAGCTTCTTGTAGCCGGGCATGCCGGGCGGGAGGATCTGCCGGCCGGCTTCGAGGCGCCCCGAGTAGATCCGTTCCAGCGCCGCCGGGTCGATCGCGTAGTTGACCGCCTGGCGCACCTTCGCGTCGTCGAACGGCGCCCGCGTCGTGTTCATCCAGAAGAAGTAGTTGCTGAAGGTCGGCTCGACCCGGAACTGGCTGCCTTCGTACTTCGCCTTGACGTCCTGGTAGCGGTCGGGCGGGAGTTCGTTGCCCATCCAGTCGAGCTTCCCCGATTCGACGTAGTTGACCTCGGTCTGCGGGTTCCGCAGCACCTGGATCTTGATCTTGTCGACGTGCCCGGAGGGGAGCTGCGGCAGCAGCGCCTCGTTGTTCTTCGCCCACTGCGGGTTGCGTTCGTATTCCCAGCCGCGGCCCGGCTTGGAGGAGGTGATGACGTAGGGGCCGGTGGCGGGCGGCGGTTCGGCGGTGAGGTCCTTGTCGGGGGTCTTCGCCGGCAGCAGTGCGACGTAGGGGAGCGCGAGCTCGCTCTCGAAGCTGCCGTCGGGCGCTTCGAGGTGGATCGTGATCTTGCCGGTCTTGTCGTCGGTTTCGATCCCGGGGATGCCGCCCTCCTTCGACTTCATGAACCGGGCCGCGCCGACGATCCCTTCGTAGAACGGCGAGCCGCCGGAGTTGAGGATGAAGGCGCGTTCCAGCGAGTGGGTGAAGTCGCTCGCCACGACCGGTTCGCCGTCGGAGTACTTGAGCCCCTTGCGCAGGGTCAGTTCGTAGGTCTTGCCGCCGTCGCTCACCTTCGGCAGCGCGGTCGCGAGGCCGGGGATCACCTTGCCGCCCGCCTGGCCGCTCGCGTGGTCGTAGGTGAGCAGCGGGATGTAGGTGTCGTAGGTGGCGGTCCAGCCTTCGAGCGTGTGGGACAGCGCCGGGTCCAGGTAGTCCGGGAAGGCCGCGTAGGCGCCGAGGAGCGTGCCGCCATCGTGGCCGGCGGGGCCGCTCGCGGAGGTGTCGGAGCTCGAGCTGCCGCCCCCGCAGGCGGACAGACCGAGGGCCGCGAGCGCGCAGGCCGCAACGAAAAGAAAGGCTTTTCTGAGTCCCATCAAGCCCGCCTTCGGCAGATGGCGGTGGAACCTTTAGCCCCGCGCGGGTGGAACCTTGCGCCGCGCCGGCTCAGATCTGGGCTGGGTCGGCGTCCGAGTCGAGGTCGAATCCGCTCTCACCGGGGGCCGAGCGCGCCGCCTGCGCGGGGCCGAGGCGCTCGCTGATCTCCGCGCGGATCCGCCGCACGAGCTCGACCGTGGCGTCGCGGAGACCGTCGAGGTCCTCGGCGACGGTCCGCTGTCCCAACAGGCTCACGCACAGGGTCCCTTCGACGTACTCGAAGGCGAAGCCCTTCGGTGCCTGTTCGATGACGAAGACGATGAAAGCCGGCGAGAAGAGCTCGTGGAACCAGACGTCGTCGCGCTTCGGCGACGCGTAGACGCGGTAGTGCTGGTCGAGCTCGGCGCTCCCGAGGTCGACCTCGCTGCCGTCGCCGATCAGCCCGAGCGCCGCGCGGCCGAGCAGGTGCTGGTCCTCGACCCGGTGGCAGAGCATCCACGGCACGAACCGCTTCGCCTTCGGCACGTGCGTGACCGCCACCGTGAAGTGCCCGCCGTCGCGGTCGATCAGCGCGATCCTCGCTTCGACGTATTTCGACAGCCACCCGCCCGCCAGCGCGTCGACCGAGTGGACCTCCCCCTCGGCCAGGAGCGGCGTCGCCCGCGGCAGGTGCGCGCCGTCTTCGACGACCAGCCCGTGCGCGGCCGCCCAGGCCGCCAGCCCCTCCGCCCCGTCCCCATTCGCCATGACATCCGTATACCACTCGATACTTCCTCGCGTGAATCGACGACCGGTCAGACACGCCGGGCACGAGGTCATGGCAGTCGCCCGCGCCTCCTCGCGCACCCACCGCCACCTGCGCCGCCGCATCCTCGCCATCTTCGGCGCGACCGCCGTCTTCGCCGTGATCTGCACCCTCGTCGTCTACTTCACCGAGCACGGCGCGAAGGGCACCGAAATCCACTCCCTCTTCGACGCCTTCCTCTTCTCCACCTCGCAGCTCCTCACCGGCTCCTCCGTCGCCAACCCGTCGACCGACCTCGGCAAGGTCCTCGAGCTCATCTTCGACCTCTGGGCGATCACCGTCGTCGCCTCCCTGGCCGGCTCCTTCGGGGCCTTCTTCCACGCCCGCAGCAAGGAGATGAACGCGGAGATCGAAAGGGCCGAGCGCGCCCTGCACCTGGAGCACGAGGCCGGCGCGGGATAGCGGCGCGGTCCCCGGGTCACGGACCGCGCATCCGGCCCAAACGTCGACGCGCGGGGCTCGGCCGGCCCGCGCGACCCTGCCCCGCCTACGCCACGATGCGGGAGATGTCGAACAGGCGATCCGCGTTGCGGGGGAGCTCGATTCGCTGCTCGGGCTCCTTGGCTCGCGGCGACAGCAGGGTCACGCTGAGCTCCGCCGAGCCGCGGAGGTTGCGCACCCAGTGCTCGAGGTGGACGTCGAGGAGGATCGTGGGGCCGACCGGGCCGGCGGCCTCGCCGTCGGCGAGGGCGTCCCAGCGGGCCCTGACGAAGTCGCGGAGGCGCTCGGCGTCCTCGTAGTCGAGCAGGGTGGCGTCGCCGCGCTTCCAGCCTGAGAGGCCTGGGGCTCCCGCGGTGACGGTGGGCAGGTCGGGCGACAGGGCGATCGCGGTGGGCGTGTAGCCGAGCTTGACCAGGCGCCTCACGCGCCCCTGCTGGGTGCGGCGGCCCGAGCCCTGGCTGTGGCGGTCGACGCCCCAGCCGATCAGCGACAGGGCGAGGCCGACGAGGAAGATCAGCATCACCACCCAGATCGCCGAGCCAGGGTCGACGCTCCAGGAGGAGATCGCCAGCTCGGCGGCGGCGAAGATCGCCACCGCGACCATCGGCAGCAGGACCAGCACACGGTCGAAGGACTCGTTCACCCGGTTGAAGACGCTGACGACGACCAGCAGGAGCGTCGCGATCACCAGGGGCATCGCGGTCTGGGTCAGGTCGCGGTTGCTGATCGGCTGGTCCGCGTGGAGGAGGTCGATGGCGATCGCCGCGGTCGAGGCAGCCGCGGTGAGGACGGCGACGATCGCGAAGATTTCGAAGACCCGCAGGGCGGCTCCCCGGCGGGTGCCGGCGAAGAGGCTGAAGATCGTCCCCGCCCCGACCGCGCCCGCGAGCGGGATCAGGCTCTGCAGCGCGGCGCGGTCACTGGCGCCGAGTTCGGCGGCGGCAAAAAGTTGGTCTCGCACGCCGGGACGGATATCGGACCGCTCGGCCGGCACTTTCGACTGCCTACGATCGATGGATGCCAACGGCGCTCGGACAACGGCTTCTGCTCCACCACGCGCTGCGCGGTGGAGGCATCGTCGTGCTGGTCGCGATCGCGGCGGCGATCCTGCTGATCCGCTTCTGGCCGGCGATCCTGCGCTGGTGGCAGGATCGCTAGAGCGGCCGCGTCAGGCGCGGCGGTCGGCGAGGACGGTGGCGGCGCCCGCGGCGACCGCGGTCACGGCGAAGACCGAGGGCCAGGCGCCGATCTTCTTCGCCAGCGGGTGCGAGGCGCCGAAGGCGCCCGCGTAGGTGAGGCCGAGGCCGACGGCGAGGCCGGGGCCGCCGACCTGGTTCCAGCGGCGCGCCGACCAGCCGCCGCAGGCGGCGAGGAAGAGGCCGCCGAGCTCCCGCCTGCCGCTCGCGCGGGCGATCGCGAAGCCGCCGACGAGGCCGGTCGCGACCACGGGTGCGGTGGGCGGGGTCTGCACTCCGCCATCCTCGCAAACGCCGATCGCCGGGTCCTTTAGCCTGGGGGCGATGGCGGTGCCGAGCCGTGACGAAGCCTGGGAGCTCTTCTGCGAGTGGACCGAGTCGGAGTCCCTGCGGCGCCACGTGCTCGGGGTCGAAGCGGCGATGCGCGCCTACGCGGAGCGCTACGGCGAGGACGCCGAGCTGTGGGCGGTGACCGGCATCCTCCACGACCTCGACTACGAGAAGCACCCGGACCTGGAGACGGGGCACCCGCGCGTCGCGCTCGCGCTGTTCGAGGAACTCGATTACCCGCCGGAGCTGATCGACGCGGTCGCCGGGCACGCGCCCTACCTCGGGGTTCCACGGGAGTCGCCGATGTCGAAGGCCCTCTTCGCCGTCGACGAGCTGACCGGCTTCATCGCCGCGGTCGCCCTGGTGCGCCCGAGCGGGATCGCGGGCATGACCCCGAAGTCGGTGAAGAAGAAGATGAAGCAGCCGAGCTTCGCCGCCGCCGTGAGCCGCGACGACATGCGCCTCGGCGCCGCGGAGCTGGGCGAGGATTTCGACCAGCACCTGGCCTTCGTGATCGCCGCGCTCGAACCGCGCGCGGAGGAGCTCGGGCTGAGCGGCGCGGCGGCCGCGGCCGGTGACGCCGCCCGCGAGGCATAGGATCCGAGTGTGGCCCTCTACAACGTCACGGTTCGCGCGCAGTTCACCAAGCGCACGATCGAGCAACTGACCGAGTCCGGCGTCTACTTCGTCCAGGGCGCCGCCGACGAGGAAGGCACGATGCGTCGCCGCCACCACCTGCGGGTGCAGGCCGACAACTGCGACGACGCGGTCGAACGCGCCCGCAAGGACGTCGAAGACGCGGGCGGCGACGGGACGCTGGTCGAGTGCGGCGGCCCGGTCTACATCTGAGCTGCGAGCGCCGCGCCCTGCGCGGGTCCACCGGCCCGGCGCGCGGCTGAGCCCCGGCCCCGCCACGCAAGCTGACCGCCGGCGGCCCGCGGCGGAGCGCACCTCCCCGTCCCGGCGTGGGTTAATAGGGACATGTCCTGGCGGAGACCCGGTCGCCGTGCCCTGATCGCCACCCTGACGGTGGTGGCGGCGCTCCTGCCCGTCTCCTCGATCGCCGCCGTCTCGGCGCTCGGCGACGCGCCCGGCGGCGGCGGCAACAGCGGCGCCGGCCCGGCGATCGTCGGCTTCTCCCCGCACCAGGGCACGATCCGCGGCGGCACCGTCGTCCACATCAGCGGCGGCGGCTTCACCGACGTCAGCGGCGTCTCCTTCGGCGGTCGCAAGGCGCAGTCCTTCGAGGTCAGATCCGACAACGTGATCGACGCGGTGACGCCCTCGGTGCCGCGCGGCAACAAGGTCCGCGTCCACGTCGCGGCGTCGGGCGGGGAGGCGACCAGCAACGGGAGCTTCGCCTTCGTCGGCTGCCACGTCCCGCGCCTGAAGGGCCACTCGGTGAAGGCGGCGCGACGCGCGATCGCCGCGGCCGGCTGCAAGACGGGCCAGGTCCGCCGCGCCCACCGCGCGGCCGGCACGCTCCGGGTGATCGCCCAGAGCCCGCGCCCCGGCACCTGGCTCGAGCCCGGCGCCCGCGTCCGCTTCACCGTCCGCTGAGGAGGGATTCGGGGCGAGGCGGGCGGGCGCCGGCCGGCGCCTCGGGGCGGCTTCGTGCGTGACTCCGGGGCCGCATCCGGAGCCGATGGGAGGTGGGAGAGGCGCGCGAAGGGTCAACTCGTACGCTTTCGGTGTCCTTCTCCACGGTTCCGTGCGGGTTCCTCGACGCCCGGTTTCGCGCGGCGTGGATTTCCCGGGCTATGGCACGGGTGATCCACGCAGGGGTGTGGCGGTCCGGGTCGGGTCACGGAAGTGTGCCGTCCCTCCCCGCAGGGGCCCCGTGCTGCCGCGGCGGCGCCCCGACCTCCCTGCCCGTTTGGATCACGGCGGCTGTTTGGTGCCCTGACGGCGGGGTACGACCTTGCGGCCGAGGAGAGCAACCTCGCCCCGCATCGCGTCCGCGGTGCGTGAAGACCCCCTCAGAAGGAGGCCTTGACCGTGACCATCGTCTGGATCCTCATCGTCATCATCCTCATCCTGCTCGTGATCGGACTCGCCCGCCGCGTGCTCTGAGCGGCGGGTTTTTACCGTCGCTTCACTTCCGCCCAAGGTTTCGGCGCCACCCTCTCGCTCGAAGACGACGAGAGAGGAGAAGACGATGGCGCAGATCCTGGTCCTGACCGAGCCGTCGGACGCCGAAGGCGAGGTGATCTACAGCGAGCGTGTGGGCTCGGTCCACCTGGAAGGCCACGCGGGCGCCCAGCTGGTCGAGCGACTGCGCTGGGCGGTCCGCGACGCCCAGGTGGCCGAGCACCGCGCGATGCTGCGGGGGACGGCGCGACCTGACGCGAAACGCCCCGCGGCGGCGTAGGGGGCGCCCGCCGGGGCGTCCCCCGGCCCCGGTGCGGCGCCCCGACGCGCGGCTCTCCGCAGCCCTCGACGGGCGCCCGCGCGCCCGGCGTGGGCGCCGACGCGCGGCTCCCGCAGCCCTCGACGGCCGCCCGCGCGGCCCGACGCGGGCGAAATCCCTGCGCGACCTTTTCGTGTCACGTATAGTGACGCGAAATGACCGCGCGCACCTACCGACAGACACGGCGCGCCGACGCGACCGAGCGGACGCGCGCGGCGATCCTCGACGCCGCCCACGAGGTCTTCCGCGCCGACCCGCAGCTCGACCCCTCGCTCGATGCGGTGGCGGCGCGGGCCGGGGTCAGCACCCGCACCGTGATCCGCCAGTTCGGCTCCAAGGAGGGGCTCCTCGAGGCGGCGATCGCGGCCGGGGTCGAGGCGACCCAGGCGACCCGCCACGCCGAGCCCGGCGACGTCGAGGGCGCACTGCGGGCGATCGTCGCGCACTACGAGGCGATGGGGGACGACGTGATTCGCCTGCTCTCCCTCGCCGACCGGCTGCCGGTCGTCCGCCGGGTGACCGAGCGCGGCACCGAGTCCCACCACGACTGGGTCGAGGAGGTCTTCGCGCCCGACCTCGAAGGCCTTCCTCGCGGCGAGCGCCGCGCGCGCCGCGCCGCTCTCGCGACCGCCACCGACGTCTACGTCTGGCACCTGCTGCGCCGCCGCGAAGGGCTGGGACGGGAGGCGACGCGCGAGGCGATGCTGGCGATGGTCGAATCCGTGCGCGGGGCAACGGCGGGAAGCGACCGCACGGGCGCCGGCGCACGCGGGCGGGAGGCCGCCCGCCGATGAGGATCCTCGCCTACACCTCACCGGCGCGCGGCCACCTCACGCCGATGATGGGGCCGCTGCTGGAGCTCCACCGGCGCGGCGCCGAGGTGCACGTGCGGACGCTCGCGGCGAGCGTCGAGATGGTGCGCGCGGCAGGGCTCGAGGCCGGGCCGATCTCGCCCGAGATCGAAGCGGTGGTCCACGACGACCACGAGGCGCGGGTGCAGATGACCTCCGGCGAACGCTCGTTCCGGACGCTGCGCCGGCGGGCGAAGCACGAGGTCCCGGACCTCGAAGCCGCCCTCGCCGAGGTCCGCCCCGACGTGGTCCTGGTCGACTCGACCACCTTCGGCGCCAAGGCACTGGCCGAGCGCGAGGGGCTGCCCTGGGCCGTCTCCCAGCCGTCGCTGATCGAAGAGGCCGCGGCCGACGGGACGCCGTTCGGGCTCGGCGTGCGGCCGCTGGGCCCGCCGCTCGGGCCGCTGCGCGACCGCGCGCTCGGCTTGCTGGCCGACGGCTTCGACCGGCGCTCGCGCCTCCCCGCCGTCAACGCCGGGCGCCGCGCCGCCGGCCTGCCGGCCCTCGCCCGCGCCGCCGAATTCCGCCACCGCGCGCCGCTGACGATCTACTACACCGCGGAGCCCTTCGACTTCCCGCGCGACCTGCCGCCGAGCGTGGCGATGGTCGGGCCGAGCCTCTGGGACCCGGCGCCCGACCGGGAGGTCGAGCTTCCCCAGGACGACCGCCCGCTGGTCCTGGTCGGCTGCTCCTCGGAGTTCCAGGACGACGGCGCGATCGCCGCCGCGGCGCTCGCCGGCCTGCGCGACCGTTACCGCGTCGTCGTCACCACCGCCGGGGTCGACCCGGCGAGCCTCGGCGATCCCGGCGACGCCGTCGTCGCCCGCTTCCTCCCCCACGTGCCGATCCTGCGCCGGGCCGACGTCGTCGTCTGCCACGGCGGCATGGGCATCACCCAGAAGGCGCTGGCCTTCGGCGTGCCGGTCTGCGTCGTCCCCTGGGGCCGCGACCAGCTCGACGTCGCCGCCCACGTGGTCGTCGCCCGCTGCGGGACCCGGGTCGGCCGCCGCCGCCTCTCCCCCGCCCGCCTCGCCGCCGCCGTCGACGGGGCAATCACCTGCCGCGCGGGCGCGGCGCGGGTGAAGGCCGGCTTCGAGGCGACCGGCGGCGTCGCCACCGCCGCGGATCGGCTGGAAGCTCTGGCGCCGCCCGCGCGCGCGAGGTGAGCGGGGGCCCGTCGCGGCGCCCTCAGGGCCGCTCGAGAAACCCGGCGGCGGCGTCCGCGATCGCCGACTCGCGGACGCGGAAGTGCATCTTCTTGCCGGTCGCGGTCATGGGCAGGGAGTCGACCCGGCGGTAGGCGCGGGGGCGCTTGTAGTCGGCCAGCATCGGATGCTCGCGGCAGTGGGCGTCGAGGGCGGCGACGGTCGGCGCGGGCGTGGGCGACTCGTCGACCGCGGCGTCGCCGGCCGCCGCGCCGCCCCTCGCTGCCGGCACGACGTAGGCGACGATCAGTTCGCCCCAGCGCTCGTCCGGCAGTCCCACCACGCACGAGTCGGCCACGCCGGGGTGCTCGTTCAGCACCTCCTCGACCTGGACCGGATGGACGTTCTCACCGCCGGAGATCAGCATGTCGTCGCCGCGGCCGACGATCGTCACGAAGCCCTCCGCGTCCCAGGTCGCGAGGTCGCCGGTGTGGAACCAGCCGTCGCGGAAGCGGGCGGCCTGCTCCTCGGGCTGGTTGACGTAGGCATAGCCGGCCTTCGGGGTGCGGACGACGATCTCGCCGACCTCCTCGCCGTCGCGCGCGACCGGGTTCGCCGGGTCGGCCCCGTCGCCGGCGGAGCGGGCGACGACCACGTCGTCGTCGGTGCAGGCGCGGCCCGCCGAGCCGGCGTGCGCGGGCAGGTCCGCCGGGCGCAGGAAGGTGTTCCAGAACGACTCGGTGGTTCCATAGCCGTTGAAGATCCGCGGCGTGAGCACCTCCTGGTAGAGCAGGCACGCCTCGCGCTCGAGCGGCGCGCCCATCGTCACGATGCCGCGCAGGGTGGTGAGGTCGCGCGGCGCGCGGCGCTGCTCCTCGGCCAGCATCGCGAGGTTGGTCGGCGCGCCGACGAGGAAGGTGAGGCCGCGCGCCGCGACCAGGTCGAGGACCGTCGCCGGGTCGAACGCCCGCAGCGAGATCGCTGCCGCGCCGACGTAGAAGACCGGGTTCGGCCCACCCGAGTAGAGGCCGCCGCGGTGGAACCACGGAGTCATGTTGAGGGTGCGGTCGTCGGGCGCGAGCGGGAAGTGCATGATCACGTCGTGCGCGCTCATCACCTCGACCAGGTCGTTGAGCGAGACCCCCTTCGGCAGGCCGGTGGTGCCCGAGGTGTAGAGACGGGTCGTCTCGCCGTAGACGTCGCGGTCGGGGAGCGGCGGCGGCGCGGCGTCGGTCGCGAGGAGCGCGTCGAAGTCCTCCCCGACCACGGCGGTCCAGGCGGGGGCGTGGGACGCCAGGCCGAGCGCCTCGCGCGCCGCCGCCGCGAGCTCGGCGTCGAAGACGAACGCCGCCGGGCGCGAGTCGTCGAGGACGTGCGCGGTTTCGCCTGCCGAGAGGCGGAAGTTGATCGGCGTCGGGATCGCGCCGAGCCGCATCGCGGCGAGCCAGGTCAGCGCGAACTCGGGCCCGTTGAAGAGCTGGAAGACGACCGTCCGGCCCGGCCCCACGCCGCGCGCCCCGAGCTCCCCGGCCAGCCGCTCGACGTCGCGCCAGAGCTCCGCGTAGGTCCAGGCGCGCTCACCCTCGGCCTCCGCCAGCGCGAGCTGGTCGGCGAAGCGCGAGGCGTTCCGCGCCACCCCGGCGAGGTAGCCGAAATCGCGCTCGAAGACGCCGCGGAAGCTGGCTGGGTCGTACTCGTACAAGGGTGGGTCCTCCTCGGCGCGAACTCTATTCAGCCAATAGCCTGCGTCCGCCCGCGCATCCAGCGCCCCGCGAGGAGACAACTTGCCGACCCGCACCCGCGGCCCCTTCGCGACCTTCCTCGCGGTCGCGCCCGCAAGCCCATGAGGCGGCGCCGGGTCGACTGGGTCCTCGGCATCGGCCTCGGGCTGGCGATCGGCCTCGGCGTCCTCGTCGACGCAGCCGGAAGGGCCCGACGAAGGGCTCCCGGCCCACCCGGGATCGCCCGAGCAGCCCGCCGGCGAAGGCAAGGCCGGGGGGCGCGCCGGCGAACGCAGCGGCGAAGGCACCGCCAAGCAGCCGCGCCAGGTCCCCGTCGTCAAGGTCATCGGCGGCGCCCCGCCCGCCGCCTCCGGCCCCAAGCAGCTCACCTTCCGCAAGGGCGAAAAGGTCCGCTTCGAGATCGAGACCGACGAACCGTTCTCCTTCGAGATCCGCGGCCTGAACATCAAGCAGTCGATCGAGGAAAGCTCGATCATCTCCTTCGCGGCGACGAAGGCGGGGCAGTTTCCGGTGCTCGCGACGAGCACCCTGATCGGCGTGGCCGACCTGTTGATAACCAGGCCGCCTCGCTGAACCCGCCGGGCGCGGCACGCGTACCTCTGGACACACCCCCAGGAGGTACGAAAGTGAAACGAACGACTTATTCATTTGCAGTCTTGGCCGCCATCGCAGGGCTCGTCATCGCCGGCTGCGGCGGGGGCGGCTCGAGCACCTCGAAGTCCGAATCCGGGGGCGGCGAAGGCGGCGGCGCGAACGCAGCGAGCAATACCGGCGGGGGAACGGTCGGCACGGCGGAAATCGAAGGGCTCGGCAAGGTCCTGGTCGACTCCGAAGGCATGACCCTCTACGAGTACACGCCCGACAAAGGCACCACTTCCGCCTGCTACGGCGAGTGCGAATCCTTCTGGCCGCCGCTCATGGCCAAGGGCAGTCCGACCGCGGGCGAAGGCGTGATGTCCTCCGGGCTCGGCACGACCAAACGCAAAGACGGCTCCATGCAGGTGACCTACCACGGGCACCCGCTCTACACCTTCGCGAAAGACTCGAAACCGGGAGAAGCGAACGGCAACGAATTCGAAGGCATCTGGTTCGTGCTGAACGAAGCCGGGGAACCGGTCAAAGGCGAAGCGACCGGCGGCGCGGCGGAATCCGAAGAAAGCGGGGGCGGCGGTGGCTACGGCTATTGAGCCGTCACGCGCACAGATCCGGTCGTAGAGCGTTCGGCCTCCTCTTTGTCGGGGCTGCCCTCGTCCTCGTCGGCTGCGGCGGCGGTGGGAACGGCAACGGCCCCGGCAGCAGCGAGCCCCGCCCGGAGCGGGGCTCGCTCGCGTCCTACCTCACCCAGGTCGAGCCGATCCGCGACGGCGTCAACCGCCTCCTCGACGGCGCCGACCCGATCCTCGCCGCCTATCGCGAGCGCCGCATCGGCCCGGCGGTCGCGGCGCGGCGGATGGGCGCGCTGGAGCGGCGGTTCGCCGCCTACGCGGTGCGGATCGCCTCGGTCCGCGACGCCCCGCCGGCGCTGCGCGCCGCCCAGCGCGCCTACGCGCACACCTTCGTCTTCGAGGACGCCTACCTGAGCACGCTGGTGGCGGCGATCCCGGACCGGAGCTTCGAGGACCTCCCCGACACCCAGGACCGCCAGCGCGACGCGATCATCGAATGGCGGATCGCGGTCGAAGCGCTGGCCGGGCGCGAGGGGGCGACGCTCCCGGCGGACCTGCAGGCGGCCGGGCGAGGTGAGATCGCGCCGTCGCCGGACGGGAGCTGAGGGGGGCGGGCCGCCCGGGGGGCGGGCCGCCCGGGGGGGCCGTCCGACCGCCGGCCGGCGCCCGGCCGGCGCGCCCGAGGTCAGCGCGCGACGTCCACCAGCAGGCAGGTCGCGGCGATCTCGGTGCCGCCGCCCTGGCGCCGGTTCTGCTCGGCGAAGAGGGCGTCGAGGTCCTCCTTCAACAGACCCTCGCGGCCGTCCGCCGCGGCGGCGGCGAAGGCGTTCATCGTCGGGCCGTAGTAGTCGCGGAAAAGCCCGGCGAGCTCCGCCGGCGTGCCCTCGAAGTCGAAGACCCAGGAGGCGCGTTCGAAGCCGACCCGCTCGGCGGGGATCCCGGCCTCGCCGAAGCGCGAGACGACCTCGTCCTCCGCGCCCCACGTCATCGGACTGATGAAACCCGGCGGCGGGGGTGGCGAGTAGGCGGCGGCGATCTTCAGGATCTGGGCGACCAGGGTCGGGTCGCCGGGGATCCAGTTGGCCATCACGACGCGCCCGCCGGGCCGCGTCACCCGCACCATCTCCTTGGCGACGTCGTAGGGGCGCGGCGCGAACATCGCGCCGAAGGCGCTCAGCGTGAGGTCGAACCGAGCGTCCTCGAGCTCGCTCAGCCGGGAGGCGTCGCCCTGGCGGAAGTCGACGTTGTCGAGGCCGGCCGCGGCGGCGCGCGCCTCCCCGGCGGCGACGAGGTTGGCGGCGATGTCGACGCCGAGCACGTCGGCGCCGCGCTCGGCCGCGGGCAGCGCGGTCGTGCCGTCGCCACAGCCGAGGTCGAGCACCTCCATCCCCGCCTCGACGCCGAGGCCGTCGACCAGCGCCTCGCCGCTGCCCCGCATCGTCGCGGCGATCCGCGTGAAGTCACCCTTCTCCCACAGCTCGCGGTTGGCGTTCACGGTGCCCCCTTTCTGTTATGGACGAGATTTCCGACCTTAACGCGCGGAGGGCGCTCGCGCCACACCGATCTCCCTGTTGTCGGCCGAGTTCGGGCGCGATACGGTCGGGGTGCCTTGTCCAAGCCCGTGCTCCTTGCAGTCGACGGGGACCTGGCCTCGTTGCGCGAGGTCGAGGGGGAGCTGCGCCAGCGCTACGAGCGCGACTACCGCGTGCTCAGCGCCGGGTCCTCAGGCGACGCGCTGGGGCGGCTGGAGGAGGTGCGCGCCGCCGGCGAGGACGTCGCGCTCGTCCTCGCCGCCCAGTGGTTGGACGAGATGAGCGGCAGCGAGCTGCTCGGCCGGGTGCGGGCGCTCGACCCCTTCGCCCAGCGCGGCCTGCTGATCGACTGGGCGAGCTGGGGCGACGGCCGCACCGGCGAGGCGATCCACCACGCGATGGCGCGCCGGCAGATCGAGTACTACGTGGTGCGGCCGACCTGCGCGCCGGACGAGCTCTTCCACCAGTCGGTGACGAGCTTCCTGCTCGAGTGGGCGCACGCGCGGCGCTCGGCCCCGCACACGATCCACGTTGTCGGCGAGTCGTGGACGGGGCGCGCCTACGAGCTCCGCCAGGTGCTCGGCCGGTGCGCGCTCCCCCACACCTTCACGCTGGCCGACTCCGAGGAGGGGCGGGAGCTGCTCGCCGAGGCCGCGGTCGACGGCGCGGACCCGTTGCCGCTCGTCGTCTTCCCCAACGGGGAGGTCCTCGCCGACCCGACCAACGTCGAGATCGCGGCGGCCGCGGGCGCGACGGTCGATCCGCAGCGCAGCGAGTTCGACCTGGTGATCGTCGGGGCCGGGCCGGCGGGGCTCTCGGCCGCGGTCTACGCCGCCTCGGAGGGGTTCCGCACGCTGGTCGTCGACGAGGGCGGGATCGGCGGCCAGGCGACCTCGAGCTCGCTGATCCGCAACTACCTCGGCTTCCCGCGCGGCGTCAGCGGCCGGCGGCTGGCCGAACGGGCCTACGAGCAGGCGTGGGTGTTCGGCGCCCAGTTCGCGCTCATGCACCAGGCCCTGGACCTGCGGCGCGAAGGCGAGCTCCTCTTCGTCAGCCTCTCCGACGGGGCGCTCGTGCGGGCCCGCGCGGTGCTCGTCGCCACCGGCGCGACCTACCGCCGCCTGCCGGTCCCGGAGCTCGACCGCCTCACCGGCGCCGGCGTCTTCTACGGCGGCCCGGCCACCGAGGCGCCGGGGATGACGGGCCAGGAGGTCTTCGTCGTCGGCGGCGCCAACTCCGCCGGGCAGGCGGCGCTCCACCTCGCCGACTACGCCCGCCGCGTCACCCTGGTCGTCCGCAAAGGCGCGCTCGACTTCGGCATGTCGGACTACCTCGTCCGGCAGGTCACCGAAGCGCCCAACGTCGAGGTGCGCCCGCGGACCGAGGTGGTCGGCGGTGGCGGTGGCGAATGGCTCGAGCGCCTGGAGCTCCGCGACGCCGACGGCGCCGCCGAGACCGTCCCCGCCGACGCCCTCTTCCTGATGATCGGCGCCGATCCGAACACCGATTGGCTGCCGCCCGAGGCGCTGCGCGACGACGGCGGCTTCCTCCTCACCGGCGAGGCCGCCCGCCGCGCCGGCGACTGGCCGCTCGACCGCGAGCCCTTCGCCCTCGAGACGAGCCTCCCCGGCGTCTTCGCCGCCGGCGACGTCCGCGCGGGCTCGATGAACCGCGTCGCCTCCGCCGTCGGCGAGGGCGGCATCACGGTCCGCATGGTCCACGAGCTCTTCGCCGCCGAAAGCCTGGCGCCGCTACGGCGGTAGGGCACGGCGCCCGGCGCGGCGCCCCGCTCCCGCCTCGGCGGGCGAACTTCCCGAGACCCGGTCTCACTATGGTTGCACCTGATCTGGGTACAACGATCGAACCGGAAGGTGTGAAGTGAACAGCGCGAAGATCGACGTCAAAACGGCCGACGGAGTCGCCGACTCCTACCTGACCCGGCCCGACGACGGGCGCTCCTACCCCGGCGTGCTGTTCATGGTCGACGCGTTCGGCCTGCGGCCGCAGATCGAGGCGATGGCGGACCGGATCGCCGCCACCGGCTACGTCGTCCTCGCGCCGAACGTCTTCTACCGGGCGGGGCGGGCACCGGTGGTCTCGCTCGACGGGCTCGGCGACCCGGAGCGCCGCGGCGAGGTCTTCGGCCGGGTGATGCCGCTGCTGCGCGAACTGACCACCGAGCGGATCGTCGCCGACGGCGCCGCCTACCTCGGCCGGCTCGAGGAGGAGGACGGCGGCGGGCCGGTCGCGATCACCGGCTACTGCATGGGCGGGCGGCTGGGCTGGCGGATCGCCGCCGCCTACCCCGCGCGCGTCGCGGCCCTCGGCTGCTTCCACACCGGCGGCCTCGTCACCGACGACGAGGACAGCCCGCACCGGAGCGCCGGCGAGATCGAAGCCGAGCTCTACCTCGGCTTCGCCGACCACGACAAAAGCGCGACGCCGGCGCAGATCGCGACCCTCGAAGACGCCCTGCGCGCGGCCGGCAAGGACTTCCGCGCCGAGGTCTACGAGGGCGCCGAGCACGGTTACACGATGGCCGACACGCCGGCCTACGACGAGGCCGCGGCGGAGCGCGCTTGCGAGGAGCTCTCGGCGCTGCTCTCCCGCACCGTCGCCGCCTGAGCGAGCGCGCGGCACCCCGGTCGTAGAGTGCGACCGATGCGTGTCTCGTTGCGCAGGTCCTATCTCTGGCTGCTGAAGAACACGCTCAACCGCGTCACGGTCCGGGCGGCGCGCGCGGGCGGCGGGCCGTTCTCGCTGATCCGCCACGTCGGCCGCCGCTCCGGCCGCACCTACGAGACGCCCGTGGTCCTGGCCAAGGTGCCGGAGGGCTTCGTCGCCGAGCTCACCTACGGCGAGGACGTCAACTGGCTCCGCAACATCGAGGCGGCGGGCGGCTGCGTCGTCGTCCACGGCGGCGAGGAGTACCGCGTCGACGCGATCGAGCCGTGCGACACCGCCGGCGGCCGCGCCGCCTTCCCGTCCTTCCGCCGCGCGATCCTCACCGCGACCCGCCGCAAGAGCTTCCGCCTGCTGCGCACCGCTCGCGCTCCGGTCGAGGACGGATAGCTTCCGGCCTTACTGCGGCCGCCTACCTCGGTCTCTCCAAAGCCCGCCGCAGGTCGGCTGCGACCGCCTCCGGAGCGGCTTCCAGCTGGTCGCCGGTGTAGCGGCGCGTGGCGATCCCGTGGGCGCGCAGCTCGAGGTCGCGCTCGTGATCGTCCTCGAAGGCCACCGAGCC